>NZ_JBWKWP010000005.1:0-375149 GCF_059422285.1 Curvibacter sp. GW821-FHT01G03
AGCCCTTGATCTGGAAGATGCGCTGCACAGTATTCTTGTTGAAGCCAAGCAGGTGCGCCACTGTCCGATAACCGAAGGAGGGGTTCTCTTCGATCATGGCCTTGATGGGTTGAACCAAGTGTTCTTGAACCTTGAGCGCCGATTTGGTGCTGCGGTAGTACACCGTGCGCCGCGGAATCTGGAACCACTGGCACAGCTTGACCAGGCTGACCGCAATCCCGTCTTCTGCCAATCCCTGCTGAAGGCTGAGGATCATTTCTCGTCCTCGTTGCCCAGCAGGGAGGCCAGCTTTTTTCTGGCACGCAGCTCCAACATCGCTTCGCCGTAGGCCTGCTGCAGATCACTGAGCTGGCGTTCGTACTGCTCTTTGATTTCCAGGGGTTTGCTGCGCAGCGCGTTCTCCATGCCGCGTTTGCCTTCATCGACCCACTGTTCAACCTCAGATGGGTTGAGGTCGTAGGCCTGGCTGGCCTCTGAGACCGTGGTCTTGCCTTGAATGATGTCCAGGACCAAAGCCGTCTTTCTCTTGGCCGTCCAACGCTTGATGTCGTCTTCCATCAGGGTGCTCATCTGTGTTTCCTTTCAACGATAACACCTGAGCAGGAAATCACTGGGTCAATACAGTAGGGTACTCATGTCCACGCTAATCAGTGCGAGCATGAGTACCCTTCAATTTCTCTGTTGAATTCAGCCTTCGCGTACACCAGCCCACTTGTGGGGCAGTAATTCCGTAATCCGGCTGACCTTGTGCGTGGACAGTCGGTTCAGCAAGTTATGTCTGGAGTTTAGCGGAAGATGGAAAAGTAGGTGCTACCGACACGACGAAATGTTTACACTGTAAAGAAATTCAGAAAACAGCAGCTAAGCCGTTGATTTATATAGGAAAGGGGTGCCTAAAGCAGGCCATATGAGGGAAAACGTATCGAACCCCGGTGAACTGGGCGCGTGTAGCCTTCAATTGGCGCGCTACAACGGCACCACTATTTGGTGCCCTAGCTTGGGATTTGAATTTTTTGGGGACGACTAGTTAATTTTTATCATTGGCGTCCGCTTAAATTGATAATTTCTCTTGCTACCAAGTCCGCACCTTTGATTGACAAATGATCTGAGTCAAAGTAGTAAGAGATGCCTGCTCTCGCTGCATAGCAATTGGCATTTTGACAAAATAAAGAGGTTGTATTCATTATTTTTATATTGGAAGGTATTTCTGCTATGTGGTTGTTTAGGTAGCTATTCCTTCGCTGCCACCATTCGTCGGAGGTGCCAATAATTTCATCGAATTGATCTCTTTGATTAAATATCAAATCGTCGATCCGTCGTCTAATTTCGGGTGCTTGCAATACTATAATTACATTTTTCTTTTTTTTGGAAAGGTGCTCTAAAAGTCCAATGTAGGAGTTCCATATCTTGGTTTGATTATCGGGTGAGACCTGACTCGGTAGTTCGGGATAAAATCCGTCATGCTTTCCAAAAAGATATTGATTTATGCGGTAAGAAACAATGACAGTGCTGATTTCGGGGGTTCGATCTAGGTAGTCAACAACTTCTTTGGTCCAGCGTGAGCATGATGTTTCTTCAATCTGTGTGTTGTACCAGTACGATGGAGAGCAGCCACTAAATGTGAGTTGCTTTACTCCAATGTTTGAGGATCTTAATTGCCCAGCTAATGCGTATGATAGTTCAACCCCATGACTATCGCCGAAGACCGCCCAAGTGATATGGGTTCCAAAAAATTCGCATGCTTTTTCTGGTTTTATGTAATTGTCGCCTCCGGTATGGCAGGCTTCTCGTTTTGGACTCGGTATAGCTGTCTCCATTAAGTGTATCTGCCCTTTGTTTAGTCGGAGTGACATCCATCCGTTTGAGATGAAACCATGAATTCCTAGAACTAGAAAGAATGAGCCGCCTATTGCTCCGATGAGTAGTATTTGGTGGATATTGAACTTAATTTTATTTCGAAAAGGTTGTTCAATGTATCTCCAACTAAGATAGCCGGCAGCCAGTGATGCTGCCGCTAGTAATAGCATAGAAGATTTTTCAAATTGGATGTCTGAACTGCGAATGCGTGCAAAGGCAAGTATGGGTTGGTGCCATAAATAGGCGCTGTAGCTTATTAATCCAATTCCAGAAATAATTTTACCGGAGAGCAGTTTTCCTATTAACGTTTCTTTTGTTGTGAAAATTATGACAAGCGCGGCCCCAATTGTTGGAGGTAATGCGTAAAAGCCCGGAAATGGAGTATTTTTATTATATGTGAAAACTGGAGTTAGTATTAATATGGCTCCAAGTATGCTAGCTATCTGTGATGTGGTTTTTTTAAATTGATACGCGTTGGGGTCGCTCAGAAAAAGTGCTGTAAGCGTCCCAATGATAAATTCCCAAGCCCTGCTCGGAAGCAAGTAGAAGGCTACATCGGGATGGTGTCTTTGACTATATTCTGAAAATGTGAAACTAACCGCAAAAATGCAAATTAATATTAAATGGATAAATCTCTTTCCAAGGCGCCTTAATAGTATTAAGAGGGCTGGGAATAAGATGTAAAACTGTTCTTCAACCGCTAGGCTCCAGGTGTGTATAAGCGGCTTTACCTCGCTTGCAATGTCAAAATAACCTGCCTGTCGCCAGAAAAAAATATTTGATAAAAATATTGGTACAGACGCCATGCTTCCAGAGAAGCTTTTCGCATCGCTAGGGCTTAGCCAGCACCATGCAAAAAATAGTGAGGCGAGCATAGTAAAGAAAAGTGCAGGCAATATTCGCCTTGCACGCCTCTCGTAAAATGAAATAATCGAGAATTTGTTTTTCTGGAGATCTTCAATCAAGAGGGTTGTGATCAAGTAGCCGCTGATGACAAAAAAGATATCAACACCTACAAAGCCGCCGCTAAAAGTTTTAAAGCCGGCATGAAAAATTATAACTGGAACAACAGCGAGTGCTCTTAGTCCATCTATCTCTTTTCTATACTCCATATATGCTCTCTGATTTTGGAATGTGTGCGCAGTAATTGCGCCAAAATTTGATCTGTGTCGGTTGGATTTTTATTGTTGAAGCACGGTGCTCATGATGAATATTTTATTCTATTTTTTGAGGCGACGATATCTTTTAAAGTATTATTTCTAATAAGGTATTTAATATTGACCGTATTGTGAATGTGTCGAGGATTTTTGGATGAGAATGCTTCGTTAGGTGAGTTCGGCTGCATCGCTTACACCTTGTTTTATAAAATAACGAATAATTGCCGGTGGTATTTAATTGCTATTTTTGAAAAACCAACTGCGTCGCTTGATTTAAGTAATCAGTTTGTCGCAGATGAAGTCACCAGGGTGGCTGTTGTTCATCACAATTCCGACCACCTTCGCCGCGGCCAGGTTTACCTGAGTGTGCCTCTCGGCAGCAAAAAATGCCTCGGCCTGGTCAGCCTGGGTCAAGTCCAGCTCGACATGCTTGCGCGCCCGCACGACGTCTCCCTGGGCTTGCCGCAGCCGTTACCAACGGCGAGCCCATTAGGCCTCGGTGGCCTGCCATGTAAATGCGTTGTTCGTTGCCAGGACTCATCCCTGATTCCCCTGATTTTGTTAAATGGTTCACGCAGGGCCATTATTATCAAAATTTATGTACAGCTACTTACAAACCCTAGGTTGTTGTAAATCACGAAGGTAGTTTTGGCTGAAGTGATGCACCTCGGGGCTGGCCAGGGCCTGCTGCAGCGGCCATCAGCGCCAGGCTTGGTGTTGGGCGTCGCGGTGCGCGGGCTCAAAGCTTTCGGGCACATGCAGCAAATGGGCCAACGCCACATAATGCGTGGTGATAGCCTGTTGGGCAGCAAAACTATCAGCATAAAAATGCTCATATGCCCCAAGCTATTGGGGTTTAATGCAGCCTTTTATCATATTCCGCGTAATCCCGATTTCAGATTCAGCAATGCACCGCATGGCGTGTTGCGTGGTTTCATTTTTATAGATTCGGCCCCCTGGCACAAACCAGTAGCCCTGGGCGGGCCGGTTGGTACGCTGGCCCAGCAAAATATGGCTGTGGTTGCGCACCACCACCAGATCAATCGACACCAATGGTGCAGACTGCACCACGGTGGCAAAGTCGCTCAAAGGCAGGTGACCCAGGATGGGGCCTTGGGGTGCGCCAACTGGCGGTGCCGAGGCGATGGCGCTGGGGGGGGGGTGCGGTCGGTCATGGTGGTGTTCTACCAGAACAAGGTGGCCTGATGGTGAGGGCGTGGGGTGCCGGGGCTTGCTATCAATCCCCGTGGGTTGTCGCCAGGTCTGCCGCTTGAGGGCGCCCACAACAGCAAAGCATGGCTGTGGCTTCATCAACCAATGGATGATTGGACTGCAACCGTACTTGATGCGCATTATTTTGGGTTGCCCCATCACTCTTCAAAAAACTTGGTTTCTTGATAATCTGTATCTTGCTTTGGTGATCGCAGTTTTGAAACGATATAAAGCGACAGCATTACTGGCCAAAAGATCGCATAAAGCAAAAGCTGAAACATCAATGAAATGACTTTGTTGAGTATTTTCCAAAAAAGCAGCTTTCCGGTCTTTTCTTCAAGGTCATCGGGCAGGTCAATCGACGAGTGTTTCCATTCGCTGATATGGTTGTTTGCCTCTCGCACCATATTGATGATGAAACCCAGCAGCCCAATGAACACATAGAGCAAAAACATGGCATGCGTTGTCATGGTCTTCTCCGTTGTCATTTTCGGCGGTGGTGGGCCGGGGTGGTGCCGGCCCACCCCGTGTGGCAGCACGGCTTGTGACTGGTGCGGGGCCGGGTAGGGGGCTTGCCTGGCGCTTGCGGGCCCAGGCTTGGGCGCGGCAAGGTGGGGTGCTGGCCCGTGCCGCGGGGGCTGCCTAGCCTAGCGGGCCCGGCGGCGGCCGTGTGCAAGGGGCACGGCGGGGCATCCACCGGGCCCCGTGTGCGGTAGTGGGCAGGTGCGCCTATACACGGTTCGTTGTTAGAACTCATCCCTGATTTCCCTATTTTTGTTTAATATTTCACGCTTTGTCATTATTGCCAATGTCTTGGCGGCGTGGCATAGAAATCATCAGTGAGGGCCCACAAAGAAAGCTGACTTTTAGATGGTGGTGCACAACACCTATTGATTTTTATAGTTCAAAAGTCGCTGAAAACAAGCTAGTCAATGCGTTGCTTGGTAGCCGCCGGTGCCGGGGGGCTCATGTGGGGGGGGCTGCTTGAGTGGCGCTCACAAAACTTCAACGCAGGCCGTCAAGGTTTTTGTTTTAAAGCCACAACCTGTTGATCAGCCCATTGACCCGGGCATGGGCCCATCAGCGCATGGGGCTGCGCATTTAATGGTTTAAACACGGTTGAATCGATGGTTTCAAAACCCATGTTTTTGCAATTCAATGCTTGCTTGAATCAAGGCCATTTTGAATTCCCTTGATTGGGGGTTGAATGGCCAAGGGTTGTCTGATTTGGGTCTTGATTCGTTGCCCTGAAAGCCCTGCCCACCCTCACGCCCACCCTCACGCCCACTCGCACGTCCACCAGTACGCCCACCAGTACGTCCACCCGCACGCTCATTGATTTTTAGGCGCATTGCCGGCCCCAGAATGCTCAAGGCAGGCATGGTGCAGGCCAGGGCTACGGCTTGGGCCGTGGGGCTGAGGCTCAGGCCCCGCACAGTACCCCAGAACACGCCGCCGGGCAGATGCAGCCCTGTACGGCAAGCCGGGGCCCGCTGGGGCTTGTACTGCTTGCTGATACTGGCCGCATGGGCCGGCACGCGCTACAGGCTGCAGACAACGAGGCCCAGCCAGGCTCGGGTGGGCTGGTGGTGCGCATCATGCAAGGCAAGACCACGGCCACTGAGGTCAGCCGGGGCTTAGGTACTAAATCCGTCTGTGATTGAGCAGTGGGTCGATATAAGCAAGCTCAACATTTTGTGCTGGTACCCCCCCCCCCTTGGGGACACGAGTCAATACCGTGCTCAAACCTGACATCAACGTCCAGCAAGCGACTGAGCTATCTCTTCGGCCAAGGCTGGCGGCACGCCGGCCTCGTTCGCGAACTGCGGCCATCGCGCCACCGCTGCGCGTATGTCTGCAATGGTGTCCTTGCAGACACCCAGCAGTTCGTAGCGATCTGCGACCTCTCGAAAATCCAACTCGGTAATGCCCTCGAACTTGCCATTCACCGACATCAGGTGCTGCTTGAGCCACTTATTTTCGGGATTGAAGGCAAAGGTGATGTCATAGGCGGGAGCCAGTTCCCAGGCATGGCCCCGGCGCAAGAGAAAGGAAAAGTTCTTGGTGTGATCATCATGGTTGGCCGCCAGCACATTGAAGATCATGCGGCGCAAGATCTCTTGCATGGATGCCCGATCCAGTTCCAACATCTGGGCTGTCTGAAACAGTTGGTGATAGCTATGGGTGCCGATCTGGTTAAAGTCCAGATGTGCCATGGCGCACAGCGTCTGCATGTGGTGGCGTTCGTTGCCGCTGCGGTCAAAGCGTCGAGTCATGAAGTGTGCCCGGCCTTCTTCCTCAAGCAAACGGCACTCGGTCATGTCAAGGCCCGCAGCCTTGGCCATGAGCGAATAGGCGTATTCGATCCGGCCGTAATGGCGGCCCAGGCCCAACTGTGCGTCGGCCCCCATGCCATCGAACTTGAGCAGCCAAGCCTGGAAACCATCGGGGATGTCGAACTGGCCCGTCCGTACCTCTTGGGTTTGAGGGTTCCAGGCGATAGTTGCCTTGGCTCGGGCTCCACCGGCCGAGGTGCCGACCTGGATGATCTGGCGCAGCACGTCGCTCGTATGGTCACTGTTGTCGAAGTCGCCACTGATGGCACTGCGGGCCTGGGTCACCAACGCGGACATCTGCAGTGCCGAGGGTTGAGTCTTTGATGGCCCGCGATTGGGTCTGAAGGTCAAGGCACCCATGGAGCGTTGGCCCATGTAAGCGAGCCGATCCAACGCCGTGATGTTGTTGATGTTCATGCCACGGTCGGCCATCCAGGCGTTGATCAGGGCGTTGCCGAATTTGTCGGGTAAGGCGTCGGCGATCATTGCCGGTAAGCGGTGGTAGGTTTCCGTTGGCAGACTCAGGAATTCGAAGGGTTCGCTACCCAGTGCGAGGGGCATCTGCAGCGGAGCGAGCTCGATGCCCGAGCGAAGAAACCTGGGCTCATACTCGAATGCATAGAACCTTGATTCGGGGTTGAACGCAACAGCGCCGACTTTGTGGCCCCATATTTCAACGCTGACGGCTTCCACGGGTTTGAACGATGCCATCTAGCGATCCTTCGGTTGGCTGGAGGTGAGGACGCTGCGGGAGCCCCGTTGACGTCGGGGCGTTCCTTGGGCGATCTGCAAGGGACTGATCTTCACCGGGGGGCGAAAGCTGGTTAGCCAGTCTTTGCGCCCTAGCGCAACAGCCACCCGGATCAGCGACTCCACACGGCCGCCGCGTCCCGCCTCCAAGGCGCGGATGGTCTGGTCAGATACCCCGGCGCGAATGGCAAGGTCGGCCATCGTGATGTTCTTGCGCAGCCGCTCAGCCCGGAGCTGCTCACCAAGCCAAGCTTCGAGCTCGGCTGGAGAGGCATTGAGATCAACAAGTGATGACATAGCAGGGTTTATCTAGAAAAAACTGGATCAAACTATGAAAAATAATAGTTTAGCTCATGGCTAATAAAAGCCTATAGTGATTTAACCTATGAAATTTCATTCCTTGAAATGACTTGGCTTGTTAACCTACGAAAATTCATTGTTTATGAGATTTTTGTAGTTGAGCGCGACGAATCCCAGGAATGGGTCGTGGGCGAGCGTCGAGCACAGGTGAACAGACGAAGCACGCTACTTGTTTGAAGAAGCCGTTCAAGCCGACATCGCGGCGCTGGAAGAAGAACTGGCCGAGTTGAAGGCCGCACCTCAAGCTGCACAGGTGCCCAAGCAAATCCCCAAGCGCCAAACCTTGCCGCCCTAGCTGCCCCGCATCAGCATCAGTCACGAGCCCAGCGCCACGGTGTGCACCACCCCAGGGTGTGGCGCCCACTCAAACGCGTCGGCGAAGACGTCAGCGAGAAGCTGGACTACACACCCGGCGTGTTCACCGTGCAGCGCCATGTGATTTTTAGGCGCAGTGCCGGCCCGAGAATGCTCAAGGCGGGCATCGTGCAGGCAAGAAGGGCTGCGGCTTGGGTCAGGCCCCGCACAGTACCCCAGAACACGCCGCCGGGCAGATGCAGCCCTGTACGGCAAGCTGGGGCCCGCAGGGGCTTGCACTGCTTGCTGATACTGGCCGCATGGGCCGGTACGCGCTACATGCTGCAGACAACGAGGCCCAGCCAGGCTCGGGCGGGCTGGTGCTGCGCAATCTGGCGGGCATCACGGCCGTTGACGACATGAACGACCTGGAGCTGCAGTTGCTGGCCCAGCTTTATCAAAACGTGCTGGTTGACGAGCTGCCAGACCAGGCCCTGTCGGTGGCCGACATCAAGCGTTGGCACCGGCGCTGGCTTGGCAATGTGTATGCCTGGGCGGGGCAAGAGCGCTCGGTCAACATGAGCAAGGGGGGCTTCAGCTTTGCGGCGGCGGGGCAGATTCCGCGCTTGTTGGCGGGCTTTGAAAAGAATGTGCTCAGGCGCTACACACCTTGCGACCGCCACACGCCAGCGGGCCTGGTCGAAGCCATTGCCGTAACGCATGTCGAATTGATCTTGATCCACCCGTTTCGTGAGGGCAACGGCCGGCTTTCACGCTTGCTGGCCGATGCAATGGCGGTGCAAGCGGGGCACAACCCGCTGGACTACAGCAGTTGGGAAACACACAAGAATGGCTATTTGAGCGCCATCCACGCCGGTGTGGCCATGAACTACGAACCCATGAAGTTCTGGGTTCGAACCGCCCTGAACCTGTGGGCCGAAAGCCCTACGCCGCCAACTTGATGTGGGCAAACCGCTGCTGGCTGGGCTGCTGCAGTTTTTGCTCTAGCTTCTGGATGTTCTGGCCCGTTTCGATGGCGGTTGAGCTGGCCACGGCCCGACGCAGGGCGGCCATGCTGGGCTTTTTGCGGGCGTTGGTGGGGCGCGGTGGCATGGCTTAAACCCGGTGAAGTTGTGCCCAACAGTTTAGCGAAAAGTGCCGGCCAAAGCAGCGCATGCCCACTACTTGCCACCGCCCGCAGGGCCTTGCGCCCATGAGGTGTGAGGGTTTGACGGTTAAGGCGCAGCGCGCAGCCAGGGCCAGGATTGGCACCGGGGCTAGCCATTCAATCGGCATCTCGGGCCGCTGCCTCAAGTGTGTCGATCTGACCAACGGTCAAACTGAAGTAGCCTGCAATGCGATCCCCATCGCCCACGACGAAAGTTCTTGCCGAGCCGCTGCTTTGACCTTGGCGTGAGTGTCGCAGCAGCCAATCGGTGAGTGTGGGCTTGCCGCAGTCAAAACCTTCCAGCCGGTGATGCGCGTCTAGCGGCTCCGGTGCCGACACACTCATTTTTCAGCCCAGACAGGGCGCCGCGAGAACAGGTCTGCCAAGCCGGGGTTGTCCGCCTCCGGACGGTCCAGCATTTCTAGAAACGCCTGGTACTGGCTGCCTGAGACCATGAACAATCGCTGGTCCAGCAGTGTCTGCTCGGCTGCCTGGTAAGCGGCTTCGAGACTGAAATCAGTCAACGATTTGTGTGCGACTTCGGCCGCGCGGCGCAACACGGCTTCTTGTTCGAGTGTCGCGCGCAGCCCCAGCCGGGCCGAACGTGGGGTGGCTGCAGCCATGGTTAGCCTCCTTGTTGCGTACATCAGGCGCAATGTTGGTACAAATGACGCAAATCATCTGCCGAATCGTCTCGTACCTGGCTGCAAATGGGTGTGCAAATGCAGCGGCAAATGCAGCGGTAAATGCCTGCCGTATCAGCATGAGGCCGCTGTCGACCAGGTGCCGACACAGGCACTGCAGCGCCCCATTCCGCCCGCCCAAACCGCTAGACTCGCCACAGGTAACTTGCCTGGTCTCCTGGGGGGTGGCCAAGGTGGTTCCTAATTCATAGTCGCTGCAGCCCGAAAGGGTTGGTGCAAGCAACACCCGCATAGTGCGGCGCAATCTCTCCGAAATGAGGTTTTGTCACGTCAGAATTCATGGCTTTCGGTTTTACCGGGGGCTTCGCTTTCGGACGGGATGACCAGAGCGGCAACGCTTGGTGCACGGCTTTGTTCGGGTTGCCAACATTCCGACCACTCTGATGTCCGTAATAAGACCGAGGGTGGTTTGCAGTCTCACTGTGGAGTACTGAACCATGCCATACGGCCATCTCAGGCCCAGCAATCGCGCTGCTGCCGCTCCCTATCCCCCACCTTTTGTTGCCAGGCCTTGCGCTGCGGGTCGCCCGCCTTACCCGCCCTGAGCGCGCGCCTGCGCTTGCAGGGGCAGCAGTTGGTGGATCAAGGTAGGCGGCGCCTGCTTCAGGGCCTGGGCCAGGCTGAGCAGGCTGGCGAGGGTGGGCTGGCGTTGGCCGTTTTCAAGCAGGCTGATGTAGTTCTTGCTCAGGCCTGCTTCAAAGCCCAGCGCTTCTTGACTGAGGCCTGCAGCCTGCCGGCGCTGCTTCAACGCCAAGCCAAATGCCACGGCAATTTCCATTCGTACCTCTAACTTGAGTTGTGCAAATCGGATTGCTTGTCTGGCGGCTGATTGTCCAACCCGCGTTGGATTTTTGAGCCAAAGCTTGTTGCTTCAGCACGGCCATGACCAGGGCCTTGCACCAACCTGAGTGCGTTGCGGCCAGGGCGCAAAGGGTTCCGCACCCCGTTTGACGGGGCTGTTTTGCAATCCAGTGAATCAAGGTTTTTATGAAACGCTTCTTTCAAGAGGTAGGGATTTCTGTTGCCGTTTTTTGGCCCTTGGCTGTATTTGCGCAGGCTCAACAGCCGGTATCGCAAGCGGCGCTGGCGCCGGCCCCCGGCAGCAAGGGCTCGGCGCAGTTGTTTGGCTTGATTGATGTGTCGGTAGGCCAGTACCTGAGCGAGGGCGGGCCGCGCACCACCGCCATGGGCAACTCAAACCATGCCAAAAGCCGCCTGGGGTAAGCGCTTTGAGGTTTACGCCACGGCGGCGCGCATCCGCAATCAGGGCGGGGCACGCATGGCGGTCAGTGCGTTGGTGCCAGGGCAGGCCAACGCCGCATCAACTGGGTTTGAGCTGGGTTGGTCTTACTCGTTTTGAGCTTGGGTTTTTCAAAGGGAGACAGTGATGAGCAATGTCATTTTGAACGCAGTGCTGCCCACGTTGATGCAGTCGGCGCAGCGGCTGGATGCCGAGTTGCACGCCCAAGCAGGGGGTGCCTCATGAGCCCGCACGCTGCCACCATGGGGGCCCGCATGGGCGCCAAGCCAGGCCGCAAGCCCTGGTACCGGGTGTTGTACATCCAGGTGTTGCTGGCCATGGCCCTGGGCATTGTGCTGGGCCACCTGATGCCGGGCTGGGGCGTGCAGATGAAGCCCCTGGGCGATGGCTTCATCAAGCTGGTGAAGATGGTGATTGCGGTGGTCATTTTTTGCACCATCGTGTCGGGCATTGCCAGCATGCAAGACCTCAAGAGCATGGGGCGCACGGCGGCCAAGGCCATGCTGTACTTTGAGGTGGTGTCGACCATTGCGTTGCTGATCGGCCTGGGGGTGGCCAACTGGCTGCAGCCGGGTGCCGGCCTGCATGTCGACCCGGCCACGCTGAACGCCAAAGAAGTGATGGGCTACGCCGGGCAGGCCAAACAGCAAAGCGTGGTCGAGTTTTTGCTGAATGTGATCCCCAACACCCTGGTGGATGCATTTGCCAAGGGCGACATCTTGCAGGTGGTGCTGGTGGCGGTGTTGTGCGGGGTGTCGCTGTCGGCCATTGGCGAGCGCGGGCATGGGGTGCTGCAGGGCATCAACGGCGTGTCGGCCGCGGCATTTGCGCTGGTCAACCTGATCATGAAGCTGGCCCCCCTGGGCGCCTTTGGGGCGATTGCCTTCACGGTGGCGCGCTACGGCTTGGCCTCGCTGGGGCCGCTGCTCAAGCTGATCGGCACGTTTTACCTGACCTCGCTGCTGTTTGTGGTGGTGGTGCTGGGCGGCATTGGCTGGTGGGTGGGTTTCAGCATCTTCAGGTTTCTGGGCTACATCAAAGAAGAGATCTTGCTGGTGCTGGGCACCAGTTCTTCAGATGCGGCGCTGCCCAGCCTGATGCTAAAGCTGGAGGCCCTGGGCCTGCCCAAATCACTGGTGGGCCTGGTGGTGCCCACGGGCTATACCTTCAACACCGACGGCACCAGCATCTACATGACCCTGGCCGCCCTGTTTGTGGCCCAGGCCATGGGGGTGGAGCTGAGCTTTGAGCAGCAGTTGTCGCTGTTTCTGGTGGCGGCCCTGACGTCGAAGGGGGCCAGCGGGGTGCAGGGGGCGGCCTTCATTGCGCTGGTGGGCACCTTGTCGGTGGTGCCGAGCATTCCGGTGGCGGGCATGGCCTTGATTTTGGGGATTGACCGCTTCATGAGCGAGGCGCGGGCGCTGGTCAACATGATCGGCAATGGCGTGGCGACGCTGGTGATTGCCCGCTGGAACGGCGTGCTCACGCGGGAAGAGCTGCAGCAAAGGCTGCGCCAGGTGGCCGAGCACGGGGGGGCACCATGAGCGCGCGGGCCCCAAGCCGCTGGGCCTGGCGGAGAACCTGCCGGAGGGCCGTGGCGGGCCTGCTGGCCTGGGGGCTGGTCGCCTGCGCGGTGGGCCAGCCCGGCCCGCCTGCCCCATTGCCCCCGGCGGCAACAGCCGCCCCCGCCGAACCCGAGGCGCTGACGGTGATGGTGTTTGAGGGCGCTTTCAACCTGCCGCTGTGGGTGGCGCAAAAGCAGGGCTATTTTGCGGCGCAAGGCTTGCAGATCATCGTGCAGCCGGCCCGTGGCTCGGTGCAGGTGGTGGAGGCACTGCACACCGGGCAGGCCCAGCTGGCCTTGATGAGCGTGGACAACGTGCTGGCCTATGCCGGCGGGCAGGGCGAGTCGGCCCAGGCCCGGGCCGGGGCGGATCTGGTGGCTTTCATGGCGGGCGACAACGGCTTGTTGTCGCTGGTGGCGTGCCCCGGCGTGAGCCGCGTGGCCGGCCTGCAGGGCCTGCGCCTGGCAGTAGATGCCCAGACCACCGGCTTTGCCTTTGTGGCGCGCGAGCTGGTGGCCCGCGCCGGGCTGGCGGTAGGCCCCGGGCCGCAGCAGGTGCAGGTGCTGAGCGCAGGGGGCACTGCGCAGCGCTACCAGCAACTGGTGCAAGGCCGCTTTGAGGCCACCTTGCTGCGCCCCCCTTACGAGCGGCTGGCGCAGCGCCAGGGCTATGGCGTGCTGGCCAGGGGCACCGATGTGGCGCCGCATTACCTGGGCACGGTGGGGGTGGTGCGAACGCCCTGGGCCCAGGCCCACCCGCAGGCCGTGATGGGCTTTTTGCGGGCCTACCGCGATGCCCTGCACTGGTTGCAGCAGCCCGGCCACCGGGCCCAGGCGCAAGCCTTGTTGCAACAGCACTTTGCTGAGCTGTTGGCCACCGATGCGGCCGCGGTGCTGGCCGACCTGCTGGCGCCGCAAGGGGGCCTGAACTTTTCGATGGCCATCGACCTGCAGGCCCTGGCCGCGGTGCAGCAGCTGCGCCAGGTGCACGGGCCGGCGCAGCCCAGCGACCCGGCTGGCAAGGCCCCGCCCGCGGTGCCGGTGGATTTGCGTTGGTGGCAAGCCCTGCAGCTGGAGGCCCCGCCCGGGGGCCGCACTGCAGGGGGGGATGGACCGGGGCACCCGGGGGCCGAACCGCCAGGCCAGGTGAGTGGCGGGGTTGTGTGTTTTTCAAGCTGTACTGAAGGGAGCGAGTGATGAGTCAATTCAAATCAAACCAGACCAACTTGTGGGCATGGGCCGGGCGGCGGGGCCGCCGGCCGATGGGGACTAGATTGGGGCTTGCGTTGGGGCCAACGTTGGGAAAAACGTTGGGGCAGGTACTGGGGCTGGCGTTGGCCCTCGGCCTGGCAGGGACGGCCCAGGGGGCCGAGCACCTGCGCAAGAACGCCTACCAGACCGACCGGGCGTTTTCGCCAGGGGTGGTCACCGAAGGGGGCAAGACGGTGTGGCTGGCGGGCTCGTCGGCCCTCAAGGATGCGCAGGGCAACGACATCGCCTACCAGTTTGATGCGCAGCTCAAGCGGGTGTGGGAGCAGATCGACGAGACCCTGGCCTTGCAGGGCGGCCGCCTGAAAGACGTGGTGACGATCACGGTGTACCTGCTGGACCCGCGGTTGGGCGACAAGGTGGTGGCCTCGCGCAAGGCCTTGTGGCCAGACGGGCGTTACCCGGGCAGTGCCTTGATCACCGTCTCGAACTTTGCCAAGCCCGGCATTCTGGTCGAGATCCAGGCCGTGGCGGTGATTGGTGACCGCCGTGCCGAGGTGGCCCCATGAGCGCCGCCACGAGTGCCGCCATGACCGCCCCCGACCTCAAGCCGACAGGCGCAGCCGACCTGCAGGGGCTGGTGCTGCCCACCACCCCCGAATCGTTGTGGCCGCTGGTGCAGCAGGCCATGCAAGGCACACCCGACCCGCGGGCCCGCACGCTGTTGCTGGGCCTGACCGAGTGCCTGCACCGTTTTGTGCTGGCGCACGCCGTGACCGAGGCCGAGTTTGAGCAGGCCCTTGATTTTGTGGTGCGCCTGGGCCAAGCCACGGGCCAGAACACCAATGAGGTGGTGCTGGCAGCCGATTTGCTGGGTTTGTCCACCCTGGTGGCCTTGATCAACAACCGCCCGCTCAAGGGGCATTCAGAGGCGGCGTTGCTGGGGCCTTTTTGGCGCGCGAACGTGCCGTTTTACCCGCTGGGCAGGTCGATCGACCAGGCCCAGGGTGACGCGCCCGAGGCCAGCCGTGATCCGGCACGGGGCATGCCCCTGCAGGTGAGTGGACGGGTGTTTGGCGCCGATGGGCAGCCGCTGGCCGAGGCGGTGGTCGACGTGTGGCAGGCCTCGCCCGTGGGCCTGTACGAGAACCAAGACCCGAGCCAGCCCGACATGAACCTGCGGGGGCGGTTTTTGACCGACGCGCAGGGGCGCTACCACTTTCGCAGTTTGCGGCCCGCGGGTTACCCGGTGCCCACCGATGGGCCTTGCGGCGAGCTGTTGCGCCTGCAGCAGCGCCACCCCCATCGGCCGGCGCACCTGCACTTCATGGTGTCGGCCCCGGGCCACAAGGTGTTGGTGTCGCAGGTGTTTGCCGACGATGCCGCCACCCTGGGCAGCGACCCGGTGTTTGGCGTGACCGAGGGCCTGGTGGGGCACTTCAAGACGGTGTTGCAGCAGGGGCTTGAGCAGGCCGAGCTGGCGCAGGACTTTCACCTGCTGCCCGGTGTGCCGGTGTTCCCGGCGCCGCCCATCCCTTGAGGGCCGGCCTGCCCCCCGGCGGCCTGGGGGCGTGGCGCTGTTTTGTTTTTATTTTTTGAAAGCCTTTCATGGAACATTCTCAATTCAAACCCATGCGCAGCCTGGAGGGGCGCCACGTGGTGATTGCCGGGGGCACCGGTGCGATCGGGTTGGCCACGGCCGCCCGCCTGGGCCGCCTGGGGGCGCGCTGCGTTTTGCTGTACCTGCCGACCCCCGGCCAGACTGAGGCCGACGACCCGGCCCGGGCCCGCGCGGCCCAGCAAGCGGCGGCCTTGCCCGGCCAGGGCCATGGGGTGGTGCCTGCCCAGATCACCGACACGGCCTCGCTGCTGGCCGCGGCCGAGCAGGTGAGTGCCTTGCTGGGGCCGGTGCATGTGCTGGTGAACAGCGCCGGGTACACCCGGGCCGTGCCTACCGCCGACCTGAATGCCCTGAGTGACGAGTTGATCGACGAGATGCTGCGGGTGAACTTCAGGGGCGTGCTGGCGACCATTCGCGCCTTTGTGCCGCTGCTTCAGGCCACGGGCGATGGCCTGATCGTCAACATCTCATCGATTGCTGCCTTCACGGGGGTGGGCAGCAACCTGGCGTATGTGGCCGCCAAGGCGGGGATCGATGTGGTGGGCGATGCCCTGGCCCGTGCGCTGGCGCCCAGGATCAGGGTGGTGTCGGTGTCGCCGGGGGTGATCGACACCGGATTTGTGCCGGGGCGGGCCGACGACTTCAATGCCAAGGCCGCGGCCAGCCTGCCCTTGCGGCGCGTGGGCACGGCCGACGACGTGGCGGCCGCCGTTGAAGCCTGCGCCACCACGCTGCGCTACACCACGGGCGGGCGCATTGTGGTGGACGGCGGGCGCCACCTGTGACAGTCAAAGGACCTGACATGCGCAAGACCTTTCTGACCTGTGCCATCACCGGCAACCTGACCCGGCCCGACCAATCGCCGTACCTGCCGATCACGCCGCAAGAAATTGCCGAGGCCAGCCTGGATGCCGCCGAGGCGGGGGCGGCGGCCGTGCACATCCATGTGCGCGACCCGGCCACCGGCCAGCCCTCGATGGAGGTGGGCCTGTACCAAGAGGTGGTTGAGCTGATACGGCAGCAGAACAAAGGCCTGGTGATCAACCTGACCACCGGGCCGGGCGGGCGCTTTGTGCCCGGCCTGGTGCAACCCCGTGAGGCCGGCCCGGGCACTACGCTGTTGCCGCCGCTGGAGCGGCTGCGTCACATCGAGTTGATTCGGCCCGACATCTGCACCCTCGACTTGAACACCATGAATTCTGGCCAGGAGGTGGTGATCAACACCCCGCGCACGGTGCAGGTGATGGCCGAGGCCATTCGCGCCTGCGGGGTGATGCCTGAGCTGGAGATCTTCGATTCGGGTGACCTGCACCTGGCCACCGATCTGATCGCCCGCGGCGTGCTGCAGGGGCCGGGGCTGTGGTCGTTTGTGCTGGGGGTGCGCTATGGCTTTGCGGCCACGCCGGCCACGCTCATGTATGCCCGCAGTCTGTTGCCCGCCGGGGCGGTGTGGTCGGCCTTCGGGATCGGACGGCACGAGTACCCGATGCTGGCCCAGGCTTTCTTGCTGGACGGCCACCTGCGCGTGGGGATGGAAGACAACCTGTACCTGGCCAAGGGCCAACTGGCCTTGAGCAATGCCGAGCTGGTGAAAAAGGCCCGCGAGTTGGTGAGCGACCTGGGGGGCAGCCTGGCCAGCCCCGCCGAGATGCGCACGGCCCTGGGCTTGCGGCCGGCAGGTTAGGGCAGGTGCGGTGCCTGAAGCGCCGGCGGCGCCTCAGGCATGGCACCGGCGGTTTGCTTTTTATCTGATCAATGTTTCGATTTTCAGTGGTTGCGGGCGTTGCTGCCCTGCAGCCCATCCAAGCGAAGGAATTTCTCATGAGCTCCACACGATCTTCGACAGCACCGGCCCCGTCTCAGGGGGCGGTTGAATTCAAGGAAGACCAGTTGGCGCTGCGGCTGAAGGCCGCGGTGTCTGACCCCAAGCAGCTTCAATTGCATCTTGGCAAGGGCACGGCGCCGCGAGCCAGTTCGGGTTGGGCCGTGGTGCGGGTGTGCAGCGCGGCCGTCAACCCCAGCGACGTGAAAGCGGCCCTGGGCTTGATGCCGCATGTGTGTTGGCCGCGCACACCGGGGCGTGACTACGCAGGGGTGGTGGTCGATGGCCCCAGCGATTGGGTGGGCGCCGAGGTTTGGGGTTCGGGCGGTGACCTGGGCATGAGTGTTGATGGCAGCCATGCACGCTACCTGAGCGTGCCGGTGGCCTCGTTGCAGGCCAAGCCGGCCCACCTGAGCATGGATGAAGCCGGTGCCGTGGGCGTGCCCTTTGTCACCGCGCTGACCGGGCTGAGCCGGGCAGGGGGCTTGCCTGGCCCAGGGCAGGTGGTGCTGGTGCTGGGGGCCAATGGCAAGGTGGGCCAGGCGGCGGTGCAGATTGCGGCGCGCTGCGGCGCCCGCGTGCTGGCCGTGCAACGCCCCGAGGGCCCATTGCCCGGCTGGACGCCGCCGGGCGTGCAAGTGCTGCAGCCGCACAAGCTGGCCGAGGCGGTGCTGGAGCACACCCAGGGCCGCGGTGCCGATGTGGTGTTCAACACGGTTGGCAGCCCCTACTTTGCCGCTGCCAACCAGGCCATGGGCCTGGGCGCCTGGCAGATCTTGATTGCCACCCCGGAGCGCGCCGTGCCCTTTGATATCTTTAAGTTCTACCGGGGGCAGCACCGATATGTGGGCATTGACACGCTGGCCTTGAGCAGCCAGTACGGCGGCGAAGCCCTGGCCCAACTGCACCCGGGCTTTGAGGCCGGCGAGCTGCAGCCCTTTGCCGTGGGCGAGCAGGCCCGCTACCCGCTGCAAGACGCCCAGGCGGCCTACCTGCGCGTGCTGGCCGGGGCCACCGAGCGCATCGTGCTCAAGCCCTGAAATCGGCCGCAGCCCAGAAACCTTCAAAGGCATCACATGAACCTGACTCGCTTCAACCAGGCCCCGGCCTACCACCCACCCCGGCACGAGGGCATGAGCTGCCTGCGCCTGCAAGGCCACGAGGCCGGCCAGGTGCAGGCCCGGCCCGCCCTGTGGCTGGGCCTGTCGATTGTGGCCCCGGGTGGCCACACTGCGCTGGACGCCTCGCCGCTAGAGAAGCACTACGTGGTGCTGCAGGGAACGCTGATCCTGATCACCGAAACCGGCGGCCACCCACTGGAAACCGAGCTGCACCCCTTTGACTCAGTGGCGCTGGCGCCCCATGAGGCCCGGCAGTTGATCAACCGCAGCCCGCATGAGGCGCGGGTGCTGCTGGCGATGCCGATGCCTGCGGGGTAGGGGCTGCGGGGGGGGGCTGAGCTCAGTGTGCTGAGTCGCTGGGCTCGAACAGGGCTTCAAGGCTGGGTGCCGTCAAAATTAGCGAGACCCAGCTCGCCAGTTGATTGGCCTGGGCTGATTGAATGCGGGCGAGGGCCCATTCAGGGATGGGGCCGAAGCGGTGTTCGATCTGCTGGGTCAACGTCCAGGCTACCCCCTCATCGCGTCCTTCTTTGCGGCCTTGTTTCTTTCCTTTCTGCAGTGCCTCCGTGAATAGGCGGCCCATGGTGTCGGCAAGCATCGGGGTTCCTTCCATCAGATCGGGTAGGTGGGCAAGTGTTGTGGCGAGGCGCTCGTTGCGCCTGGGTTGAGGCCACGGGCGCCACTCTTGTGGTCTGGGGGGCTCAGTGGCTTGGGTCGTTGAGCTCGAACAGGGCTTCAAGGCTGGGTGCCGTCAGGATCAACTGGGCCCAGCGCATCAGTTGATCGGCCTGGGCCGATTGAATGCGGGTAATAGCCCAGTCGGGGATGGGGCCGAAGCGGTGTTCGACGAGATGGGTCAGCATCGAGTTGAGACCCTCATCGCGTCCTTCTTGTCGCCCTTCCTGCCGTCCTTCTTTGCGGCCTTGTTTCTTTCCTTTCTGCAGTGCCTCTGTGAACAGGCGGCCCATGGTGTCGGCAAGCATCGGGGTTCCTTCCATCAGATCGGGTAGGTGGGCAAGTGTTGTGGCAACGCCTTCGCTGAGCTCGGGCGGGGCCTTGCGGCTGAGTTGTTCGCGCAGCCAAGCGTTGAGCGTGCGTTGCAGTTCATTTTGCCCCGGGGCCTGCAAGGCGAGTCGGAGGGCCATGACCAGCCGACCAACGGTATCAAATTCGGTGCTGCGTTCGAGTTGAAACACCGCGTCCACCAGATTGCGCACCTCGGCCGAGGGTGACAGTTGCAGCCGGGCCTCATCGATCAGGTGGTACATCAGCCGGGGCCGAAACCTGGCGAGGCCGGGCAGGCTGGGGGCGAAGCACTGGTTGACGTCGGTGGGGGCCCTCCAAGGGGTTTGGCCGTTGTAAAGCACCAGGGGGATGAGGCTAGGTAGCTTGCCCTGCTGCAGTTGTTTTTGTTTGATCAGGCTTTGAGCGAGGAGGCTAACGTAGGCCATCATGCGCACGGCCATCCACTTGTCGGGCTTGCTCTGAAACTCTAGCAGCAGATAGACCCAGACCCAACGGGTGCCCACTTTGAGGCGCCACACCATGTCGTTGTGGCGGTGTTGCTCAGACTCACTCACGTAGCTGGCGTTGATGCGCTCCAGGGTGTCAAAACGAGCGTTCTTGAGCCAGAGCCCGGGCACAAAGCCCAGCAGCAGGTCGCGCACCATCTGGGGGTGCGAAAACAGTTGCTTGTAGCCGCTGTCGTGCGAGGTTGTGGAGGCCATGGCTGGCCATCGTGGGGGCCTTGGCCCGCCCGGACCTGGGGTTGGCAGGCCGTGGCCCTGGAGGGCCGCTTTCGGCGGTTGAGTGGGGCACAGTGGCTCGCGCCATGGGTTGTCGCTGATCAAAGCCTGCTGGTGGGCGGGCTGGGGCTGGCCTTGGGTTACCGGGGCTTTGGCGCCGGCTGGGGGGCGTGTTGGAGCAGCAGTGGCCGAAGTTCGGTCTCGATCACCTCGAGCACGGCCTGGCGGAAGGCCGCCACCATGCGTGAGTTGGGGGCCTGGGGGGCCAGCAGGATGGCCAGGCGCACGGTGACCGGCGGGCTGAAAGGCTTGATCACGAAGGCATGGCGGGGCTGTTCTTCGAGTGCGGCCAGGGGGTTGAGCAGGCTCACGCCCAGGCCGGCGGCCACCAGGGCGCAAACCGAGGCGCCCAGGTCGGATTCGAGCACAGTGTTGGGGCGCACGGCCTCGCTGGCCCAGACCCGGTCGATGCGTTCGCGCGGGTCGCTGCCCTGCGGAAACGAGATGAAGTCTTCGCCCTCAAAATCGGCGGCCTGCAGCCGGCTTTGCCGGGCCAGCCGGTGCTCGCCCGGCAGCAGGGCCACGCAGTCCATGCTGAGCAGGGTCTCGACCTGCATGCCCGGCGGGTCGCCGCCGTACAGAATGGCCAGCCCCATGTCGCACAGGCCGGCGCTGACCCAGCTGTTGATGGTGGTGGCGGCGCCTGAATGCAAGGTGACCAGCGATTGGGGGTGGGCTTGCTTGAATTTCACCACGGCCTGGCTCAGCAGACCGCCGGCAATGCGGGCCATGGCGGCCACGGTCAGGCGGTCGCCCCCGAAGCTGCGGATGTGGTGGGCGGCCGATTCGAGGCTTTGCAGGCCGGCAAAGGTTTTTTCGACATCCTGAAAAAAGCGTTTGCCGTCGAGTGAGGGGTTCAGCCGGGTGCCGCTGCGGTCAAACAGCGCAAAGCCCGTGATGCCTTCAAGCTGGGCGATCAACCGGCTGACCTGGGGCTGCGAGGTGTGCAGGGCGTGGGCAGCTTCGGTCATCGAGCCGGTCTGCATCACCAGCCTGAAGGCCTCGATGTGCTTGAGGGTCATGCGGCGTTCGCTCATATCAATATTGTATGAAAAGCCCTTCAAGAAGCATTTGATGTATTGGGCGGCGGCGTGAATACTGCGCTTCATGACTTTGGCCCGACCCCTCTCGGCGCACCTTGCCGATGCCCATGCCCCCTGGATTGATCTGCGCAGCGACACCGTCACGCTGCCCACCGAGGCAATGCTGCACCGCCTGGCCCAGGCCGAACTGGGCGACGATGGTCTGGATGGCGACCCCACCGTGCGGCGGCTTGAGCGCGCCGTGGCCGATCTGTTGGGCCACGAGGCGGGGCTGTACACGCCCACCGCCACCATGGCCAACCTGCTGGCGGTGCTGAGCCAGGCGCCACGGGGTTCGCGGGTGGTGCTGGAGTCGGGCTCGCACATGCTGTTGTCGGAGGGCGGCGGGGCTTTGCTGGCCGGGGTCGATTACCAGGGGGTGTTCGGGCAGGGCGGGGCCATCTCGACCGAGGCGCTGCAGGCGGCGCTGACCATGCCGGGGGCTTCGCCTTGCCGACTGGTGGGCCTGGAGAACAGCCACCTGAATTCGGGCGGCCAGGTGTTGTCGGCGCAGGTGCTGCAGGCGGCGCAGGGCTGTGCGCGTCGGCACGAGGCGCGGCTGCATCTGGATGGCGCGCGGCTGATGAATGCCGCCGTGGCCTTGCAGCTGCCGGTGGCTGAGCTGGCCCGCCATGCCGACACGGTGTCGCTGTGCCTGTCCAAGGGCTTGAGCGCGCCGGCGGGTGCGGTGCTGGTGGGCCGTGCCGAGACCCTGGCGGTGGCGCGCCGCCATCGCAAGGTGCTGGGGGGCACGCAGCGGCAGATCGGGCTGCTGGCGGCCACCGGGCTGGAGGCGATCCACAGCCAGCCGGCGCGCTTGGCACACGATCACGCGATGGCCGAGCGGCTGGCCCGCTCGTTGCGCCTGCAGTTGCCCCCGGCACTGGGGGTGACCGAGCCGGTCACCAACATCGTGTTCATCGATTTGCCGCAGCCTGGCCCGCAGAGCACCGCCTGGGCCGAGGCGGCGCTGCCGCACGGCGTGCGGGTGCGGCCCTGGGGCCCGTGGCGTCTGCGTCTGGTGACCCATCGTCACATCGACGAAGCGGCGGTCGACCGGGCGGTCGAGGCGCTGCAGCGTGTGGCGGACGCCTTGGCTGGGTGAGCCCCTGTTTTCTGATTCATCCCTTTCAGGAGTTTGAGCATGTCTCCCTTGTCTCGTCGTCAACTTCTGGCCGTGGCGGCCAGCGGTGTCTGCGCCACGCTGGCTGCGCCGGCCCGCGCCGACGCGTTTCCTTCGCGGCCGATCCGCATGATCGTGCCTTACGGTGCCGGGGGCGGCTCGGATTTTGTGGGGCGTCTGCTGGCCCAGAAGCTCACCGAGACCCTGGGCTGGAACGTGGTGGTGGACAACAAGGCTGGCGCAGCGGGCCTGATTGGCACCGATGCCGCGGCCAAGAGCGCCGCCGACGGCTACACCCTGCTGCTGGCCGATGCCGCCCACGCCACCAATGCGGCGGTGCATGTCAAGACCCCTTTTGACCCGGTGAAAGATTTCGCGCCTTTGAGCCTGGTGGGCTCGTCGCCGCAGTTGTTGGTGGCGCACCCTTCGGTGCCGGCCTCGTCGCTGCGTGAGTTGCTGGCCTTGCCGCGTGAGCGCAGCCGCGAGCTGAGCGTGGGCACCCCGGGCCAGGGCACCATTCCGCACCTGCTGTGCGAAACGCTGCGGGTCAAGACCGGGCTGGATCTGATCCATGTGCCCTACAAAGGCGGCAGCAGTGCCCTGAGCGATGTCGTGGGCGGGCAGATTCCGCTGGTGATCAACTCGGTGCCGGCCTGCATGCCGCACCTGGAGGCCCGCCGCCTGAAGGTGCTGGCCATTGCCAGCCCGGCGCGCCACCCCCGCATGCCGAGCGTGCAGACCTTTGCCGAGAGCGTGCCGGGCATGGTGGGCCAGGCCTGGTACGGGCTGATGGCCCCGGCGCGCACCCCGCCCGACATCCTGCAGCCGCTCAATGCCGCCATCGACAAGGTGCTGGCCTTGCCCGAAGTGAAGGCCAAGCTGGCCTCGGCCTTCATCGACCCCATGCCCGGTGGGCCGCAGGCTTTTGCGGGCTACCTGAATGACGAGATCGCGCGCTGGCAGGCGGTGGTCAAGCTCACCGGCGTGGCGGCCAGCAGTTGAAGCGCCGGCTGCCGCGGCGGAGCGGCCCCGCCCACATGGCCGGTGCTGAGCCATGCCATACGCTTGGCCGGTGCGTCAGAAAGCCCAGGAACCGCTCAAGAAAAGAAGCGCTTCAGCGCGTCTTCAAAGGCTGGCAAATCGGCGCCCACGTGGGTGGTGTCGTACTCGGCCCTGAGCGCGACCAGACCCGGCAGGTGTTGCGCGGCGATCTGGTCGAACAGGGGGCCGCCGATCAAGGGCTGGTTGCCGCCCACGGCGCCGGCCAGGAACAAGGTCGCCGGTACGGTTTTGCCGCTGATCTGCTTTTCAAAGGCCAGAACGGCGGCGGGGTTGGCGAGCTCGCCGACGCTGCACTCTGTTGACAGGTAGTACGAAAAACGGGGGGCCAGATTGGCGAGTGCGTCCAGGATCAGCGCGGCCATTACAAAGTAGCCACCGTGCGACAAGCCCGACAAGGCCCTTCGTTTCGGGTCTGCGCGGTACTGGCGCTCGATGACGGGCGCGAGTTCTTTCACGATGAAGTCGAGGTACTTTGCAGCGCCCGGCATGAGGAAGTCGGCGTTGCGCCAGGCCGTGCCGCCGATTCCCACCAGCACGGCCTGGGTGCCCCGGCGTTGCATCACCTCTTTGAAGGCGTCGAAGCGCGAGACACCGGGGCCGGCGTACTGGGCGTCTGATTCGATGGCGTAGATGACGGGCAGCAGGGCGGTGCTGGTGGCGTAGGCGTCGGGCAAGAACACCTGGATGGGGTAGGTGTTGCCGGTGGAGGTCGACTTGATCGTCGAGTTGATCACCTGGCCTGTCGCAGCAGACGTTGCCCCGCCGCCAGAGCCTCCGCCGCCGCAGGCCGACAGCACGGTGGCGGCAGCGGTGATGAGTGCATGGCGGCGCGCGGCTTGGAAACCAGTGCTCATGTGTGTGTCCTGTGGGGGCGCGATTCAGGTGTGAACCCGGCGCAGCTTGGGGCCGGTCTGTGCAAGATTTTGGCGCATCGGTCGGGGGATGTCACATGCAGGTCCGCGTTGGGGTCACCCAAAAAAAAGCACCGCCGGGGCGGTGCGTGATCGGTGCTGGGGCCGGTAGCCATGGCCGCCCAGGGTAGGGCGGCCATGGCTTCAGGGGCAGGCCTTGGTCACAGGGCGCCGTCACCCAGCACAATGCCCTCGCGGCGTGGGTCGACGCCGCCTTCGAGCTTGGTCTGGCCATTGCGGTTGACCCGCATGATGGTGGAGACGCCGCTGGACTGCGCGCCATTGTTCACGGTGTGGCCCTTGGCCTTGAGGCCGCTGATCAACGCGCTCAGGTCGAGCGAGGTGTTGGACCCGTCCACGTTGGTGGTCGCGCTGTTGGTGGCACCGATGTTCACCAGCGAGGTGGCTTGCTGGGCATCGAGGCCCCAGTCCAGGGCGCCCACCACGGTTTTGAGCACATATTGGATGATGGTGCCGCCACCCGGCGAGCCAGTGGCCATCACAAAGTTGCCGGGTGCTGTGCCCTTGAACACCAGCGTCGGGGCCATGGTGCTGCGGGGGCGCTTGCCCGGGGCCACGCGGTTGGCCACCGGCACGCCTGCGGTGTCGGTGGGCAGGGCCGAGAAGTCGGTGAGCTGGTTGGTCAGCAAAAAGCCGCCCACCATGTGGAACGACCCCATGCTGGATTCGACGGTCGAGGTCATGGAGACCACGTTGCCATAGGCATCGACGATCGAAAAGTGCGTGGTGCCTTTTTCGAGGGTCTTGTCGACGCCCAGCGGCACGTCGCCCAGGTTGCCGGCGGCAGCGGTTCCCATGGAGTTGCCGTTGGCGTTGATCAGCGTGGCCCGTTGCTTGAGGTAGGTTTTGTCGATCATGGACGACACCCCATTGGCGGGCAGCGGCACAAAGTCGGTATCGGCCACATATTTGTCGCGGTCGGCGTAGGCCAGGCGTTCAGCCTCAGACACCAGGTGCACGCCCATCACGCTGGGCACCCCGCCTTCGTTGCTGGGGTTGCTTGGGCTGTATTGGGCGAGGTCGAAGTTCTCCAGAATGCCCAGCGACTGTGCGATGGCGATACCGCCCGACGACGGCGGTGCCATGGTGCAGATGTAGTAGCTGCTGCGGTACGTGGTGCACACGGGGTCGCGTTTCTTGGCCTGGTAGGCCTTGAGGTCGGCCACCGTGATCAGGCTGGGGGTGATGGGGGTTTGGGCCGTGTCGTCGCCGACCGACTGGGCTGCCTTGGCCACGATGGCCTCGGCCATGGCGCCTGAGTACATCACGTCTGCGCCGCCGGCGGCAATCGCACGCAGCGACTGGGCATAGGGCAGGTTGGTGGTCACGGTGCCGGTGGTCTTGGGGCTGCCGTCGGCATTGAAAAAGGTGGCCACGGCATTGGCGTCCAGGCGCAGGCTGGCCGCGTTGGCGGCAATGGCATCGCCCATGCGCGAGGGGATCTTGTAGCCATTGGTGGCCAAGCTGACGCCTTCGTCGAACAAGGGGCCCCAGGACAGCTTGCCGTGTTCTTTGTGGGCCAGATCGAGCATGCGCATCACGCCGGGCACACCAATCGAGCGGCCACTGCGACGCGCGCTGGGCACGGGCGCGGGGGACGAAGCGTCGGATTGGGTCTGGCGTGCCAGGTAATAGCCCGTGGCTGCGGCAGGGGCTGCTTCGCGGCCATCGTAGGCAACCACCTGCCGGGTGGCCGCGTCGTAGTAAACCATGAAGGCACTGCCCGCAATGGTGCTGGATTGGGGCTCGACCAGGCCCAGCACGGCTTGCACGGCCACTGCTGCGTCCACCGCGGTACCACCGGCCTTGAGCACATCGCAGCCGGCTTTGGTGGCCAGTGGGGTGTTGGCCACGACCATGTAGTTGCTTGAGGTCTTGGCCTTGTAGCCCAGGCGATAGCCCGAGGCAGCTTCGGGGGCGGCGGGGTCACCCGCCTGGCCTGAGCCCACCACCACGGGGGTGCCGGTACTGGAGGCCACCGAGCAACTCTGGGCATTGGTGTCGACGATCAGGCCGGAGTCTGAACCCCCGCACCCATACAGGGCCAAGGCCGCGGCCACGGGGGCTGACGCCCAAAGCCATGCTGTTTTCTTCATTTCGTATCCCTGTGACAACAAAAAATAGGCAGCTTTACGCTGCGGAAATAATTCAGCGCAATAACTGTGCCCCGCTGGTTGCCGGGCGCAGATCAAGGTAAACCCTGTAGGCTGGCACTCTTTTGGGGCGGGCCAGGCAGGCTGGCAGGGCTGCAATGCCTGCAGGGCTGTGCGGCGAACGCCCGCCATGACGCGCAGGCAGTGGGCGCCAAGTTGCGCTGCCTGAGCCCTGGCCCGGGACCCTGTTCAGGCCGGAAATCTCGATCCCCACCGGGGTGCCCGGCGTTGGCCCAGCCACGCTGGCCGAGTGAGGCGCGAGGGACGCGCGCAGTGCGGTCATTGGCCTCCAGGTTTCGCGGGCAACGGTCGCTACTGGCGACATGCGGTGTCATATGATCGAGCTTGCACAGGTGCTCAAGCAGAGGCACCAGCTTGGCGGCCCAAGGTCTTGTACCCAGCCGCTTGATCAGGGATGGCGGGTTTTTGCCTCGCCCGCCAGCAGGTGTGCCTTCCGTCCTGGCCCTACGCAACAGCCGGGCCGATGGGCATGAAGCCTGCTTGCCAGGGCAGGGTTGTTTGTTGCCGAGGTTGCTGTGCGCTCCAAGATGTCTTTTGCTCCCTACCGTTCGAGTACCGTTGCTGTGGTACTGGCCTGCGCCACGCTCACTGCCCAGGCCGCCGGTGTGCTGGACCGCATCAAGGCGGGCGGGCACCTGGTGCTGGCGCACCGCGATTCATCGATTCCGTTTTCATACCTGGATGCCGATGGCAAGCCGGTGGGGTATGCACTGGACCTGTGCTTGCGGCTGGCGGAGGTGATTCGCAAGAAGACCGGCGCCCGCGACATGCAGATTGACTATGTGAAGGTGACGGCAGCCGATCGCCTTGATGTGATTGCGCAGGGCAAGGCTGACATGGAGTGCGGCTCGACCACCAACAATGCCGAGCGGCGCGAAAAGGTGGCGTTCACCGTGCCGCATTTCATTGTGGGGGCGCGCATTCTGGTGCGGTCCAACAGCACGGTCGCCCGGCTGGAGGACCTGTCGGGCAAAACAGTGGTGTCCACCCGCGGCACCACGCCGCTCAAGGTGATGGACCAGTTGAACCGCCAGCACCTGCTGAACCTGAAGATCACCGAGGCGGCAGACCATCAGCAGGCGCTGCAGATGGTGGCCCAGGGCAAGGCCGATGCCTTTGTGATGGACGATGTGCTGTTGTTCGGCCTGGTGGCCAGCAGCCCCACCCCGGCCGATTTCAAGGTGGTGGGCCGCTACCTGACCACCGAGCCGCTGGCCATCATGTTGCCCAAGGGCGATGTGGCCTTGAAGCAGTTGGTGGACGAAGAGATGAAGCGCCTGATCGTCAGCCGCGACATCTACCCCGTGTACGAGCGCTGGTTCATGCGCCCGATCCCGCCCGGCAACGTGGCGCTGAACCTGCCGGTGAGCTATTTGCTGAAGGATTTTTGGAAGTATCCGACGGATCAAGTGCCCTTCTGAGCCGGCGACAAGCGGTTTTTGGGTGTTGGCGGGGGTGGGTTTTTAAATTTTTTCCAATTAACACCCATTCTTTCAATGCACCAAATACAGAATTGGCAGCATATTTCTGTCGCTGCGCCACCAGCGGGGCGACAATTTTTGAGAATTCTCACCAACTTGGTGAATCAGGGCAGCGACTTCATCAAATCATTCAGTTTCGCCGGTTTGCTGCTGCGCACAAAAAAGTTGTTCCGACGAACGGCTTTTGCTAGACTGGCATCACTTTCAACCAAAGCAGAGAGGTAACTATGAACAGTTTCACCAAGAAGGCTGTGGTCGCGCTGGGCATTGCATGCCTCGGCTTCGCCGCTAACGCTCAATTCGCCCCGGGTCAGACCGGCGCCGCTCTGGCTACCCAAGTGCGTGAAGCACTGGCTGCCAATACGAGCTTGGCTGACCTTGCTCAAGCCGCCATCGCTGCAGGCGTTTCGCCCGCTGCACTGGCTGTTGAACTGGTCGCTCAAGGTCAATCTTCCTCGGCTGTGACGAGTGCTGTCGTGTCGGCTTCTCCTTCGTCCGCCAACCAAGTGGTGGCTGCCCTGACCATCGGCGTGTCCGACGCCGAAAAGGCGGGCATCATGACCGCAGCCCTGAGCGTACCTGGCGTGAACGTCGCTTCGTTGGTTCAGGCAACAGGTTCTGGTGGTGGCGACGCCGGTGGCGCAACGGGCGCTGGCGGTGGCAGCAGCTTCGGTAGCTCGGCCGGCTCCACCTTTGGTGGTGGCGGTGGCGGTGGCGCAAGCCGCAGCTGATTGACTGCATAAAATCCCCGAAATGGCAGCTGCGCGCTGCCATTTTTTTTAGTCAGCCGGTTCGGATCAGGGATGGCGCGAATCAATAAGAGCACAAATCGCGGGGTGCGCAATAGCCGTCAAGGCGGCACCACCGTTGTCAGGGATGGATGGATTTTTGGCGGCTTGATCGCCTTGCTGTTCTGGGCGCCTTTGCCCTTGGGCAGCAACCGCACGTTTGCCGTAGGCATTCTGGTGGCCTGGGTGGCTTTGCTGCTGCTGGGGGCCGTGTGGGCATGGCGGCATCAGGCCGACCAGGCTTGGCAGCGCCTGTACACCTTCAGGTGGCCCCTGGGGGTGCTGGCGCTGTTTGTGTTGCTGGTGTGGTTTCAGACCTGGGAGCTGCCGTCGGCCTGGCTGCAGCTGATATCACCCGAAACCTGGCGGGTGCAGGACGGCGTGGCGCCATTCCGCATCTCGCTGGACGTGTTTCAGACCCGCATTTACGCGTCGCTTTCGACCGGGTACTTCTTTGCCTTCTTGCTGGTGTTGCTGACGGTGCGTGACCGGGCCCGGTTGGACACCCTGGCGATGGCACTGGTGGTGGCGGGCGTGGTTCAGGCGGTGATCGGCGTGATGCTGTTCTCGGCCGGGGCGCATTACCAGATCTATTTCTTTGAGGTGATTCACGACCGCGTGAAGGGCACCTTTGGCTACCACAACCACTTTGCGGGTTACATGGAGCTGTGCCTTTCGATCGGCGTGGGCCTGATGCTGGCGCGCCTGGGCAACGACAGGCAGCAGGGCTCGGGCTGGAAGCACCGGCTGGCGCGCATGATGCAGTTTGTGCTGAGCCCCAAGATGCGGCTGCGCCTGCTGTTGGTGGTGATGGTGATTGCCCTGGTGCTGACCCGTTCGCGCATGGGCAATGCCGGTTTTTTTGCCGCCTTGCTGGTGGTGGGCGTGATCACGCTGGCCCTCACGCGGCGTTCGGCGCCGGCCATGGTGACCCTGATCATCAGCCTGATCATTGTCGACGTGGTGGTGGTGGGCTCGTGGGTGGGCCTGGACAAGGTGGTGCACCGGGTGCAGGAAACCGGTGTAACCGATGCGGCCGGCGGCACCGAAGAATCGATTGAGGCGCGCCAGGATGCGGCCATGCATGCGCTGGATCTGGCCCGTGCATTCCCGGTGTTTGGCACGGGTGGTGGCAGTTTTTACGGCAGCTATGTTCGTTATCGCACGCCCCGCCCCATTTATTTTGACCATGCCCATAATGATTACATCGAGCTGGCCTGTGATTATGGTTTGGTCGGGCTGGGTATTTTGGGCAGCTTTGTGCTGATGACTTTTGGTGTGGCGGCACGCACCATGGCGCGCCGGCGCACCTCGTTGCCGCGGGGCATTGCCTTTGGCGTGATGATGGCCATCACGGCGCTGGCCATTCACAGCTGGGTCGATTTCAATCTGCAATTGCCGGCCAATGTGCTCACCCTGATGGTGATCATGGCCATGGGCTGGGTGGCGCATGCGCTGCCCTCGGGGCGACATCAATCGGGTGATGAAGGGGATCAGCCATGACTTTGCGCCGTCAGATTCTGGGTGTGATTTCGCTGGTGTTTTTGGGCATTTTGGCGGGCCTGCTGGTGTTCAGTGTGCGCGGCACGCGCGATTACCTGGAGCAGCAACTGGCCTCGCATGCGCAGGATGCGGCCACCGCCTTGTCGCTGCCCCTGGCGCAGTCGATGGGGCGTGACGACATGGTGCTGGCCGAGTTGAATGTGGCCAGCGTGTTCGACCGCGGGTTTTTCAAGCGCGTTGTGGTGACCGATGCCAAAGGCAAGGTGCTGGTCGAGCGCGAACTGCCTGACAAGGTGGCCGAGGTGCCGCAGTGGTTCACCCGCGCGTTTCCGCTGGCGTCGCCCGGGGGCGAGGCCTTTGTGTCGTCGGGCTGGCGCCAATTGGGCAAGGTGATTGTGCAAAGCCAGCCCGAGTACGCGTATCAATACCTCTGGAAGTCGGCCCGAGAGGTGGCCATGTGGGTTTTTCTGGCCTACCTGGTGGCCTTGTTTCTGTCGCACCTGTTGCTGCAGATCATCTTGAACCCCTTGTATGCGATTGAGCGTTCGGCCCGCGCCATTCAGGAGCGGCGCTTTGAGCAGATCGTGACCCAGCCGGCCGCGCGCGAGCTGGCTCGGGTGGTGCGTGCCATGAACGACATGGCGCGGCGCATCGCCGAGATCCTTGATGCCGAAACCGCCAAGGTGGAGGGGTTTCGCAAGCAGGTCTTGCACGATGAGCTGACGGGCCTGGACAACCGCCGCAGTTTTGATCTGCACCTGGGCGAGCTGCTGTCGGGGCCTGAGCCGCACATCCATGGTGTGCTGGTGGGGCTTGAGCTGAACGGCCTCAAAGACCTGAATACTGGCGGCGGTTACCTGCGCGGCAATGCCTTGCTGCAGGCGGTGGCTCGCATCAGTGCTGAGGTGTTGCAGGGGCACGCTCGCATTTCTGCGCGGCTGAGCGGTGCGAGCTTTGGGTTTGTGCTGGTCGATGTGGGTTTCGAGGAGGGGCGCCATCTGGCCCATCAGTTGCTGGCCGGGCTGCATGAGGTGCTGGCCGATGTGGAAGACGCCGGGGTGTCATGCAGCGTGGGGGCGGTGCCTTTCAACCCTGGCGAGCAGAAGAGCCACCTGATGGCCCGGCTGGACCTGGCGATCGAAGCAGCGCGGCAACAAGGGCGCAATTCGGTGTTTGCCAGCGACCACCAGGGGACCGAACTCGACGCCCTGGGTTCTGAGCGTTGGCGCGCCCTGATCCAGCATGCCCTGAACGACAACCGTTGGCGCTTGCTGGCCCAGCCGGTGGTGTTTTTGGAAGACCGGCGTCTGTTGCACCAAGAGCTGATGGTGCGGCTGCTTGACGAGCACAACGGCCTGGTGCCGGCCGCCAGCTTTGTGCCGATGGCCATGCGCCACAAATTGATGCCCGAGGTGGACCGGGCGGTGGTGCTGTTGGCGGTGGCCCGTTTGCGTGGCCATGGCGCCCCGGCCAAGCCGATGGCCATCAATGTGTCGCTGCAAAGCGTGCGTCAGCGCAGTTTTGTGGAATGGTTGCGTGGCGTGCTGCGTGAGCAGGGGCCGCAGGCGCCGTTGTTGTCGTTTGAGCTGACCTGCTTTGGCTGCTCGCAAGACATTGAGGCAGCGCGGGCCTTTGCGTCGATGGTGCGTGAGCAGGGCGCTCGTTTTGGCATCGATCGCCTGGGTCTGGATGCGCTGTCGACCCGTGTGCTGCGCCAGGTGCCGCCTGATTACGTGAAGCTTGACAGTGCCTTGATCCACGAGGTGGAAGGCGAAGAGGTGTCGGGCGACTGGGTCAATGCGATTGCGGCCTTGGCCCGTTCGATGGACGTGCAGATCGTGGCCCAGGGCATTGAGTCTGAGATGGACGCCCAGCGGCTGGTGGGCATTTACGACGCCGGGCAGGGCTACTTCTTTGGCAAGCCCGAGCCGGTCTGAAAATAAAAAGGGAAGAAATCATGATCTTGTTGACGGGGGGCGCGGGCTACATCGCCAGCCACACGGGCGTGGCCCTGGCGCTGGCGGGCATACCGTACGTGGTGCTCGACAATTTTTGCAACAGCGTGCCGGCGGTGCTGGATCGCATGCACGAGGTGGGCGGGCTGAAGCCCACCCTGGTGCAGGGCGATGTGCGCGACGCGGCCACGCTGGATGCGCTGTTTGCGCGTTACCCGATCCAGGGCGTGATTCATTTTGCGGGCCTCAAGGCGGTCGGTGAGTCGGTGGCCGAACCGGCCTTGTATTACGAGAACAATGTGTCGGGTTCGGTGACCCTGATCCGGGCCATGCAGCGTGCGGGCGTGAAGACACTGGTGTTTTCGTCGTCGGCCACGGTGTATGGCAACAGCGATGCCTCACCGCTGCCCGAGTCGGCACCGCTGGCCCCCATCAACCCCTACGGCCAGAGCAAGCTGATGGTCGAGTACATCTTGCGTGACGTGGCCGCCGCCAACCCCGATTGGCGGGTGGCCTGTTTGCGGTACTTCAACCCGGTGGGCGCGCACATCAGTGGCCTGTTGGGCGAAGACCCAAGGGGCGTGCCGGGCAACCTGATGCCGTTCATTGGTCAGGTGGCTGTGGGCCGCCGCCCGCAGCTGAGCGTTTTTGGCAACGATTACCCGACGCCCGACGGCACCGGGGTGCGCGACTACATCCACGTGATGGACCTGGCCGATGGCCACCTGGCGGCTCTGCGTTATCTGCAGGGCGAACTGACCGGCCGCAACTGCCTGATGGCCAACCTGGGCACGGGGCAGGGCATTTCGGTGCTGCAGATGGTGCAGGCCTTCGAGCAGTACACGGGGCAGAAAATACCGTTTGAAGTGGCAGCGCGGCGTGCCGGCGACCTGGCCAGCTACTACGCCGACCCTGGCCTGGCCAACCGCGTGTTGGGCTGGAAGGCACAGCGTGGCTTGAAGGAAATGTGCGAAGACAGCTGGCGCTGGCAGCATCGCAACCCGATGGGGTATGCCCAGGGCTGAAGACGGCCTGCCCGATTGATCTAGTGAGGGATCATTAATGGGATTTCGAGAAGTAATTGACATTGCCAGGGTGTTGCAAATAGAAATCTGACGCATCATCACCGGCATGGCAGACTTTCAAATCTCGTTGGAAATTCTGGCCTTCAGCCTGTTGTGTACCTTTGTGGCCCTGGGCCTGCTGTTGCGTGAACGCTGGCGGTCGAGGCGCATCCGGGCGAAGTTGGTGACGGTGTCCGAAGAAATGGATGCCCTGTCGCTTTACGACAGCAATACGGGCCTGCTCAATCGGCATGGCATCGAGACCGCGCTGGGTCATTGGATCGCCCGGGCTGATCGGGACGGCAGCGCGTTTTGCGCTGTGTTCCTGAGCATCGATGAGTTCAAATCCCACAATCAGGCCTTTGGCCAGGAGTTTGGCGATCGGCTGATCAAGCTGAGTGCGCAGCGGCTGGGGTCTTCGCTGCCCGACGGTGCTGACCTGAGTTGTTTCAACGACGGTGAGTTTGTGTTGCTGCTGTCGGGCAACGAGGCGGTGGGCTTGGACACGGCCCGCCTGTTGCTTGACCGGTTTGCCCAGGCCCTGATGCACGATGACGGCACCACCGTGCTGACCTGTTCCATCGGGGTGTCGGTCTACCCGGCGCATGGGGGCCGTTCGCGGCTGTTGGTGAATGCGTCGATTGCAGCCCGCCAGGTGGGGCGGCAGGGGGGCGGCGACTTTTGCCTGTACGACCCCCAGATGAGCGCCGATCTGCGTGAGCAGACCCTGTTGGTGGCGGACCTGCGTCAGGCCATCGAACAAGGGCAACTCGAGCTCTATTTCCAACCCAAGGTGGATGCCCGCACCCTGCACATCACTGCAGCCGAGGCCTTGCTGCGCTGGCATCACCCCACGCGCGGGCACGTCAGCCCGGCGGTGTTCATTCCCCTGGCCGAACGCAATGGCCTGATCGGCACCATTGGCAACTGGGTGATCGAAGAAGCCTGCCGGGTGGCGGGGCACTGGCGTGAGCTGGGCCTGCGCATGCGGGTGGCCGTCAATATCTCGGGCTATCAGATGCGCCAGGACGATCTGGTGGAGCGCATCGCGGAGGCATTGCGTCGCCACCGCCTGCAGCCCGGGCGTTTCACCTGCGAGATCACCGAATCGGTGGCCATGGAAGATACCAAGGGCACCCAGCAGACCTTTGAAAAAATGCGCTCGATCGGCCTGCATGTGTCGATCGATGACTTTGGCACCGGGTATTCGAGCCTGGCCACCCTGCGCCGGCTGCCAGCCTCTGAGCTCAAGGTGGATCGGGCCTTTGTGTCTGACCTGGCCGAGAGCGAAGACGCCCGCTCGATTGCGAACTCGATCATCGGGCTGGCCAAGGCCCTGAACCTCAAGGTGGTGGCCGAAGGGGTGGAAACCCAGCAGCAGTGCGACTGGTTGATGAAAATGGGCTGCGATGAGTTGCAGGGCTACCTGTTCTCGCGCCCGATTCCGGCGGCCGAGATGGAGCGCCTGGCCTTGGCGGCCCCCAGCGAACGGCGTGGGCCGGGCTTCAGTGACTCGCTGTTCAATGCCACGGTGGTGGCCGACTTGGCCGAGCTTTCCGACCTTCCTCGCTAGGGCGGCACGCGCAGAGCCGGGGCTTGGCGCACTCAGTCGAAGGCCCAGGCTCCCAGGGCGCTGGGGCCCACCGCGCCACGCCACAGGCTGCGGCCCGGCGCATCAGAGCCGGCCCCACTGGCCACCATCAAGGGCAGCAAGTGCTCTTCGCGCGGGTGCGACGCCAGACCGCCCGGGGCCCGGTGCCATTGCGCCAGGTGTTCGGTGCGCTGGGCCTGAGGGCCTTGCAGAGCGGTGTCGAGCCAGTCGTGAAAATCGTGCGACAAGGGGGCGGCCAGGGCGAATTGACGCAGGTTGTGATAGCTCATGCCGGCGCCCACGATCAGCACGCCTTCGTCGCGCAGGGGGCTCAGGGCGGCACCCAGCTGGCAATGCAGCGTGGGGTCGAGGCTGGCTTGCAGCGACATGGCCACCACGGGCACGTCAGCCTGTGGGTACATCACCTTGAGCGGTATGAACACACCATGGTCCCAGCCGTAGTCGGTGTCGACCCGGGCCGGCAGGCCGGCGCCGTGCAGCAGGTCGCAGGCGCGCTGGGCCAGCGCAGGCAGGCCGGGCGCCGGGTATTGCAAGGTGTAGGTCTCGGGCGGAAAGCCGTAGTAGTCGTAGATCAGCCCGGGCTGGGGCCCCCCCGTGAAGCTGGGCACCTCGGTCTCCCAGTGGGCGGTGATGATCAGGATGGCCTTGGGCGTGGCGGGCAGCAAGCTGTTGACGCTGCGCAGAAAGTCTTCGGTGGCCTGGTAGCGCTGCTTGCGTTCACCGGTCATGAAGAACGAGGGGCCACCGCCATGCGGCAGGTACAGGGCAGGCAGGCGCGTAGAGGTCACGTGGGCTCCGGTGGGGTTCAACTGTGCGGCTGGATGTTACCCCGGCCGATCACCGGGTCGGTCCCCAGCCGATCACCCCCCACAGCCCACGGCCATCCGCGTGGGTTGAGGCGGGCAGGGGGGCATCGCCCTTATAATTTTGGACATTTTTCGTCAATATCAGCCCGAGCCGGGGCGAAGGAATCAGATAATGAGCCAGACTACCCAAGATTATCCGCAAGACGCCGACGCATTCAAGCGCGTCGTCAGCGATTATCAAGCCACTGCGGCTTATAAGAATCCGATTTTGTTTGCGGTGGGGCGTCAGGTTTATACAGCAAACCGCACGCTGGCTTCGGTGCGTTATCCGGTGGTGAATGGCCCAGGCCAGAATACCGGCAGCGCCGCCATTTTGATGAAGGTGCTCGGCGTTGAGCCCGCGGGTGTGCAAAACGTGGTGCTGAGCGCCGCACAACTGGCCGAGGCCCTGCGTTACTTTGCCCCGTTTGTGAACGACGGCAAGCAACACCCCAATCTGGTGGCCCTGCAGCAGGCGGCAGCCCAGCTGGCAGCCGCCCCGGCCGGCGCCGCTTCTGAAATCGTGGCCACTTTCATCTTTGATGACATTGATCCGCAAGGCGTTGAAGACAGCACCCTGAAGCTTTATGGCCTGAGCCAGCGCCATTTCAAGCCGAACCAATTGAATCTGACCAAGATTTTCACCAAGTTCCCGAATGTGGCCTGGGTGGGTGATGTGCCGATGGACGCGGCTGAAATTGACCAGGCCTTGATGGGCGCTGCATTTGGCAATACCGAATTTGCCCCGCACATGGTCGACAAGTTTCCGCTGTATGTGCACCGCATCAATACCGTGAAAATGGGCGTGCGCATCACCGACCAGCACAAGGTGCGTCTGGGTGCCTACCTGGGCGAGGGCACCACCCTGATGCCGGGGGCCAGCTACATCAACTTCAACGCGGGCACCGAAGGCCCGTCGATGGTTGAAGGCCGCATCAGTTCGTCGGTGTTCGTGGGCGCGGGCACCGACCTGGGCGGTGGCGCCTCTACGCTGGGGGTGCTCTCGGGGGGCAACAACACGCCGATCTCGGTGGGCCGCAACTGCCTGCTGGAGGTGAACTCGGCTTTGGGCATTCCGGTGGGGGACGCCGTGATCCTGGCGGCTGAAGTGGCCTTGATGGCTTCGTCGCTGGTGAAGGTGGACATCGAAGGCCATCCGCTGAACGGCAAGACCGTGAAGGCCATCGAGCTGGTGGGCATCAATGCCGTGACGTTCCGCCGTCACAACCAGACGGGTGGTCTGGAAGTGGTGCGCACCCGTCGCAACATCGATTTCGCCAAGAAGCTCGACAACGGCGAAGACATCCTGAACGGCGACCTGCACAAGAATTGATCGACGGCTGACACGGCAGGCCTTTCGAGAGGCTTGTCGACCCGTTCGACCCAGCCCGCTTGCGCTTGCGCAGAGCGGGCTTTTTTGTATGGGGCCTTGCCGCGGTATGACAGGAGGATCGGCGTGGCTGGCGACCAGCCCGGGGAATCAGCGCAGCTTGAGTGAAAACTGGCAGCGCAGGTTTTCCGGGGCGCCCAGTTCAGGTCGCTGCAAGCCCTTGAGGCTGCTCAACTGCAGAACCCGCTTGCCCAGCAGGCCGTTTGATGCGTCGCCGCTGGCCTCGACCTGACAGTTCTGCCTGGGCTCCAGCGTTGCGTCGGGCAGGGCGGCTGGCAGTTCAAGCCGCCAGACCTGGCCTGAGTCGGTCTGCAAGGCCCACCACGAGAAGGGGGCGCTGCCCTTGCGTGTCAGCAGGCCGACCCCTGTCCAGGCCGTGACCGAATCGTTGTCCACGCGCGCAGGCCGGGGGCCTGCGGCGGTGGCGGATTCCGGGCTGGCACAAGCCGCCAGGCCCAGGCCGCAGGCCAGGGCCAGCATCAGGCGCAGCGCCGTGGTGTGTTGGGTCATGTCAGCGGATCACCAGCGTCAGGGTGCTGCCGGCGGGCACGATCACGTTGTTGCGCACATAGCTCACGGCGCCGGCACCGAGGGTGTCCACACTGTAGTAATGGCTGGTTGCCTTGAAGCCGGAGGCGTCAATCGGTGTCGGTTGGGCAGGGAGGTAGGACACAAACTGCGATGTGTCTACCGCCCCCAGGGTGTAGCCGCCATCAGTTTTACTGGGCAGACCATAGTGGTCGATGGCCGAGGACAGTGGCAGCGCAGCGAACAGTGCCGCACCGAAATGAGAGAACTCGTCAGCAAAGCCGCTGCCCCCATTGGCCTTGATCAGGGCATCGAGGCAGGTGTAACTGCCATTGCTGGTGCTACCGTCGTTGCAGTTGGTGATCAGCTGCTTGTAGATCGCCAGGCCGTACCGTCGATTGATGAAGGCGCCAAACGAGCCCCCGATGGCGTAATGGGCGTCGGCGAGGTCGAGCCAGTTGATGTACGAGGTGCCGCCCCCGGTCGCCATGTAGGTGGGCACGCGGATCGACGCGATCGGGTTGTAGCCTGCATTGACCACTGGCGTCACGATGTCTTCGGTCATCATCGCGGACGTCTCTTCCAGCCACGTGTCGTGCGCGGTGTCGCGGGCCACGGCGCGCTGGTAGAAATTGGTCATGTGTGTGGCTTCGTGGAGCAACGACGATAGGGCGTAGGCCCGTGAGGCCTGGATCTGATTGGCGTTGATGAAAAACACCAAGGCCTGATTCGAATTGGCCATCGACGCGTCGGCGGATTGCAAGAAGTTGTTCACGCCATAAAAGTAGCCTGCCCAACCGGCGGTGTCGGGGGCGTTGACGATGGCGATGTTGATGTCCTGCAGGTTGCTGCCGTCCTGGATCAACTGGGTCGGGTAGCTGCTGGCCGCTGCCCCCCAGACGTCGCCGAGCAGGCTGTTCATCCGATCAAACCCCCCTGACGTGCCACAGACCGTGGCCTGCATGGCGGTGATGTCACTGGCGGTGACCACGCCGGCCCGCGTGGCATTGGGGTCCAGCCAGAACACCACGTTGCGCCCGGATGGCAGGCCGCACGTGGCCACCACGGTGGTGGCGTAGGGCACGGGCGTGGTCTTGCTGTCGAAGAGGTCATTCCAGGTGCGCGAGGCACCGACCGACGGCGTGGGGCTGGCCTGAGCGGCCCGCCCAGCCGGGGGGGCTGCCTTGCCACTCGACAACAGGCGCGACAAGGCTTGGTTCTTGGCCAGCAATTCGCTGTGGAAATGGGCCTCGGTTGCGGCACTGATCAGGCGTTCAGGGGCTTTCACTGTCGCCTTGGTGCCGGCAGCCGTGGTGGTGAGCGAGCTGAGCACTGGGCTGCTCAAGGTGCCCAAGGATGGGCTTTGGGCTGCTGTCGTGGTGCCGGTGTTGGCAAAGAGCAGGGTGGCCCGTTGTCCGGATTTCACGCCCGCGATGTTGATGTTGAGAACCGCGGGTGCGTTGTCGGGGTTGACAAAGCGCCAAGCTCCTACGCCGTTGCCCGAGTAGGTGTTGGCGCTGAGTGCACCGCAGTTGCTGCCACTGCAATCGACGCTGAGGGCATTGCTGGCTGCGGTACCTGCGACGGCTTGTTGAAGCGACGCTGTGGCGCTGCCGCCATTGCTGTCTTGCACCGTCAGGCTCACGGCATAGGTACCGGCGCTGGTGTAGGTGTGGGTGACGCGGCTGCCGGTCCCGGTGCTGCCATCGCCAAAGGCCCATTGGTAGCTCAGGGCCAGGCCCTTGGCACTGGTGGCACTGCCCGTGAAGCTGACCACCTGGCCCACCGTGGGCAAGGTGGCCGAACTGCTGATGGTGGGTGTGGTCACCGCAGGGGAGATGACCGTGATCTGCTGGCTGGCGGTCGTCGACTGGCCGGCCGTATTGGTGGCCCTGACGCTGAGGGTATAGGTACCCGCTGAGCTGAAGGTGTGGCTGACATTGGCGCCTGTGGCACCCTGGCCATCGCCGAAATCCCAGCTGTAGCCCAGGTTGAGACCCAAGGGGTCGGTGCTGCTGGCACTCAGGCTGGTGGACGCCGTGGCATAAATTGCCGCGCCGTTGTTGATCGTCAACTGGGGGGTCGAAGGGGCCGAAGACAGCACCTGGATGGGAAGGGTGCTGGCGGTGGAAACGTTGGCCGTGTTGGTGGCTGTCAGTTTCAGGTTGTAGGTGCCGGCCGCCGCGAAAACGTGCGCCACACTGGTGCCGGTGACGGCGGATGAGCCATCGCCAAAATCCCAGGTGAAGCTGAGGGCGCGGCCTGCGGGGTCGGTGCTGCTGGCCGTGAACTTGACCGTGTTCTGCGCGTAGGCGGCACTGCCATTGGTGATCGCGACCGTGGGGGCGGACGGCGCTGTGCTGGTGCTTTGCCCGCCGTTGCCGGTGTCGTTGCTAGCGCCACTACCGCCGCCGCTGCCGCCGCCGCAGGCACTCAGCCCGATCACAAGGGCCCCCGCCAAGATCATCGAACCGAGCGATCGGCCTGGAGCCCTGAGATTCACGTAACAAACCACCATGAAATTACACCCCTTTTACTCATTGGTAATTTTTAGCACTTGATCATAGTGACAAATATGGGGTAAGTGCCCAACCGTGGTGGCTGGGCAGTGAGGGCGGTCGCAGGCCCGCCTGGTTTCCGGGAGGGCCTGGGCTGCCTAGGGTGGATCAGTACTCCGACGGGTCTTGCATCAGCTCGTAGCCCACCTTGACGCCGATCACGGCGCTCATCTTGATCAGGGTCTTGTGGGCGCACTGCTTCATGAACTCGGCGTCGGCCGGGCCGGCGTTGTGAGCCTCCCACATCACCGAGATGTACTCGGCATCGCCCAGCTTGAGTTCAACCACATAGCGCAGCACGGTGTAGTCCTCGGCTTCGGCGTCGCCGGTCTCGTCTTCGAGCAGCTCGAAGAAGGTGGCGATGCGGCAGGTGAAGCCGGTGCGTTCGTTGACGAACTCGGCATCCCATTCGGGTTCGCCGAAGCGCTCGATCCAGCTTTCCTGGTGGGCGGTGCCAAAGTTGAAGCCCTCCACGCAACTGGTGAAGATCTCAGCCGGCGTGAGGCCGTTGACCAGGGGCTGATCGAGGGGGATGGACTTGTCGGTGTCCCGGGTGTTGGGCATGGTGGCTCCAGTGTGTGTGGTGCGGGCCGCGGTTGCGGCCCGACGGGGGGATTGTGGCCTGCCGGATGTGGCAGGTGTTTGACGGCGGCCGGGTGGCCGCCGTGGCTCAGCGTTTGCCTGGAGCGGGCTTGGTTGGCAGCAGGGTGTCGATCTCGGCGTCCTTGCGCTCCCAAAGATCACCCAGCCAGCGGTGGAAAGTACCGCGGAATTCAGAATCCTTGTCGTAGTCGCCCTGGGCAAACTCGGGCGGAATGGCCACCTGGTGCACGCGCATGATGACGCGGGGGCAACGCCCGCACAGAAAATCCCAGAAGCTGGGCACGCCATCGGGGTAGACGATGGTGGCGTCGATCAGCGAGTGAAACCGCTCGCCCATGGCGTTGAGCGACAGGGCCAGCGCGCCGGCCTTGGGCTTGAGCAGGTGGCGGTAGGGCGACGAGGTGCGGCGGTGCTTGTCGGGGGTGAAGCGCGTGCCTTCGGCAAAGTTCATGATGCTGGTGGGCACCTGGGCAAATTTCTCGCAGGCCTTGCGGGTGGTTTCGCGGTCTTGATCGCGCAGGCCCGGGTTTTTGCGCAGGGCATCGCGCGAGTGGCGCTTCATGAACGGAAAATCCAGCGCCCACCAGGCCAGGCCGATCACCGGCACATAGATCAGCTGCTGCTTGATGAAGAACTTGAGCATCGGGATGCGGTGGTTCAACTGGTGTTGCAACGCAAAGATATCGACCCAGCTCTGGTGATTGGCATTGACCAGGTACCAGCCCTGGTAGGGCAGTTGCTCGACGCCTTGCACATCCCAGCGGGTGCGTTGGGTGAGGGCCATCCAGCCGCTGTTGCAACTGATCCAGGCCGTGGCGATGCGGTTCAGCCAGGGGTCGATGAAGCTGCGCACGCCTTGAAAGGGCAGTACCAGCTTGAACAGCGCCAGGATGAACAGCAGGGCGCACCAGAACAAGGTGTTGAGGACCAGCAGCACAAAGGCGATGACGCCCCTGAGCAGGGGCGGGAGAAAACTGAGCATAGGGAGCTTGGCGAACAAGGGTGAGGGTGGGGCATTGTGCCCAAGCCCGGGAAAGCAAAACCTGAGCTAGGTCAGGCTTTTTCGTGGCGCGTCAATGCGGGTGGTGCGCCTTGAGCGCGGCGGCGGCTTCGCCCACCAGGGCCGGGCCGCGGTAGATCAGGCCCGTGTAGAGCTGTACCAGGCTGGCGCCGGCTTCGAGCTTGCTGACGGCGTCGCGGCCGCTCAGCACACCGCCCACGCCGATGATGGGGTAGGCGGGGCCCAGTGTGGCCCGCAGGCGGCGGATCACGCGGTTGCTGGCTTCCAGCACCGGGGCGCCGCTGAGGCCACCGGCTTCGTCGGCGTGGGCCTGGCCCTTGACGGCATCACGGCTCAGGGTGGTGTTGGTGGCCACCACACCGTCCATGCCGTGGCGCTGCAGGGTGGCGGCAATCACCTCGATTTGGGCCTCGTCCAGGTCGGGGGCGATTTTCACGAACAAGGGCACGCGGCGGTTCTGGGCGGCTTGCAGTTCGGCGCGCCGGGCGGCCAGGGCCGACAGCAGTTGGTCCAGGGCTTCATCGCTTTGCAGGGCGCGCAGGTTTTTTGTGTTGGGGCTGGAGATGTTGACTGTCACGTAGTCGGCATGGGGGTAGACGCCGTCCAGGCAGGTCAGGTAGTCGCTGGTGGCCTGTTCGATGGGCGTGGCAGCGTTTTTGCCGATGTTCAGACCCAGCAGCATGGGTTGGCTGCCGCCCTGGGTGCGGAAGCGGGCGCGTTTGACGTTGGCGATGAAGGCGTCCAGGCCTTCGTTGTTGAAGCCCAGGCGGTTGATCAGCGCGTTGCTCTGGGGCAGGCGGAACATGCGCGGCTTGGGGTTGCCCGGCTGGCCCTTGGGGGTGACGGTGCCCACTTCGACAAAGCCAAAGCCCAGGGCGCCCAGCGCGTCGATGCAGCGGGCGTTTTTGTCGAGCCCGGCGGCCAGGCCGATGCGGTTGGGAAAGCTCAGGCCAGCCACGGTCACAGGGTCGCTCACCCGGCTGCCAGCCCAGGCCCATTGCAGCGGCGTGCCTTGGGTGCGCGCCAGGGCGTTCAGGGTCAGTTCATGGGCCTTTTCGGCGTCCATGCTGAACAAAAAGGGGCGGGCGAGGGCATAGGGCAGAAGCGACATTGGATAATTCGGGCGTTTTGTAAGTCTTCCCCCGATTTTCCCCCAATCCCTCACCCCACTTCCCCGGATTCCCCATGAGCACCACCACCTACACCCAAGACGAACTCAAGGCCCTGGTTGGCCAGGCCGCGCTGCACTACGTGGTGCCAGGCGAAATCGTGGGGGTGGGCACGGGCTCGACGGTCAACAAGTTCATCGATGCGCTGGCCAGCATGCGCGACCAGATCCCGGGTGCGGTGTCCAGCTCCGAGGCCTCGACGGTGCGACTGAAGGCCCTGGGTATCCCGGTGCTGGATGCCAACGAGGTCAGCAGCCTGTCGGTCTACATTGATGGGGCCGATGAAATCGACGGCAACGGTTACATGATCAAGGGCGGCGGTGCGGCCCTGACGCGCGAAAAGATCGTGGCCAGCCTGTCCAAGCGCTTTGTCTGTATTGCCGACGAGTCGAAGAAGGTGCCGGTGTTGGGCGGCTTTCCGCTTCCGGTCGAGGTGATCCCCATGGCCGCCCAGCGCATCATCCGGCAGTTTGCCGCCCTGGGCGGTGAGGGCAGCGTGCGCCTGAAAGACGGCCAGCCCCTGATCACCGACAACGGCCAGGTGATCGTGGATGTGCGCGGCCTCAAGATCGCCGACCCGCTGGCCTTTGAATCCGAAGTGAACCAGTGGCCTGGCGTGGTGACCGTGGGCGTGTTTGCCCATCAGAAGGCCGCCGTGTGCCTGCTGGGCACGCCGCGTGGTGTGGAAACCCTCAGCTACTGAGACCTGTTTTGAGCCCGGGCACCGGGCTGCAATCTGCATTGGCGATGGCCCCCATGTCGTTTGGGCAAGGGCGGCGCAGCCATGGTTGAGCCCTGCGGCACACGAGGCTTGTGAATGTGAAACCTACAATTACAGGTTATTTAACATATTCACAACATAGAGATAAACACCATGTTTCTGCGTCGCACGATTCTGTCTGCCTGCGTGGCATCGGCCCTGGTGGCCTGCTCTGGCATGGCCTTGGCCCAACAGGCCAAGGAGGTGAAGCTGGGTTATGCGCTGGCCATCAATTCGCACTATGGTGCCGCCGCCCAGGCCTGGTCTGAATCGGTAGAGAAGGCCACCAACAACGCCTTCAAGTTCAAGCAGTTCCCTTCCAGTGCACTGGGCGGTGAGCGCGAACTGATCGAAGGCCTGCAGTTGGGCACGGTCGAAGCGGTGATTGTTTCCACGGGGGCCTTGAGCAATTTCGTGCCGGATGTGGGTGTGGTGGACATTCCGTTCCTGTTCCGTGACACCGCGCACGCCCGCGCCGTGCTGGACGGCAGCTTCGGCCAGGACCTGCTGGGCAAGTTCAAGGCCCGCGGCCTGATCGCCCTGGCCTGGGGGGAGCAGGGCTTTCGCCACCTGAGCAACAACAAGGTGGCGGTCAGCAAGCCCGAAGACCTCAAGGGCCTGAAGATCCGGGTGACCGAGAACCCGGTGCACATCACGGCCTTCCGCACCCTGGGTGCCTCGCCCACCCCCATGGCCTGGCCCGAAGTGATCGGGGCCCTGCAGCAAGGCACCATCGACGGCCAGGAGAACCCGATCTCGGTGTTTGTGTCGGCCAAGCTGTGGCAGGTGCAGAAGCACCTGACGCTGACCTCGCACGTGTACGCACCGATGGCGCTGATTGTGTCGCCTGGATTCTGGGGCAGCCTGAACGATGCCCAGAAGGCCGCCTTCACGCAAGGTGCCAAGGCCGGTGCGCTGGCATCGCGCAAGTTTGTGGATGAGGTCGAGAAGAAGGGCGTTGAAGAGATCAAGTCGCATGGCGTGCAGGTGGTGACCCAGGTGGATCGTGCGGCCTTCCAGGCGGCCTTGGCCCCGGCCTACAAGCAGTACGCCAGCAAGTTCGGCCAGAAGACGCTGGACGAGATCAGCCACGCCAAGTAAGCCGGTCCGCCTGGCCGCCGCAGGTGGCCGGGGCCCGTCTTTTCCCCCACCTTCACGGCGCCCCAGTGGCGCCGTGTTCACCTGTTCCATTGCCTATGTTCAATCGCCTTGAACGCGTCCTGGTGGCCTGCAACCGCTGGGTGCTGATTCTGTTGTTGCTGGTCATGGCCTGCATCGTGTTTGCCAATGTGGTGCTGCGCTACACCACGGGCGACTCCATCGTCTGGGCCGAAGAGGTGGCCCGCCACCTGATGATCTGGGGCACTTTTCTGGGGGCCGGCCTGGTGCTGCGTTTTGGTGGCCATGTGGCCATCGACAACCTGCATCAGGTGGTCAGCACCCCGCTGGCCCGGTTGCTGCGCACGGTGGTGGTGGTGGGCATGGGCTTGTTCTGTGCCGTGATGACGTATTTCTCCATCCTGTATGTGTGGGCCACGCGGTTTCAGACCACGGCGGCCACCGACATCCCGATTGCCTACATCTACACGGCCATGCCGATCGGCTTTGTGCTGATGCTGCTGCACCTGATGTTTGTGGCGCGTGGCTACATCTCGGCCGGCCGCTTTGAAGAGTCGGACGAGATGGATGCCGAATCGGCTGCCTCGCTGTGAACGGCCGGAGACAACACCCATGACCCTGACTCTTTTCATTGCCGCCATCGTCTTGATGACGCTCGGTTTCCCGGTGGCCTTTGCGTTGGCCATGTCGGCCTCGCTGGCCGTGTTTGTCGGCGGGCGCTACCCGCAGTTGATCGTCTTCAAGGAGATGTTCACCGGCATCGACAGTTTTCCGCTGATGGCGGTGCCCTTTTTCATCCTGGCCGCCGAGATCATGTCGGGCGGTGCGCTGACGACGGTGCTGTTGCGCTTTGCCGCCCAGTTTGTGGGCCACCTGCGCGGCGGCCTGGGTTATGCCAACATCCTGTCGCTGACGCTGTTCTCGGGCATCTCGGGCTCGGCCCTGGCCGATGCGGCCGGCCCGGGCTCGATGATGGTGAAGATGATGGAAAAGGCGGGCTACTCGCGTGCCTACGCGGCGGCACTGACGGCCAGCACGGCCATCGTGGGGCCCATCATCCCGCCGTCGATCATCATGATCATCTACGCTTTGCAGGATGAGCAGGTCTCGGTGGGCGGGCTGTTCATCGCGGGGTTCATCCCCGGCCTGCTGATTGCGCTGGCCATGGCAGTGGTGAACTGGCGGGTTTGCCGCGAGCGTGACTACCGCTCGCGCGAGCCGCAGCCTTCGGGCCGCGAGATGCTGGTCAACAGTTTCAAGGCCATCCCGGCACTGGGCCTGGTGGTGTTGATTCTGGTGGGCATCCGCTTCGGGATCTTCACCCCCACCGAGGCGTCGGTGGTGGCGGTGTTCTATGCCCTGGTCTGCGGCAAATGGGTGTATCGCACGCTGGAGTGGAAGGCGCTGCCGCACATTGCGGCCCGCTCGGCCTTGCTGACGGCTTCGGTGTTGTTGGTGGTGGCGGCGTCGGCGGCCTTTGCCTGGGTGCTGACCGTGGAAGGCGTGCCTCAGCAACTGGCGCAGACCATCGTGGGCTGGAACCTCTTGCCTGTCACCTTCCTGATCGCGGTGAATGTGCTGTTGCTGCTGTTCGGCATTTTCATGGAGCCCTTGCCGGGGGTGATGATCCTGGTGCCCATCCTGGCACCGATCTCGGCGGCGCTGGGCATCGACCCGATCCATTTCGCGATGGTGGTGATCGTGAACCTGACCCTGGGCATGATCACGCCCCCGGTGGGAGGGCTGCTGTTCGTGACTTCGGTGGCCACCAAGGTGCCGCTGAAGGACCTGACCCGCGAGCTGCCCTGGTTTTTGCTGGCGCACCTGATCGTGCTGATCCTGTTGACTTTTGTGCCGGCCATCTCGACCTGGTTGCCGCACGTCTTGGGGTTTTGAGCCGCAAGGTGTTTTGAGTTGCCAAGAAGAAGGGCCCCGCGGGGCCCTTCTGTTTGGGGGGGATGCTTCGACATCAGGCCGAGGGAGGTGCAGGTGCCGGACCTTCCGTCACAGGCACCCACAGGGTTACTTCGGTTCCTTGGCCCAACTCGCTGTGCAGCTCGACCGTGCCGCCGTGCAGCTCGATGATCTCTTTGACCAGGCTCATGCCCAGGCCGGTGCCCGGGATCTGGCCCGAGGTGTCGGCGCGGTAGAAGCGCTCGAACACGCGAGCCACTTGCTCGGGCGTCATGCCCAGGCCCTGGTCGCGCACCCGGATGCCCAGGCGGCCGGGCTGGTCGGGGTGGGCCTGCAGCAGGCTCACGCTCACGTCGCCCCCGTCGGGCGAATACTTGTAGGCATTGGAGACGATGTTGCGCACCGCCTGCATCAGCTTCTTGCGGTCGGCCCGCACCCACATCGGGCCGGCTTCGGCCGGCAACAGCGGGCCCTGCCGGCCTGCGGGCACACCGAAATCGACCACCACCTGCCGGGTCAGCGCGTCGGCATCGACAGCCTGAAAGTCGAAGTCCTGGCCGCGGCGCTCCTCGATGCGCACCAGGTCCAGCAGTTCGTTGATGATGGCAATCATCAGTTCGGACTGGCGGTAGATGATGCCCAGCACCTCTTTGCGCTTTTCTTCCTTGAAAGGCATGTGCAGCATCAGCTCGGTGTAGCCAAAGATGCTGACCATGGGGGTGCGCAATTCATGGGCCGCGTGCGAGAGGAACTCACTCTTCATGCGGTCCACTTCGGTTTCGTGGGTCACGTCGCGCAGGTACAGGATCTGCGACACCGATTCGGCGGCCGATTCGCGCAGGGCCACCTGCAAGACCCGGTGGAGGGGCGCCGCCAGTTCGATCTGATGGCGCGGGCCGGCGCCCGGGCCGCGCCCGGTATGGGACGGCTCCAGCAAGGCTGCCAGCCCCGGAAAGCGGGCCTTGGGCTGGCAGGCCTGGGCCAGGCGCGCTGAAAAGCAGGCTTCGTCCAGGCCCACCACGTCACTGGTGCTGAGGCCAGTCAGCCGGTGGAAGGCCGGGTTGGCGTACTTCACGTGTTGCTCGCTGTCGAAGGCCACAAAGCCGTCGGGGCTCAGCTCGAAGATGGCATTGAGCTGCTCGTTGCGGTCACCGATGCGCTGCAGGGCGTCTTCCAGCTCTTGCTGGGTTTTGAGCCGGATGGCGTTCTCGGCGCTCAGTTGGGCGTGGCTCAGGGCCAGTTCGCGGTTGCGCTCTTGCAGCGAGGCAGCAATGTCGGCGGTCTCCTGGTTGGCACGGGTGAGTTGTTCCACCCGCTCGGCAATGGCCCGCGACATCACGTTGAAGGCGGCACCCAGGCGGCCGACATCATCCTGGCCTTCGGGCACGGGCTGCATGGTGAGCTGCCCCTGGGCCACACGCAGGCTGGCGGTCGTCAGCACCGACAACTGCCGCGTGATCAGCAGGCCCAGCAGCGTCAGCAGGCCCGCCGACAGCAGCAGCTCGGACAGCGCAATCAGCACGCCCTGGGTGACCAGCTGCTGGCGTGCCACCAGGATGCGGGTCAGGTCCAGGCCGAACTGCAGCTTGCCCAGCGTCTGGCCTGACTGGCGGATGGGCAGGGCCATGTCGTAGCGGGGCGGGGTGTTGGCGGCATCGAGGTTGAACTCACCCGTGACCGGGGGCAGGGCCTTGCCAGTGGGCCAGCCACTGGTGGCCACCACCTCGCCACTGGCATCGGTCACGGCCAGGTATTCGATGCCATGGATGGCATGGCTTTCATCGAGCACGGCCTGCACGGTGGCGTAGTCATACTGTGCGAGCGGGGCCACCAATGCCGCCGACAGCACGGGGGCGATCTGGTCGGCTTGCTCGCGGGCCTGGTCGCCCATGGCGTCGTGCAGCAGCCGCAGGCTGTTGCCCACCAGCAAGGCGAGCATCACCATTTCGACGAGCAGGGCGGCCATGAGCAGGCGCCCGCGCACAGTGCGCCAAGGCAGGTGCAGGCGCATCATTTGCCTTGCTTGAGCGCCAGCCGGACCTCGTTGGCGTAGGGCTCCAGGGCCACCAGCTCACGCGGCTCCAGGGCCCGGTAACCGCCCAGGTTGTAGCGGTTGAAATACTGCTTGGCTTCGGGGGTGTCGGCAAAGGCACGCAGATGCGCCAGGATCTCGTCATAGCGTTTGGCGTGGCGCTGGTTCAGCACGTAGACGCGGCCGGCCATGGGCAGGCTTTCGGCCACCACGCGCAGGCGGTCGCGCACGGCGGGCTGAAGGTTCTGGAAGTTGGCCAGCGACATGAAGCCCACGCTGCCTTCACCCTTGAGCAGCAATTGGCCCACGCTGTCTGATGCGCTGACATAGCGCATGGTGGTGTTGCTGACGCTGTTGCGGATCAGCCAGTGCTGCCCCCACAGGGTGACCAGCGAGCTGGCCGACAGGCCGATCACGGGTTTGCCGTTGAGGTCTTGTGGGTTGCGGTAGTCGCTGTCAGGGCCCACCAGGGCCACGGCCTTGAAGTCGTTTTGGTAGGTGAGCAGAGGGCGGTAGGCGGCGTCGGTCTGCAGCAGCCGGGCCTGGTGACCGGTGGTGATGGCCATGTCGTATTGCTGGGCTAGGGCCCGGCGTGCGAATTCAGTGAAGTCGGGCGCGGTCACGATCTCGACCGGGTGTTCCAGGGCTTTTTCAAGGTACAGACGCAGGGGCTGGTACATCTCCAGAATCACCCGGGCGCTGGAGTGGGGGGCCACCCCGATGCGGAAGGGGGCCGCGCCCGTGGGGCCTGGGGCTGCCGAGGCCAAACCGGCCAAGCCCAGCAGGGGGAGGAGCATGAGCAGGGCCAGAGCCCGCAGGAAAGTGCGCATGAGAAACCTTGAAGAAGACAGCCGGCAGCGGTGAGCCCGCCGCGGCGGCATCGCCCGCTCATTTCTGACGACGGACGGGCTTCGAGTTTAGTGGCATCGTGAGCCCTTGGCACGCTTTGGAGGCCCCTGCTGTTGACCAAGGTCGTCTTGAAGGCGCTTGAATCCAGCCTGAGCCGAGAGGGGACCCCGGCTCAGAAGTGCCGACCCAAAAGCGCAGGCTTGAAAGTACCGACTGCAAAAACGCCTACTGCAAAGGCGCCGGCTGCAAAGGCGCAGGCTCAGAACTGAAGCCCTGCAGGGTTGTTTTCAGTGGCGCGCCTGGGGGCCACCGGCAATTCAGGGGCGGGCTTGGCTTTGGGCTTGGCGTCACTGAGGGGCTTGGCTGGGGCATCGCCCGCGGGCACCAGTGGCTCAGGGGCCGGGCGGCGGTAGGCGGCAGGCAGCTGGATCTGGGGCGGGTAGCCGGCAGCATCCAGGTAGCTCTTCCATTCGTTCTCCTGCAGGCCACGCAGGAACTGGCTGCTGATGCTCAGCGCGGGCAGGGTGTCGCTGCCGCTGAGCTGCTTGAACGCGCTGATGTCGGCGTTGGAAATGATGGTTTTTTCGGCAAACGGGATGCCACGGCTGGTCAGCACCTGGCGTGCGGCGCTGCAGACATCGCAGTCACGGGTCACATAGAGGGTGACGGGGTACTGGTTGGCAATGCGCCGAAGGTCGGGTGGCAGGGTGGCATTGGCCTCGGCCTGGCTGCTGCCGGAGCGCACGGTGGCGACCTTGGCATCGGGTTTTTCGGGCGGCCGGTCTGAAAACGTGACTTTGCCGTCAGGGCCCACGATGCGGTAGACCTGCTGCGCCTGCACGGGGGGGGCCGCCATCAGCCCCGCTCCCAGGGCCAGCAGAGCCCCCAGCAGCAGGGGGCTGGACACCCGCAGGTGTCTGACCGAGGTCGAGGTCTGAAAGGCTGAAGTGGGGGCGGCCATGGTCAGTGAGCAGGGGTTGTCTGCAGGGGCAGGGTCTCAGTTCATGCCCTGGTGGCGCAGCAGCGCATCCAGGCTGGGTTCACGGCCCCGGAAGGCCTTGAACGATTCCATGGCCGGGCGGCTGCCACCGGCCTCAAGAATGGACTGGCGATAGCGCCGGCCGGTCTCGGGGTTGGGGCTGCCATCGGGCAGCACGCTTTCTTCGAAGGCAGCGTAGGCATCGGCACTCAGCACTTCGGCCCATTTGTAGCTGTAGTAGCCGGCGGCATAGCCACCGGCAAAGATGTGGCTGAAGGTGTGGGCGGTGCGGCTGAAGACCGGCGGTTGCAGCACGGCCACTTCGCGGCGCACGGCGGCCAGCACGTCCATGAAGGCGTCGGGGGCGTCGGCCCGGGTGTGCAGTTCCATGTCGAACAGCGAGAACTCGATCTGGCGCAGGGTGCCCAGGCCGCTCTGGAAGTTCTTGCCCGCGATCATCTTGTCGAACAGGGCGCGCGGCAGGGGCTCGCCGGTGTCCACGTGGGCGGTCATGTGGCGCAGCACGTCCCACTCCCAGCAGAAGTTCTCCATGAACTGGCTGGGCAGTTCGACGGCGTCCCACTCGACCCCGCTGATGCCTGATACGTCGCGCTCGCTGACCTGGGTCAGCAGGTGGTGCAGGCCGTGGCCGAATTCATGGAACAGGGTGATCACGTCGTCGTGCGTGAGCAGGGCCGGCTTGTCGCCCACGCCGGAGGCAAAGTTGCACACCAGATGGGCCACCGGGGTTTGCAACTGGCCGTTGTCGGGCCGCAGCCAGCGGGCGCGCACGTCGTCCATCCAGGCGCCACCGCGCTTGCCGGTGCGGGCGGGTTGGTCGAGGTAGAACTGGCCCACCAGTTGCCCGTTGCGTTCGATGCGGTAGAACTCGACGGCCGGGTTCCAGACCGGGGCCTGGTCACGCCGGATGTTGACTTCGAACAGGGTCTCGATGATCTTGAACAGGCCTGCCAGTACCTTGGGGGCGGTGAAGTACTCTTTGACCTCTTGCTCGCTGAAGGCGTAGCGCGCTTCCTTGAGCTTTTCGCCGATGTAGGGCCAATCCCAGGGCTGGGGATCGGCCAGGCCCAGTTCGGTGGCGGCGAACTGGCGCATGTCGGCCAGGTCTTGCTCGGCGTAGGGCCGGGCCTTGCGGCTGAGGTCACGCAGAAACTCGCTGACCTGGGCTGGCGAATGGGCCATCTTGGGCACCAGGGACACCTCGCCAAAGTTGGCGTAACCCAGCAGCTGGGCTTCTTCGTGGCGCAGGGCCAGGATCTCGCGGATCAGCGGGGTGTTGTCAAAGCGGGCGTCACCCAGCTCGCTGGCGCGGGTGACATAGGCGGTGTAGAGCTTTTCGCGCAAGGCGCTGCTGTGGGCGTACTGCATCACGGGCAGGTAGCACGGCATCTTGAGCGTGAGTCGGTAGCCTGCCTGGCCTTCGGCCTCGGCGCCTTGGCGGGCCGCCTGCACCACGTCGGCCGGTACGCCGGCCAGCTCGTCTTCGCTGGCGTAGTAGGCGAAGGCATCGGTGGCGTCGAGTGCGTTCTCGCTGAACTTCTGGGTGACCTCGGCGTGACGTTCCTGGATCTGGGCGAAACGCTCACGGGCAGGGCCCTGCAGCTCGGCGCCTGAAAGCACGAAATTGCGCACGGCATTCAGGTGGGCCTGGCGCTGCTCGGTGTTGAGGCTGGCCACGTCGATGGCCTTGTACTTGGCGTACAGGCGTTCGTCGGCGCCCAGGCGGGTCCAGAACTCGGTGACGCGGGGCAGGGCCTCGTTGTAGGCGGCACGCAGCTCGGGCGTGTCGGCCACGGCGTTCAGGTGGCTGATGGCACCCCAGGCGCGGCCCAGGCGTTCGGTGGCCACATCCAGCACCCGCGCGATGGCCAGCCAGTCGGCTGGAAACCCGGGGGCGGTGACGGTTTCAAGGGCCTGGTTGGCATCGGCGAGCAAGGCGTCGATGGCCGGGGCCGCGTCGTCAGGCTGGATCCGGTCGAACAGGGGCAGGTCGGAGAAGTCGAGGAGTGGATTGCTCATGCTTTGGATGGTGGCGCCGAAAGGGCTGGCTTCAAGCCCCAGAGGCCGCACGTTCTGCGGCTTCGAGGGTGTTGACGAGAAGCATGGTGATGGTCATGGGGCCCACGCCGCCGGGCACGGGGGTGATGTGGCTGGCGATTTCGCGCACGCCGTCGAAGTCGACGTCGCCGCACAGCTTGCCTTCGTCATTGCGGTTCATGCCCACGTCGAGCACGACGGCACCGGGCTTGACCATGTCGGCGGTGAGCACGTTGCGCTTGCCCACGGCAGCCACGATCACGTCGGCCTGCAGGGTCTGGGCCTTCAGGTCGCGGGTGGCGCTGTGGCAGATGGTGACGGTGGCGTTCTTCTGCAGCAGCATCAGGGCCATGGGCTTGCCCACGATGTTGCTGCGCCCGATCACCACGGCGTGCTTGCCCTTGAGGTCGTAGCCGATGGATTCGAGCATCTTCATGCAGCCGTAGGGGGTGCAGGGCCAGAAGCCGGGCATGCCGGTCATCAGGGCACCGGCGCTGGCGATGTGAAAACCGTCCACGTCTTTCAGGGGCGAGATGGCTTCGATCACCTTCTGGGCGTCGATGTGCGCGGGCAGCGGCAGTTGCACCAGGATGCCGTGGATGCTGGGGTCGTTGTTCAGGGCCTCGACGCGGGCCAGCAGGTCGGCCTCGCTCATGTCGGCTTCGTATTTCTCGAGCACCGAGTGCAGGCCGCTGTCCTGGCAGGCCTTGACCTTGTTGCGCACATACACCTGGCTGGCCGGGTTGTCACCCACCAGCACCACGGCCAGGCCGGGGGTGACGCCCTGGGCCTTGAGGGCAGAGGCGCGTTCGGCCACCTGGGCGCGCAGTTGCTTGGAGAGGGCGTTGCCGTCGATGAGTTGTGCGGTCATGTTTTCGGATTCTCAAGTAAAAACGCCCGCTGGAAGCAATCAGGCGGGCGAAGTTGGCTATGACGTTGATAGCAAAAATGGGGGTGATCAGGCTTTCGGGGCGTTTTGTCCCAGCGCGATCTTCAGCAGGTCGGCCACGGTGTTGGCATTGAGCTTTTCCATGATGTTGGCGCGGTGGGCCTCGACCGTCTTGATGCTGATGCCCAGGTCGTCGGCGATCTGCTTGTTCAGGCGGCCGGCGACGATGCGCTCCAGCACCTGGGCTTCGCGCGAGGTCAGCTTGGACAGCAGGGCGTCGCGGCTGGCGGCCTGCTGGTACTCGCTGAAGGCGCCCTTGGCGTGTTCGAGCATGCGCTCGACCAGGCCCAGCAATTCTTCTTCCTTGAAGGGCTTCTGGATGAAATCCATGGCGCCCTTTTTCATGGTGTTGACAGCCATGGGCACGTCGCCGTGGCCGGTGATGAAGACGATGGGCAGGGGGGAGCGGCGCTCCAGCAGGCGGTCTTGCAGTTCGAGACCGGTCATGCCGCCCATGCGGATGTCGACGATCAGGCAGGCGACCTCACGCGGGTCGTAGCGGCTCAGAAAGGCTTCAGCGGATTCGAAGCAGCGAACCCGGTAATCCTTGCCTTCGAGCAACCATTGCAGGGAATCACGGACGGCTTCGTCATCGTCAACAACGTAAACAGTGCCCTTCTTTGGAATCAAACTCATGCGTTACCCCGGGATCCTTGTCTGTTCAGCAGAACGTGCAGCGCCCTCAATGGGCTGTTGGGCCACAGGTAACCAGAAGGAAAACCGGCAACCTGTGATGTCGGCGCCATTGTAGAGGTTCTCAGCCTCCATCCGGCCGCTGTGCGACTCGATGATGGAGCGGCACAGATTGAGGCCGATGCCCATGCCTTCGGCCTTGGTCGAGAAGAAGGCTTCGTACAGGCGCTCCAGCACCTCGGGGGCCAGGCCCTGCCCGGTATCGACCACCGAGAATTCGACCGCGTTCTGGCCATCGACCTGGCGCGGTACCACGCGCAACTCCACACTGCGGCGCGGGGAGGGGCGGTCGGCGGCGTCGATGGACTCGGAGGCGTTCTTCATCAGGTTGACCAATACCTGCTCGATCAGGATGGGGTCGACCAGCAGGCGTGGCAGGCGGGCGGCCACGTAGTAGCTCAGGCGCACGTTGCGCCGGCGCAGTTCGATTTCGGCCAGCTCGACCGCCTCGCTGACCATGCCGCCAATGTCCGACAGGGTGCGGTTGGGTTCGCTGCGCTTCACGAAAGATCGGATGCGCTGGATGATCTGGCCAGCCCGCTGTGCCTGCTTGGAGGTCTTTTCCAGCGCGGCCAGCAAGGCTTCTTCGGTGATCTGCTGGTCTTTGATGCGCGAGACCATGCCATTGCAGTAGTTGTTGATGGCGGTCAGCGGCTGGTTGAGCTCGTGCGCCACGCTGGAGGCCATTTCACCCATGGTGATCAGGCGGCTGGCGTTTTGCGCCCGCTCGGCCTGGGCTGCAGCCTGTTCCTCGGCCTGGCGGCGGGGGGTGATGTCGGTGGCGATCACCATCTGGGCCAGGCGGCCGTCCACCCAGTTCAGGTAGCGTGAACGCACTTCCAGCCATTTGCCCAGCTCGGGCACGAAGATTTCGGCGTTTTCGGCCTGGGCCGTGGTGAGCGATTCGGTGGGCAGGCCGGCCAGGCCGTCCACGTCATCGAGCGATTGCTCCTGCGACTGGCTGGTGGGCACGCCAGCCTGGACCACCAGTTGCAGGTGGCCACCCGTGTGGGCGCCAAACCACAGTCGGTAAAGCTTGTTGGCAAACAGCAGCTCTTCGCTGCCCAGCGGCGCGACGGACACCGAGGCGTCCAGCGCCTCCAGCACGATGGTGAAGCGCTCGTACGAGGCCGAGAGCTGCTCCCGGATGCGGTTGGGTTCGGTGATGTCGGTCATCGACGTCATCCAGCCGGTCTGGTGGCCATGGGCGTCGATCAGGGGCGACACATACAGGCGCGCATCGAACAGGGCGCCGCTCTTGCGCTTGACCTTGACCTGGAAGCCGCCCTGGATGGTCTTGCCTGACAGTTCGTCGCGCAGGCGCGCAGCCAGTGCGGCGTGGTCCTCTTCGGGCCAGTAAGAGAAGGGCGGGGTCTGGCCGACCAGCTCCTGGGCTGTCCAGCCCGTCATCTGGCAGAACGCGGCGTTCACATAGCTGACCTTGCCGTCCATGTCCATGGCCCGCATGCCGGTGAGGATCGAGTTTTCCATGGCGCGGCGGAAATTGGTCTCGGCCACCAGGGCCTCTTGTGTGCGCACGCGTCGGCGTGTGTGGCGCCAGTTGGCGATCAGCATCCAGGCCGTCATCACGCTGAGCACGCCCACCAGCCAGAACTGCCCGCTGCCGATCAGGCCCAGCGAGGTGCGGTAACCCTGGGCACGCAGCAGCAGACTGTTGCCGATGGGCGACACGGGCACCTCGAATTCATTGGCCTTGACCGTCCAGGGCAGCAGGCGGCTGGCTTTGCTGTGCGGGGGCAGCACGGCCCCAGCCAGCAAATGGCCCCTGGCATCGATCAGAGAGACCGCGTATTTGGCCAGCACCTCGGTGGGGGCGCCATAACGCAGCAGGCCGTCGACCGAGTATTCCGCAGCCACCACACCGGCAAAGCGACCCTGTTCATTGAGGGGAACGTGCAGCTGCAGCTGGGCTGACTCCTCATTGCCCACCGGTTGAGAGTAGACCGGCTGCTGCAGGTCCTTGGTCAGGCCGTAGGTCTCGTCGGTCTCGCCGGCGCGCAGGGTGTCGCCCGGGTTCAGCAGCCGCGAGCCCGGCACGGTGGGGGCCGCGCGAGAGGCGCGCACCCGCCGCTTGTCGTCGATCCAGCTCAGGGTCTGCAGCTCGGGGTATTGGTTGATCAGGTTGTCGGCGCGGGCGTTGAAGTCGTTGCGGTTGAGCTCGCGGTTGGAGACGTCGCGGGCCAGGCGCATCAGTTGCTCCTGTCGCTCCAGCAGGCGCAGGCGCAGGCGCTGCTGGGCGTATTCCACATCTCGTTTCACGGCTTCGTGCTCGCGCTCGATTTCCTCGGCCCTCAGGTACCAGAATGCAGAACCGATGGCTGCCAAAAACATCACCACGGCCACCAGCGGGGCCAGCATGGCAAAGCGGTCCTGCCGGTTGGGGGATTGTTGACCCCACCAATGGCGGATCCAGGCGACAGTGCGCAGTTTGCCGGCGCTGGACGGCACGGCGGAATCAGACGGTTGCATGCCCTCAAGTGTAGGGGAGGGGGCTCAAGTGTCAGGTCATGTATCGGAGGTGGAAGACATGTAAGTTCATAATGCGAAATCGAAGGTCATCATTTGAAATTTGAATTTTTTGTGAGACACTCGCCCCGTCAAAATCATGACGCAACCCCTTTAGCAGGAGACAAGCATGTCAGCCCAACCCGAGCACGTGCCCGGCATTGCTGCCAACCCGGCACAAGACCTGGACAACCAAGAAACCCGTGAGTGGATGGACGCACTGTCCGCCGTGATCGAAGCTGAGGGCCCAGAGCGCGCCCACTTCCTGCTTGAGCAATTGCTCGAACATGCGCGTGAGCACAGCATCGACATGCCGTTTTCGGCCACCACCGGTTATGTCAACACCCTCGAGCCCGACCAGGAAGAGCGCTGCCCTGGCAACATCGAAATCGAAGAACGTCTGCGCGCCTACATGCGCTGGAACGCCATGGCCATGGTGGTCAAGGCCAACCGCCACCACCCGGTGGATGGCGGTGATCTGGGCGGCCACATCGGCTCGTTCGCCTCGCTGGCCCACATGTTTGGCGCCGGCTTCAACCATTTCTGGCACGCCGAGAGCGAAAACCATGGCGGTGACTGCCTCTACATCCAGGGTCACGTGTCGCCTGGCGTTTACGCCCGCGCCTACCTGGAAGGCCGCCTGACCGAAGAGCAACTGCTGCATTTCCGCCAGGAAGTGGACGGCAAGGGCCTGTCGAGCTACCCCCACCCCAAGCTGATGCCTGAGTTCTGGCAGTTCCCGACCGTCTCGATGGGCCTGGGCCCGCTGATGGCGATCTACCAAGCCCGGTTCCTGAAGTACCTGCATGCCCGCGGCATTGCCAACACCGAAAACCGCAAGGTGTGGGTGTTCTGTGGCGACGGCGAGATGGACGAAGTGGAATCGCTGGGCGCGATCGGTCTGGCGGCGCGCGAAAAGCTCGACAACCTGATCTTCGTGGTCAACTGCAACCTGCAGCGCCTGGACGGCCCGGTGCGCGGCAACGGCAAGATCGTGCAAGAGCTCGAAGGCGAGTTCCGCGGTGCTGGCTGGAACGTGATCAAGCTGCTGTGGGGCTCTGACTGGGATCCGCTGCTGGCCCGCGACAAGGACGGCGCGCTGCGCAAGGTCATGATGGAAACCCTGGACGGCGACTACCAGTCGTTCAAGGCCAACGACGGCGCCTATGTGCGCAAGCATTTCTTCGGCCGCGATCCGCGCACCCTCGAAATGGTGTCGAAGATGAGCGACGAGCAGATCTGGGCGCTGCGCCGCGGCGGCCACGATCCACAGAAGGTGTATGCCGCCTACGCCGCCGCCACCAAGCACAAGGGCCAGCCCACCGTGCTGCTGATCAAGACCGTCAAGGGCTTTGGCATGGGCAAGGCCGGTGAAGGCAAAAACAACGTTCACCAGACCAAGAAGCTGACCGACGAAGACATCAAGATCTTCCGCGACCGCTTCAACATCCCGATTTCGGACAGCGACCTGCCGAGCATCCCGTTCTACAAGCCGGCCGACGACACCCCGGAAATGCAGTACCTGCACGAGCGCCGCAAGGCCCTGGGGGGTTACCTGCCGCACCGCCGCACCAAGGCCGACGAGCAGTTCACCGTGCCCTCGCTGGAGGTGTTCAAGTCGGTGATGGAGCCCACGGCCGAAGGCCGCGAGATCTCCACCACCCAGGCTTATGTGCGTTTTCTGACCCAGTTGCTGCGTGACCAGGCCCTGGGCCCGCGCGTGGTGCCGATTCTGGTGGACGAAGCCCGTACCTTCGGTATGGAAGGCTTGTTCCGTCAGGTGGGCATCTACAACCCGGCAGGTCAGCAGTACACCCCGGTCGACAAGGACCAGGTGATGTACTACCGCGAAGACAAGGCCGGTCAGATCCTGCAAGAGGGCATCAACGAGGCCGGCGGCATGAGCAGCTGGATTGCTGCGGCCACCAGCTACAGCACCAGCAACCGCATCATGGTGCCGTTCTACGTGTACTACTCGATGTTCGGCTTCCAGCGCATTGGCGATCTGGCCTGGGCGGCTGGCGACATGCAGGCCCGCGGCTTCTTGCTGGGCGGCACCTCGGGCCGCACCACGCTGAACGGCGAAGGCTTGCAGCACGAAGATGGTCACAGCCACATCCTGGCCGGCACCATCCCGAACTGTGTCAGCTACGACCCGACCTTTGCACACGAAGTGGGCGTGATCCTGCACCATGGCTTGAAGCGCATGGTTGAAAAGCAGGACAACGTCTTCTATTACCTGACCCTGCTGAACGAAAACTACGCCATGCCCGGCCTGACGCCCGGCACCGAAGAGCAGATCATCAAGGGCATGTACCTGTGCAAGGAAGGCGCCAAGCTGACCCCGCGCGTGCAATTGCTGGGTTCGGGCACCATCCTGCGTGAAAGCATTGCTGCGCAAGAGCTGCTGGAGAAGGACTGGGGCGTGGCCGCCAACGTCTGGAGCTGCCCGAGCTTCAACGAACTGACCCGCGACGGTCAGGAAGCCGAGCGCTTCAACCTGCTGCACCCGCTGGAAACCCCGCGTGTGCCGTTCGTGGCCCAGCAACTCGGCGCCCACAATGGCCCGGTGGTGGCTTCGACCGACTACATGAAGGCTTACGCCGAGCAGATCCGCCCCTTCATCCCCAAGGGCCGCACCTACAAGGTGCTGGGCACCGACGGTTTTGGTCGCAGCGACTTCCGCAGCAAGCTGCGCGAGCACTTCGAGATCAACCGCCATTACATTGTGGTGGCTGCACTGAAGGCGCTGAGCGAAGAAGGCACCGTGCCCGTGGCCAAGGTGGCCGAGGCCATTGCCAAGTACGGCATCCAGGCCGACAAGATCAACCCGCTGTACGCCTGATACGGCCAGGAGACACAACATGGCATTGGTAGATATCAAGGTCCCCGACATCGGTGATTTCGACGAAGTGGGCGTCATCGAGCTGTTGGTCAAGGTGGGCGACACGGTCAAGGCCGAGCAGTCGCTGATCACCGTCGAATCCGACAAGGCCTCGATGGAAATCCCCTCGTCGCATGCCGGCGTGGTGAAGGAAATCAAGGTCAAGCTCGGTGACAAGGTCTCCGAAGGCTCGGTGGTGGTGGCGCTGGAGGTGGCGGGTGCCGCCGAAGCCCCGGCTGCAGCACCCGCCGCGCCGGCTGCTGCGGCGCCGGCCCCTGCCGCACCCGCTCCGGTGGCGGCCCCAGTAGCGGCCCCTGTGGCGGCCCCGGCCGCTGCGGCCGGCCCGGTCAATGTGATGGTGCCCGACATCGGCGACTTCAAGGACGTGGCCGTGATCGAACTGCTGGTCAAGCCCGGCGACACCGTGAAGGCCGAGCAATCGCTGATCACGGTCGAATCCGACAAGGCTTCGATGGAGATCCCCTCGTCGCATGCCGGCGTGCTCAAGGAGCTCAAGGTCAAGATCGGCGACAAGGTCAACATCGGTGACCTGATCGCCGTGCTGGAAGGCGCCGCTGGCGCTGCGGCCCCGGCCGCCGCACCGGCACCGGCCGCCGCTCCCGCCGCAGCTGCTGCCCCGGTAGCTGTGGCTGCCGTGGCCGCCGCGCCCGCTGCCCTGGCCGTGCCGGCCCACCAGCCGGGCACGCCTTCGGCTGCGCTGCCGCATGCTTCGCCCTCGGTGCGCAAGTTCGCCCGCGAACTGGGTGTGCCGCTCGAAGAGGTCAAGGGCACGGGCCTGAAGGGCCGCATCACCCCGGCCGACGTGCAGTCCTTCACCAAGGCTGTGATGGCCGGTTCGGTGCAGACCAAGGCACAGGCCGCCAAGGCTCCGGCTTCGACCGGTGGTGGTGGCTCTGAGTTGGGCCTGATCCCCTGGCCCAAGGTCGACTTCGCCAAGTTCGGCCCGATCGAGCGCAAGGAACTGGGTCGCATCAAGAAGATCAGCGGCGCCAACCTGCTGCGAAACGCCATCATGATCCCGGCCGTCACCAACCATGACGATGCCGACATCACCGACCTCGAAGCCTTCCGCGTCTCCACCAACAAGGAGAATGAGAAGAGCGGCGTCAAGGTGACCATGCTGGCCTTCCTGATCAAGGCCTCGGTGGCCGCGCTCAAGAAGTTCCCCGAGTTCAACAGCAGCCTCGACGGCGACTCGCTGGTCTACAAGCAGTACTACCACATCGGTTTTGCCGCCGACACCCCGAACGGCCTGGTCGTTCCGGTGATCAAGGACGCCGACAAGAAGGGCGTGCTGCAGATCAGCCAGGAAATGGGCGAACTGGCCAAGAAGGCCCGTGATGGCAAGCTGGGCCCGGCCGACATGAGCGGTGCCACCTTCACCATCTCCAGCCTGGGCGGCATTGGTGGGCGTTACTTCACGCCCATCATCAATGCGCCTGAGGTGGCGATCCTGGGCGTGTGCAAGAGCCAGATCGAACCCAAGTGGGACGGCAAGGCCTTCCAGCCGCGCCTGATGCTGCCGCTGTCGCTGACCTGGGATCACCGCGTGATCGACGGGGCGGCTGCCGCGCGCTTCAACGCCTTCCTGGGTCAGATCCTGGCCGACTTCCGTCGCGTCCTGCTGTGACGGCACGGCACCCCACGCTCGCTGTGGTGTGGGCTGGCGGCGCCCGGCAGGCCGGCGTGTGCCCGATGGGGCAGGGGGCCTGCGCATGACGACCGTGGTCGTCGTGCGCAAGGGTGGGCAGGTGGCCATTGCGGCCGATACCCTGGTCACCTTTGGCGATACCCGGCTGTCGCAGCGCTTTGAAGAGAATGAAAAGCTCTTCAAGGTCGATGCGATGGGCGGCCCCAGCTACATCGGCATGGCCGGCACCGTGGCGCATTTCCCGGTGCTGCGCAAGGCGCTGAATGCCTTGCCCAAGGATCAGTTGCGTCTGGGCAGCCGCGACGAGGTGTTTGACACCTTCACGCGACTGCACCCGCTGCTGAAAGAAACCTTCTTTCTGCAGACCAAGGAAGACGACAACGACCCCTACGAGTCCAGCCAGTTCAGCGTGCTGATTGCCAACGCAAGCGGCATCTATGGCTTGTACAGCTACCGCGAGGTGTTCGAGTTCAAAGAGTTTTGGGGCATCGGCTCCGGACGCAGCTTTGCCCTCGGCGCCATGCATGCCACCTATGCCCGGGCCAAGACCGCCCGCGAGGTGGCCGAGGCCGGCCTGGCCGCCAGTTGCGAATTCGACCGCAACTCGGCCGCGCCCATCAACATCTTCACGATCAAATTGAAAGGTTCCATATGAGCCTGATAGACATCAAGGTCCCCGACATCGGTGACTTTTCCGAAGTGGCCATCATCGAACTGCTGGTCAAGCCCGGCGACACGGTCAAGGCTGAACAATCGTTGATCACGGTCGAGTCCGACAAGGCCTCGATGGAGATCCCCTCGTCGCACGCCGGCGTGGTGAAGGAACTCAAGGTCAAGCTCGGCGACAAGGTGGCCGAGGGTTCGGTGATCCTGTCGCTCGAAGTGGCAGGCGCTGCCGCTGCAGCGCCTGCTGCCGCGGCCCCGGCACCCGCTGCCGCGGCCCCTGCGCCGGTGGCTGCCGCCCCGGCCCCGGTGGCCGCAGCGCCCACGGGCAGCAACGACATCGATTGCGACGTGATCGTGATCGGTGGCGGCCCCGGTGGCTACTCGGCCGCCTTCCGCGCGGCCGACCTGGGCCTCAAGGTGGTGCTGGTCGAGCGCTATGCCACCCTGGGTGGCGTGTGCCTGAACGTGGGCTGCATCCCCTCCAAGGCGCTGCTGCACGTGGCGGCGGTGATGGACGAGGTCAGCCACATGGCCGATCTGGGCGTCGATTTCGGGGCCCCCACGGTCAACATCGACAAGCTGCGCGGCCACAAGGAAAAGGTCATCGGCAAGCTGACCGGCGGTCTGGCCGCCATGGCCAAGATGCGCAAGGTGACGGTGGTGCGGGGCTACGGCAACTTCATCAGCAGCCACCAGCTGCAGGTGGAAGAAACCAGCGGCGAAGCCCAGGTGCGCACGGGCAAGGCCCAGACCATCGGCTTTCAGCGCGCCATCATCGCGGCCGGCTCGCAAGCCGTGCGCCTGCCCTTCATGCCTGACGATCCGCGTGTGGTCGACAGCACCGGCGCGCTGGCGCTCAAGGAAGTGCCCAAGCGCATGCTGATCCTGGGTGGCGGCATCATCGGCCTCGAAATGGGCACGGTATACAGCACCCTGGGCGCGCGCCTGGACGTGGTGGAGATGATGGACGGCCTGATGCAGGGCGCTGACCGCGATCTGGTCAAGGTCTGGCAGAAGATGAACGCCCACCGCTTCGACAACATCATGCTCAAGACCAAGACGGTGTCGGCCAAGGCCACGCCCGAAGGCATCGAGGTGACGTTTGCCGCGGCCGAAGAAGGCGGCACGGCGCCCGCACCGCAGACCTACGACCTGGTGCTGCAGGCCGTGGGCCGCACGCCCAACGGCAAGAAGATCAGCGCCGACAAGGCCGGCGTGGCCGTGACCGACCGGGGCTTCATCAACGTCGACATCCAGATGCGTACCAATGTGCCGCACATCTTCGCCATCGGCGACATCGTGGGCCAGCCCATGCTGGCGCACAAGGCGGTGCATGAGGCGCACGTGGCCGCCGAGGTGATTGCCGGCGAACTCAAGGGCGACAAGGAACTGGCCAGCGCCGCCTTCAATGCCCGCGTGATCCCCAGCGTGGCCTACACCGACCCCGAAGTGGCCTGGGTGGGCCTGACCGAAGACCAGGCCAAGGCCCAGGGCATCAAGGTCAAGAAGGGCCTGTTCCCCTGGAGCGCCTCGGGCCGTGCGATTGCCAACGGCCGCGACGAAGGCTTCACCAAGCTGCTGTTCGACGCCGAGACCCACCGCATCCTGGGTGGCGGCATGGTGGGCACGCACGCTGGCGACATGATCGGCGAGGTGGCCCTGGCCATCGAGATGGGCGCCGACGAGATCGACATCGGCAAGACCATCCACCCGCACCCCACGTTGGGCGAAAGCATCGGCCTGTGCGCCGAAGCCGCCCACGGCAGCTGCACCGACCTGCCGCCAGCGCGCAAGTAAGGGGCAGGGGCCTGATGGCCCCGCCCCGCTTCGCCCTTCCACCCTGACCTTCAGGGCGGGATGCGGCCTGGGCTCTGGCTGCCGTGCAGCCCTGCGTCTGAAAATGCCTCCTAAGCCTCATGCGACGTTTCGTCCCATGAGGCTTTTTCATTGGGGTTCTGACGCAGGTCTTCTGGCACAGGTGTTGACCGCGACCTCAAAAAATACCCAAAAGGATATAATTTGAGCGCTTGGACCGTTGTGATTCACCCGTTGGCAGAGCCCGAATTGGGAGCGTTACCTGCGGACATGAAGGCCCGCTTCCTGCGGATTGCCGAGTGGCTGGAGGACCTGGGGCCCCAGCAAGTCGGCTTGCCGCACGTGCGGCCGCTTGAAAACAAACAGTGGGAAATGCGGCTGCGGGGGCGCGATGGCATTTCTCGGGCCGTCGATGCCGCGATCCGCGGGCAAAGATTGATCGTGCTGCACGTGTTTGTGAAGAAGACCCAGGCCACACCCCGAAGAGCGTTTGAGATGGCCTTAGACAGATCAGAGGCGGTGATATGAAAAGCTTGAAAGATTTCAAACCCAGCCTGCTCGCTGAGGCAGAAGCTCAAGCCGAGTACGACAGATTGGCCGATGAGTTCGAAATGGCGCGAGAACTCATCGCGGCTCGTCATCGTGCAGGCCTGACCCAGGCCGAGGTGGCCCAGCGCATGGGCACAAGCCAAAGCACGATTGCCAGGTTGGAGAGTGGCGGGCGCCAGCCTTCGATGCAAACAGTACAGCGCTACGCCAAAGCTTTGGGGTATCGAGCTGTGATCAAGTTGCAGCAGCCCCAGGGCAGTGGTGCCTGAGCCCGCAGTGGTGTGTGCAACGTGGGCTCGTCCGAGCCTGGCACCGCAAGGTACCACCCATGATCCAAGGCGGTGGCTTTTTTCATGAACTCATGGTGCGTTAAGCCGGCTCGGTCAGGGGGTGAGGTCGACAGCGCTGCGTCGCCCCAGGCCTTCGGCGATCAGGGTGAGGACCAGGGTGTTCAGCGACACCCCCTCGGTTTTGGCACGTGCGGCCAGTTGGCGGTGCATGGATTTGGGCACGCGGGTCAGCAATCGGCCTGATGCGGCAACCGGCGCAAAATCCTGGATCTTGAACTGTGGCGCCGGAATCGGGAGCCCTTGGTCCACAAGGGCGCTCACAACCGCCAGGAAAGCCTCGCGTCCGTCGGCAATGGCTTCCATCTCGGTGTCACCATCCGCCAGCAGGCCCGGAAAATCGGGCATGCTGAACTGATAGCCGCCGCCATCCTCCGCTGCGATGGGGCCCAGCACATGGCTGTAGGCCTCAAAAGGGAAAGGGGGCTGCACGGAGGGGATTCGCACGGGGCTCATGATGAAGACGATGTCTGGAGCTGATCGATCAATGTGACCAACCTCTTGATGTAGAGGGGTTTGATGGGGCGGCGAGCCGGTATGGTCAGGTGCACGGTCAGCAGCGGGTGAGAGAAAACACAGTGGCTACCACCATTGTTTCTGACTTCAAAGCCATGGTGTTGGGCCAAGCGCAACACGTTTGGCATGGACCAATCGCTCGGGTTGCGCCGCATGGCACTCAGCAGTTTGGCTGCGGTATTCATTTTGCCATGATATTGCCCAAGATATCATGATCGAGTGCCGCTGCCGTCCCCCATGGGGCAAGTCGTCGGCTTGAACAGGGAGCTTCCAGCTTAAGCTTGTTTGCTCGCCAAGTCGCCCCTTTCCTCATAAGCCTTGCCACCCGCCCTCAGCGCGCTGTGCACCCGCTGGCTTTGCAGCACCGGGTAGAACATCTGGTGCTGCCACTTTTCCTCACCAAACAGCCGGTCGTCGATCAGGCCCACCTGGGCAGGGTAGCGGCGGGTGATGTGGGCGGAACCAAACAGCACGTCCCAGAAGAACAGCAGGTTGCCGAAATTGCCTTTGTAGTGGCCGATGCCGTCTTCGTTGGTGATGGCATGGTGGGCCCAGTGCGTGGCCGGGGTGGAGACGGTGCGCTCCAGCAACCACGCCAGCGGGTGCAGGGCGCGGATGCGGTACAGCGGCTCGTCCCAGCGCCAGGCGCAATGGGCGCCCAGGATCACCAGCAGCTTCACGATCATGTAGCTGGCATAGACCATGCCCCCCACGCCCAGGTACAGCAGGGCGCCGCCAATCCACAGGCCCGGCATCATCAGGTAGTAGAAAAAGTTGTTGCGGTAGGTGATGCGGATGCTCATGTAGCTGGCCGAGTGGTGGGCCCGGTGCAGGGGCCACATCAGGGGCGAGTGCGACAGGCGGTGCCACCAGTACTGGGTCATGTCGTCGCCGACCAGCAGCAGGCCCACCATGGCCCAGGCGGGCAGGTCGGCCAGTCGGTTGTGCCAGTCGGGGGCCAGCCAGGCGCCCAGCTTGGCGGTGGCCAGCAAGGCCAGGGGCTGGGTGATGGCCAGCAGGCTCAGGAACATCAGCAGTTCCAGCTTGGTGTCGTTGGCATTGGCGGTCACCGTGCGTTGGTAGCGTCGGGTGATGAACTCCATCAGCGCGAAGCCGATCATGAAGCACAGGATCAGGGTGTTCTGGAACTGGTTGGCAGTCACGGGCAAGTCTCCATTCGTTTTTTTGCGAATGTAAGACGGGTGTTTTAATGTGTCTATTGCATTGTCTGCATCATCATGATGTGATTGCTGCATTGACCATGATCAACCTCAACCAATACCGTCATGTGCTGGCCTTGGCCGAGGAGCGCCATTTCGCGCGTGCGGCGGCGCGGGTGCACCTGAGCCAGCCAGCCTTCAGCCGCAGCATCCAGGCCATCGAGGCCCAGCTGGGCCTGCGGCTGTTCGAGCGCCAGCCCGGGGAGGTGCGACCGACACCGGCCGGTGCCTTTTTGCTGGAGCGTGCGCGCCGTCTGTTGTTTGAGGCCCGCTGCCTGGAGCGTGACCTGGCCCTCTACCTCGAACACCAACTCGGGGATGTGGCCTTTGGCATGGGGCCCATGCCCAATGTGACCCTGGGGCCCCACGTGGTGGCCGAGGTTCGTCAGGTCTATCCCCAGATCAGGATGCGCTTGGAGATCAACAACTGGGCTTTGCTGCTGGAGCGCTTGCGGCTGGAGCAGATCGAGTTCTTTGTGGCCGAGGTGCGCGACCTGCCGACCGACCCGGCCTTGCAGGTCGAGCCATTGATGCGGCAGGCCGGGCGTTTTTATGTGCGGGCCGAGCACCCCCTGGGCCCGGGGACGCATCGCCTGGCCGAGGTCTGGCCCTACGGCGTCGGGACCACCCGCCTGCCCGAAGCACTCAAGACCGTGCTGGCCAAGCTGGGGGGGGGCGACGCACTGACCCAGCCTGCGCTGGAGTGCGATGACCCCAGGCTGTTGCACCAGATCGGCCTGGGCACGGACACCGTGATTGCCACCACCGAATTGGCGGTGGCCGACTTGGTGGCGCAAGGTCTGCTGCGTGCGTTGGAGCTGCCCGAACTGCCGGTGGTGTACGCCGACATGGGCATCGTGCGCCTGCGCCATCGCACGCCGGCCCCGATGGCCTTGAAGGTGATCGAACTGTTTCAGCGCTTTGCGCTGGAGGGTCAAGGCTCAGGCGCCTGACAGCAGGCGGCTTTCGATGAACGCCCATTGTTCAGGCGTGACTTCGGTGATGGACAGGCGATTGCCTCGCTGCAACACCGTCATCTCGGCCAGTTCGGGCTGGGCACGCAACTCACCCAGGCCGACCACCCGGGTCTTGCGCAAGGCCTGCACATCCAGCAGCAGCCAGCGTGGTGCCGTGGGCGGCGATTTGGGATCGAAGTAGGGCGAGGTGGCGTCGAATTGGGTGGGGTCGGGGCGCACGCCCGAGGCCACCCGGGCCAGACCCGCGATGCCGGGCTCGGCGCAGCTCGAGTGGTAGAACAGCACGCCGTCACCGATTTGCATCTGGTCACGCATGAAGTTGCGGGCCTGGTAGTTGCGTACCCCGGTCCAGGGCACGGTGGCCTCTGGGGCGGCCAGGGCGTCGTCGATCGAGCATTCTTCGGGCTCGGATTTCATCAACCAATAACGGGGGGCAGGGTTCATGGGCGGGATTCTGATCAACGTTAGTTTTGTCTGACAGACGGCGGACGATGGGGGCTGCACAATGGCGCAGCCCGGTGCATATGCACTGCCTGGCATTGTCGCCAATCCCCGCCTTGGAGCCTTGTTCATGTCCACCCCATCTCCGCGTCTTCTGATCATTTCCGGCAGCGCCCGCCAGGGTTCGCTGAATCGCCGACTGGCCCATGCCGTGGCGCTGGGTGCCACCCAGGCCGGCTTTGTGCCCCATGAACTGGATCTGCGGGCCCTGGACCTGCCCCTGTACGACGGTGACGCCGAGGCCGCCTCCGGCGTGCCCGCCGGGGCCACGGCCTTGCAGCAGGCCTTGCTCGACAGCGACGCCCTGGTGGTGGTCACGCCCGAGTACAACGGGTTCCCGACGCCCTTGTTCATCAACGCCTTCGACTGGCTGTCGCGCCTGCCCACGGGTGTCGCGGCCACGGCCAACAAGCCCACGGCGCTGCTGTCGGCCTCGCCCGGCCCCATGGGGGGCTTGCGAGCGCTCAACTACGTGCGCCAGTATCTGCAGATGAACTTTGCATCACTGGTGGTGCCGCAGCAGTACGCGCTGGGGCGTGCAGCCGAGGCCTTCACGGCCGAGGGTGCCCTGAGCGACGACAAGACCCGTCTGGCCGTGCAGGGGGTGCTGGAGGCCTTGAGCCGCCTGACCCGTGCCGTGCAGGGCGACTGAGCGCGCCTCTTTGGCTCGTTGCTTCAGCCTGGCTTCTTCGGCCCGGTCTCTTCAGCCGGGCAGTGGGTGGTCGTAGCGGATGAAGCCCCGGTGTTCGGCCACCCGGTCATACAGGCGGCGTGCCCGCAGGTTGTCCGACTGGGTCAGCCAGTACAGGCGTTGCGCGCCGCCGTGCTGCGCCGCCTTGGCCACGGCCTCGATCAGCGCGGCTGCCGTGCCTTGTCCGCGGTGGGCTTCCGACACGTACAGATCTTGCAGGTAGCAGACCCGGGGTGCCCAGGTGCTGGTGTGGAACAGGTAGTGGGTGATGCCCACCAATTGCCCCTGCACGCGGGCGCCCAGGCCCTGCACACCGTCGCCGGCCAGCAAGCGCTCCCAGGCCCGCTGGTACTCGGCGTCTCGGGTGGGGGTCTGGTAGAACGCCTTGTAGGCCTGTGCCAGCGGCAGCCAGTCGGTCCGGTCGCCGGCCTGCAAGGGCGCAATGACGATGCCTCCGCTGTTCGTGGGGCTGCCTGTGTTCATGGCGCCTCCATGGCAAAGCTGGGTTCGCACTCGATGCGGGTGCGCACTGAGTTGGCCAGAAAGCAGGCCTCGTGGGCCCGGTGGTGCAAGGCCTGCAGGGCCGCCTGATCGCGCTCGGCGCCCGCTGCCAGGCGTACCACCGGCCGCAAAGTCACCTCGGTCATCACTTGCCGGCCTTGGGCATCGGCGGCCATCACGCCGCTGGCCTCGTCGTCATACGACACGATGTCCCAGCCGGCCCGTGCCGCCAGGTCCAAAAACCACAGCATGTGGCAGCTGGACAAGGCCGCCACAAAGGCCTCCTCAGGGTCGACCGCCGCTGGATCGGACCAAGGCAGCGGCACAACATGGGGCGATGACGAGGCCGGTACGCTCACACCGCCATCAAAGTGCCATTGGTGGCGCCGGCTGTAGCGCCGCTGGCTGAAGCTGCTGCCATCGAGTTGCCAGCGCACGCTGGCGGTGTAATGGGCCATGGGGTTTCCGTTTCGCTCTGATTGGTGAAATGATCCCCCAGTCTATTTTGATCATGATCCATTCAAGGAGCCAATTGACCATGAATCAGGGGAGCCATCGGGGGCCAACCCGCCGGCAGCAGGTGTACGAGCAATTGCGCCTGGCCATCGAGAATGGCGCTCTGGCGGCGGGCAGTCGACTGCCCGCTACGCGGGACCATGCGCGCACCTTGGGGGTGTCGCGCAACACCTTGTTGTGGGCCATGGAGCGCTTGCAGGCCGAGGGCTACGTGACGGCCCGGGTGGGCGATGGCAGCTATGTCAGCGCCAAGCTGGCTGTCCCCAGCGGGGCCGGCGCCTTGAGCGCCTTGCCGCTGGGCCTGTCCCGGCGCGGGCAATTGATTGCCGAGACGGCTCAGCACTGGAGCCCGCCCCGGCAGGCGGCCACCCCGTTTCGCATCGGTGCGCCCGATGTGGCCGGCTTTCCCTTCAGCACCTGGGACCGGTTGTGCCGACAACGCACACCGCAGCAGCGGCAGGCGGGCGCTCAGTACCTGGACCCCGCTGGCGATCCGGCGCTGCGCGAGGCGATTGCCCAGTGGCTCTGGGCCTCGCGCGGCATTCGGTGCGATGCCGGTCGGGTGCTGGTGTGTTCGGGCTCGCAGCAGGCGCTGGACTTGGTGGGGCGGCTGTTGCTCGATGTCGGGGACGAGGTGCTGGTCGAAGACCCGGGCTACCCCGGCATCCGGGCCAGCCTGCTGGGCCATGGCGTGCAGGCCCGGCCGGTACCGCTGGACGAGGAGGGCCTGTGCATCGCCGAGGCCGAGCGGCAATGGCCTCGGGCACGCCTGGCCGTGGTCACGCCGACGCATCAGTTTCCAACCGGCGTGCGCATGAGCCTGGCGCGTCGCCAGGCCCTGCTGGATTGGTCGCATCGCCACCAGACCTGGGTGATCGAGGACGATTACGACGGCGAGTTCCAGTACGGGCCCCACCGCTTGCCTGCCTTGTGCAGCCTGCCGCGGTCCGAGCGGGTGCTGTATGTGGGTACCTTCTCCAAGACCCTGCACCCCGGTCTGCGGTTGGGCTTCATCGTGCTGCCGCCGGCCTGGGTGGCTTCCTTTTCGATGGCCCGTGCTCTGAGCGATCGGCATGCCCCAGGCGACACCCAGGCGGTGCTGGCCAGCTTCATTGCGCAAGGCCACCTGCTGCGGCATCTGCGCCGCATGCGTGAGCTGTATCAGGGGCGGCAGAAGGTGATGATTGACTCGCTGGCCGAGGCCAGCAATGGGGCTTTGCAACTGCAGGCCAGCGACCGAGGCATGCACCTTTGTCTGGAGCAGCCTGCAGGCACCGATGACGAAGCGCTGAGCCGGCGGGCAGCCGCCCAGGGGGTGGTGCTGACGCCGCTGTCCCGCTATGCGGTGGCCTCACCACGGCGGGGCTGGCTGTTCGGCTATGCCGGCTACGCACCGGCCAGCCTGCAGGCGGCAGCCCGCATCGTCGGCCCGATGTTCAAGGGCTGAGGTCCGGCCGGTCGCCCAGGCGACGGCTCGGCCGGGCTTGCCCCAATGCGCTGGGTACCCAGGGTGCTGAGAATCAGGTTTTGTCTTGTTGCCGGAGTCTGGCCTGATGCCTTCGTCCCCCATTTCTCTTGACCGTCCCTCCCGCCGCCGGGTGCTGACCGCTGCCGCCGGTTCGGTGGCCTCATTGGCTGCCCCGGCCTGGGCCCAGAATACCGGCTGGCCGAGCAAGCCCATTCGCCTGATCGTCCCCTACACCCCCGGCGGCTTCACCGACCAGATGGCCCGCCTGATCCAGAACGGCCTGCAGACCCGCCTGGGCCAGACCGTGATCATTGACAACAAGCCGGGGGCCGGCAGCGTGATCGGGGTCGATGCGGTGGCCAAGTCGGCACCGGACGGCAGCACCTTCGGCGTGGTGATCGCCGCTTATGCGGCCAACAACACGCTGTACCCCAAGCTGCCCTATGACGCCCGCAAAGACCTCACGGGTGTGGCGTTGATGGGGGTGTCGCCCCTGGTGGCGGCGGTGCCGCTCGATGCGCCGTTCAAAACGGCCCAGGAGCTGATCCGCTATGCCAAGGCCAACCCGGGCAAGGTCAGCTATGGCTCGTCGGGCAATGGCTCGGCCGTGCACCTGACCACCGAGCTTTTCAAGATGCAGACTGGCGCCTACATGGTGCACATCCCGTACCGGGGCGCGGCACCGGCCCTGACTGACTTGATCGGTGGGCAGATCCAGCTGTTTTTTGATGCCGCCACCGGTTTGATCAACATGGGCAAGCAAGGCAAGGTGCGCCTGATCGGTGTGGCCAGCGACCGCCGCCTGCCGGTGCTGCCCGACGTGCCCACCTTTGTGGAGCAGGGTTTTAAAAATTTCACCGGCAGCACCTGGGCCGGCATGATCGCCCCGGCCGGCACGCCGCGTGACATCTTGCGGCGCATGTCCGACGAGGTGACCCGCATCGTCCGCAGCGAAGAAATGCGGCCTCGCCTGGAGGCCATGGGCACCTTCCCCGGGGGCGGCACGCCGGAGGAGTTCGACGCCTTTTTGGCCTCCGAAACCAGCAAATGGGGCAAGGTGATCCGCGAGGCGAAGGTCACGCCCGATTGAATTTCCGCGCGCGGGGCCTGCTATTGGCTCCGGCAAGCTGCATTTCGCGCCCGTCTGACGCTGGTTTGTCGCAAGCCGGTGGTGGGGCGTCGAAGGCCGGCCGACACTGCCGACACTTGTTCAAACAGGAGTCGGAACCATGTCGATTTTGCAACGCGCCTTTCGTGTGCTGCCCCTGGGCGGTGTGAGCTTGCTTTTGGGTGCCAGCCTGGCCCAGGCCGCCGATCTGACCGTGGTGGTCAGCGGTATCACCAAGGCTGAGGGGCAGGTGATGGTGGCCTTGTTCAATGAGGCGGCCGGCTTTCCGCGCGGCAAGGTGCTCAATGGTCAGATGACGCCGGCCAAGCCGGGTCAGGTCGAGCTGGTGTTCAAAGACCTGGCGCCGGGCACCTATGCCGTGTCGGCCTACCAGGACCTGAACAGCAACCAGCGCCTGGACGCCAACATGGTGGGCATGCCCACCGAGCCCTATGGCTTTTCACGTGATGCCAAGGGCCAGTTCGGCCCGCCCAAGTTCGACGACGCGGCCATCAAGGTGGGGGCAGAGCCGCAACGCATCCAGCTCAAGCTGTCGGGCCAGTGAGGTGGGCGGCATGAGCACTGAACCCAAGACCCCCGAGCCCCTGTTGTCGCTGCGCGCCATCGAGCGCGAGTTCGCGCTCGGCGAGACCCGCATCCGCGCCTTGCGCGGCATCGACCTGGACGTGGCACCCGGTGAATTCATGGCCATCTGGGGCCCCTCGGGCAGCGGAAAATCAACGCTGCTGAACCTGTTGGGCCTGATTGATGCGGCCGACAAGGGCGTGCTGCGTTTCGAGGGGCAGGACGTGAGCCAGCTCTCGGACGATGCGCTGTCGGACTGCCGCAACCACAAGATCGGCTTTGTGTTCCAGAGCTTCAACCTGGTGCCGGTGCTGACCGCGCTTGAAAACGTGGCCCTGCCGCTGCAGGTGCAGGGCGTGAAGGCCGCCGAAGTGCGGCGCCGTGCCGCTGAGTGGCTGGGGCATGTGGGCCTGGGTGAGTTCCTCCACTTTCGCCCGGATCGCCTGAGCGGCGGACAGCGCCAGCGTGTGGCCATTGCCCGTGCCCTGGTCGGCGCGCCGCGCCTGCTGATTGCCGATGAGCCCACGGCCAACCTCGACTCACAGACCAGCCGCGAGGTGATCGACCTGATCGAGCGGCTGAACCGGGAAACCGGTGTGACCTGCATCTTCACCACCCACGACCCCCGTCTGCTGGCCCGAGTGCCGCGCCAGTTGCGCCTGCAGGACGGCCTGATCTCACAAGACAGTTACCAGGAGGCCGCATGACCGGCATCGGCAACATCCAGCTCGCCTGGCGCAATCTGTGGCGCAACCGCCGCCGCAGCGCCGCCACCATCCTCAGCCTGGCCTTTGGCTTTGCGGCCGTGGCCTTGTTTGCGGGGTACACCAGCGCGGTGTATGTGGCGCTCAGCAACGCGGCCATCCATGCCGAGTTGATCGGCCACCTGACCATCAATCGCCAGGGCTGGCAGACCGAGGGCAAGCTGCACCCCGACAAATACCTGCTGACGGCCGATGAGATCCGCCAGGTGCAGGCCATTGTCGAGAAGCGCCTGCCAGGCGCCCGCCTGATTCCCAAGCTCAGCGCCACCGGGCTGCTGTCCAACGGCAAGAGCAGCACGATCTTTGTGGGGGCCGGCATTGCACCGGCTGATCTCGATCTGTTGCGCGGGCCCTTCCGCTTTGCACCGGGCGCCCTGAAGGACGAGCAGCCCCAGGGCGTGACCGCTGCCCAGGGCCTGGCCGATGTGCTGGGCCTGAAGATCGGCGACAGCGCCTCGGTGCTGGCCAGCACGCTGCACGGGCAGGCCAATGCCTCTGACGTGGACATTGCTGATGCAGTCAACACCGGCAACGTGGCCACCAACGACAAGCTGATGCTGATGCCGCTGGCCCTGGTGCAGGACCTGATGGACGCCAAGGGGCGGGCCGAGACCCTGACCGTGCTGCTGCCCGGCGAAGGGCAGGCCGACAGCGCCGATGCCGATGGCCGCGTGCGTGACATGTACACCCGACCCGCGCCGAGTGAAGCCCAGTCAGTGGCCGTGCGCGACCAGTTGAATGCCGACTTCAAGGCCGCCGGCCTCGCCATGGAGGTGCGCACCTGGCAGGAGATGTCGGCCTTCTTCCGTCAGGTCAAGGGCATGTACGACATGATTTTTGCGCTGATGCTGTCGGTGGTGCTGGCCATTGTGGTGCTGTCGATTGCCAATGCCATGAGCATGGCGGTGGTGGAGCGCACCCGCGAGATCGGCACCCTGCGCGCCATCGGTGTGCGCCGCAGCGGCATCGCCCGTTTGTTTGTCAACGAGGCGCTGATGCTGGTGCTGGTCGGCACCCTCACCGGCCTGCTGCTGACGGCTGCGGTGCGCTGGGGGGTGAACGTGGCCGATATCCGCTATGTGCCCCCCAGCAACACCCAGAGCGTGCCGATCTACATCGGCTTTGACTTGCCGCGCACGGCGTTTGCTGCCGGGGTGTTGGCGGTGCTGGCGGTGTTTGCCGCCTACTGGCCGGCCCGCCGCGCAGCCCACCACTCGATCACCGCTTCTTTGGGGCATGTATGAACCACGCTGAATTTTCGTGTTGGACCCGCCGCAGCGCGCTGGTCCTGTCTTTGGGCGGCTTCTTGGGGGCCGCTCCGGCCGGGGCGGCCGAACCCGATGCCACCCAGTTGCTGCGCCAGGCCGATCAGGCCCGCGGGGGCGGCTTTCCGGGCTTGATCTGGGAGGTGCATGCCCACAACAGTGGCAGCCAGGCCGACGATCAGCCTGATCAGCGGCTGCGCATCAAGGCCATCGACAACGCCAGTGTGGCCGAAGTGCTGGAGCCCCTGAGCAGCAAGGGTTCACGCATGTTGCAGGTCGAGCGCAACATGTGGCTGACCAAGCCCGGCCTGAAGAAGCCGGTGGCCATCTCGCCACGCCAGCGCCTGACGGGGCAAGCCGCCATCGGTGACATTGCGGCCACCAACTACGCCAAGGACTACCAGGCCCGCTATCTGCGCCAGGAGGACGTGGGCAACGAGCCCTGCCACGTGCTGGAGCTGACGGCGGCCAGCCGCCAGACCACTTACGACCGCATCACCTATTGGATCTCGGTGCGCCGGGGCGTGGGGGTGCAGGCCGATTTCCTGTCGCTGTCGGGCAAGAAGCTCAAAAGTGCGCAGTTCGAATATGGCAACAGCTTGAGCATTCAGGGCAAGACCGTGTTGTTCGTGAGCCGGATGGCGATTGCAGACGCGCTCAGCGATGCCCGCACCACGCTGGTCTACAGCCGCATCTCGCCGCAGGCCATCCCCAGCTCGGAGTTCGACGTGGGGAACCTGCAATGAGGCCCGCCCGGATCCGATGGCGGGCGGTGGCCTGGGCCGTGGCGACTGCGCTGGCGCTGCCCACTCTGGCGCAGGAGAGCGCAGCGCCCGAGGCGGATACCGCGCAGTCCGATGCCCCTCAGTCCGGTACCCCGCAGGCCGAGTCCTCCTGGCGCCTCAGTGGCTCGGGCGAGGCCTGGGTGTACGGGACCCACAACGGTGTGTTGAGCACCAGCCTGCTCAACCCGGGCAACCGGGTGGCCGCCTTGCCACGCGAGCTGGGCTTGCTGGATGTCCGCCTGAACGGGCGCGCCGAAGAGGGGCCGCTGGCCCTGGTCGGCTCGCTGCGCTTGACCTCGCAGCGCAGTCAGACCGAACAGGCCGCACGGCCAGACCGGCGCGACAGTGACGACACCCAGCAGGTGGGCCAGGCGTTTGCGCGCTATCGGCAGGGGGAGGGGGTGTGGACGGTGGGACGCGAACTGTTGAGCTGGGGCCCGGCCAATTTCCGCTCGCCGAGCAACCCGTTCTACTTTGATGCCGGCCGCACCAACCCGCTGGCCGCCACGCCGGGGGTGGACGTGCTGCGCTACACCGGGCAACTGGCGCCAGGCTGGCGCCTGGGGGGCGGCTATGTGCTGTCGACCTCGCAAATCACCCCGGCCACCGATCTGGGGCACAGCAGCTGGTTGAAGCTGGATCAGCAAGGTGACGCGCACCTGGCCAGTCTGGTGATCAGCCAGCAGCGGGGCGGTTCCACCTTTGTCGGCGGCTTTGCGCAATGGACGCCCGACGATGCCTGGCTGCTCTATGGCGAGGTGGGCAGCAACCGCCAGCCCGGCCTGCTGCAGGTAGGCAGCCCCGGCAATGGCCCGCTTTACCGGTGGCAACAACCGGCCCCGCGCAGCACGGATGCCCTGCTGGGGGCCAGCTACACCTTGGAGAGTGGTCATGTCCTGATCGGTGAATGGTTGCACAGCACGGGGGGCTACAGCGAGGCGGGGCAGGCCGCTTATTGGGCCCAGGCGGGTCGGGCCAATGCCTTGGCCACACAAAACCCGGCCCTGGCCTATGGCAGCCTGGGCCAGGCCCTGGGACAGGCGCCCCGATTGCTGGGGCGCGATTATCTGTGGCTGGGCCTGCAGAGCAATCCGCAGGAAAGCGGCCTTTATTGGCGTGCCGAATACAGCACGCAGCTGGCCGACCGAAGCGGCCAGGTGCTGCTTTATGGCGAGAAAAACTTCTGGCGCCAGCTGTCGGGCTTTGTGGTGCTGAGCCGCACGGTTGGCAGTGTGCAGACCGAGTTTGGCAGCCTGGTGCGAAGCCGCCTCACCGCAGGGGTGAAGCTGTTTTTGTTTTGAGCGGGGAGGGCGGCGACCCCGGCAGGTGGGGGCCGCTCAAGAGGCCAGGGCGATCAAGACGATCAAGGCGCTCTGGGCTTCAGCGTGGGCTGACGTTGTCGGTCGAGGCAGAAACCGAGGGCACGTTCACGCGGCGGGCGCCATCGAAGCGGCGCTGCCAGTAGCTGTCGCGCATGTCTTCGACACGGATCTGGCTGCCTGTGCGGGGAGAGTGAATGAATTTACCGTCGCCAACATAAATGCCCACGTGGCTGAAGGCGTGGCGCATGGTGTTGAAAAACACCAAGTCGCCGGGTTGCAGTTCTTGCTTGTCGATGGTCTGGGTGGCGGCGGCCTGCTGGTCGGCGCGGCGTGGCAGCACCAGACCCACGGTCTGCTCGTACATCGCTCGGACGAAGCCGCTGCAATCAAAGCCGGTTTCGGCGTTGTTGCCGCCGCGGCGGTAGGGCACGCCCAGAAAGCCCATGGCGTTGACCACCAGCTCGGAAGCACGGCTGCTGAGGCTTTGACGCACATAGCTCAGTTGGGTGAGCAGGCCTCGGTCGGCGAGCAGGCGTTCCACGTCGTCGACCGGCTGGGTCGATGGCGCCGCCTGAGCCCGAAGGGCTAAACCGAAGATCGTGAGGCCGAGAAGGAGTAGGCAGAGCCAACGAGACATGGGCGCAGAGGTTAACGACCTGTCAGGTTCAAGTCAAGCGGGGATTCACGAGAAAGCACCGGCACCTGGGTTGACGTTGATCTGTCGCAGGGCGGAGGGCCACCCGGGGCGGGCATCCGGGGGCGGGACTGGGTTCTAATAAGGGCCGTGGCCTGCTGTAGGCCGGCATGATGAGAGAAGAACCATGTTGATTGACGCCCAGGAATCCCAGCTCGTGCTGGTCGACTACCAAACCCGCCTGATGCCCGCCATCCATGAAGGCCCGCTGGTGCTCGAAAACGCGCAGCGCCTGGCCCGTGCGGCCCGCCTTTTGCAAGTGCCTGTGTTTGGCACCGAGCAGAACCCTTCCAAGCTGGGCGAGAACGCGCCCGAGCTCAGGGCCTTGTGCCAGCAGACGCTGGCCAAGATGCATTTCAGCGCCTGCGAAGAGGGCCTGTCCGAGTGGCTGCGCCCGCCGGCCAAGCCGGTTCAGGGCAATGCGCGAAGCCTGCCAAAGCATTTGCAAAAACCGGCCCAGGGTGAGCCCGAGCGCAGCGCCATCGTGCTGGCCGGCTGCGAGGCCCATGTGTGCCTGCTGCAGACTGCACTGGACCTGATTGAGGACGAATTCGATGTCTGGGTGGTGACCGACGCCTGCGGCTCGCGCACCGAACGCAACCGCGATGCGGCCTTTGACCGCCTGGCTGGTGCCGGTGCGGAACTGGTGACCACCGAGATGGTGCTGTTTGAATGGCTGCGCACCGCCGAGCACCCTCAGTTCAAGGCGGTTCAGGGCCTGATCAAATAAGCCGCTGGCGGCGGACCGGGCCTCAGGCGCTGTCGCGAAAGCGGCGCGTGATGTCTTCGATGGTGGCTCGCTCCTGGGCCAGGGCCGCGACGCAATGCGGGTCAAGCTGTCCGGCCTCGGCCATGTGCTGCAACTCGCTCAGGGCCTGGTCGGTCGGCCAGCCTTCCTTGTAGGGGCGGGGGCTGGTCAGCGCATCGAAGATATCGGCCACGGTGACAATGCGGGCCTCGATCGGGATCTCGGGGGCTTTCAGCCCCCGCGGGTAGCCGGAGCCATCGAGCAATTCGTGGTGATAGGCCACGATGTTGTGCATCATCGCCGAATTGGGCAGGTCATTGAGCTTGAAGTCGCCCATCATCTTGCCGACCAGCGCACAGCCGAGTTCGACATGGGTTTCCATGATGCGGTGCTCGTCGGCGTCCAGTGAGCCTTCCTTGAGCAGGATGCGGTCGGGGATGCCGATCTTTCCGATGTCGTGCAGTGGCGCGAATTGGTAGATGTTCTCCACAAACTCGTCATTCAGCCCATAGCGCGGCGCCACGCCGCGCGCAATCAGTCGTGCGTAGCGCGACATGCGCTCCAGGTGGGCCCCGGTTTCGAAGTCGCGCAGGTTGGCAAAGTCCCGTGCGATCTGAGTCGACGCCAGCAGCATGCGCACCGTGGCCATCTCACTGCTGATCATCATGTTGATCAGGCTGCAGGCCAGCACCAGATCGCGCTGTACGGTGGGGTTGAAGACCTCGGGCTGCAGAGAGTCGAAGAACACGAAGCCCAGCAGCGTTCCCTGGCCATACATGGGCACGGTGAACGACGACTGGTAGCCCTGCTGGTTCAGCCATTGGGCATGCTCACTGCCTTGGCCGATGACCTTGGGGATGTGGTCCAGCACGCGCAACTCGCCGCTGCGCGCCAAGGCAAGAAGCGATTGGCTTTCGTGCAGGGGAAACTCATAGCCGCGCAGCGCCTCACCGGTGCGGGTGCTGTGCAAAAAGGTTTTCAGGCGGTCTTCGCTCTCGTCATAGAGCGCACAGGCGACGCGGTCAAGCGAGGGCACGGCGGCTCGCAGATGCTCGTGCATCTCGCGCAGGCGTTCGCTCAGGCTGCGGGCGCCTGCAAACAGGTCGACAAAGTGGGGAATGGGTATTTCGGTCATGGAGCGTGGAGCGCGCCCGCGTGATTGGAGCACCGATGTCAGGGGCGACAAGCGTTCAGTATCGGGCTTTCTTGATGCAAATCAAGCTGTGTTGCCGGGCCGGGCCGGGATGGCCTCGTGCTGGGGCCTGTGAGGTCGAGATGACGCGTGTCAGGTCTGAGCAAGCCCCTGATGAATAATTATGAATTCAATTGAATAGACCCAAGCCCCCAGCCCGGCTTGCAGCGGGGGGTCCCAGAGTCGGTGAGAGGAGATCAACCGGATGACTTACGCACAATTCCACCAGCGCTCCCTGACGGAGCGCGACGCCTTCTGGACCGAACAGGCGGCCTTGATCGACTGGCAACAGGCGCCCCAGCAGGTTTGCGATGACAGCAACCCGCCTTTTGCTCGCTGGTTCGTCGGCGGTACCACCAACCTGTGCCACAACGCGGTGGACCGCCATGTGGCCACCCGCGGTGACCAGGCTGCGTTGATCGCGGTGTCCACCGAGACCAACTCCGAGCGGGTCTACACCTTTGCCGAGCTGCAGCGCGAGGTCGAGCGCATGGCTGCATCGCTCAAATCACTGGGTGTGGGCAAGGGCGACCGGGTCTTGATCTACATGCCCATGATTGCCGAGGCGGCCTTTGCCATGTTGGCCTGCGCGCGCATCGGGGCGCTGCACACCGTGGTGTTCGGGGGCTTTGCCTCCGGCGCCCTGGCCTCGCGCATCGATGATGCCGAGCCGGTGGTGATCGTGAGTGCGGACGGTGGTTCGCGTGGTGGCAAGCCCGTGCCCTACAAGCCCTTGCTCGATGCCGCCATCAGTCTGGCCGCGCACAAGCCCGCCGCGGTGCTGTTGGTGGACCGTGGGCTGGTGCCCATGAACTGCGCGGCCGGCCGCGATTACCGCTGGGCCGATCTGCGCCAACAGCACCTGGACACCCGTGTGCCTTGCGAGTGGGTGGACTCGACCCACCCCAGCTACACCCTGTACACCAGCGGTACCACGGGCAAGCCCAAGGGCGTGCAGCGCGACACAGGGGGCTACGCCGTGGCCCTGGCCGCCAGCATGAAGCACATCTTCCAGGGCAATCCGGGCGAGACCTATTTCTCGACCAGCGACATCGGCTGGGTGGTGGGGCACAGCTACATCGTCTACGGCCCGCTGATCGCCGGCATGGCCACCATCGTCTATGAAGGCCTGCCGACCCGCCCAGATGCCGGCATCTGGTGGCATCTGGTCGAAAAATACAAGGTCACCCGCATGTTCAGCGCCCCCACGGCTGTGCGCGTGCTCAAGAAGCAGGACCCGGCCTACCTGAGTAAGTACGACCTGTCCAGCCTCAAGGCCCTGTACCTGGCGGGCGAACCGCTGGACGAGCCCACCGCACAGTGGATCAGCAGCGCGCTCAATGTGCCCATCATCGACAACTACTGGCAGACCGAGTCGGGCTGGCCCATCCTCACGCTGGCCAACGGCGTGCAGGCCCAGACCAGCAAGTTCGGCAGCCCGGGGTTGGCCATGTATGGCTACGACGTCAAGCTGTTCGACGAGTCCACCGGTGAAGAACTCAAGGGCCCCAACCAGAAAGGGGTGGTGGCCATCGAAGGGCCGTTGCCTCCGGGTTGCATGCAGACCGTGTGGCGTGATGACCAGCGCTTCGTGAACACCTACTGGAAGAGCATTCCGGGCAAGCTGGTGTACAGCACTTTCGACTGGGGCATTCGCGACGAAGATGGTTATTTCTTCATCCTGGGCCGCACCGACGACGTGATCAATGTGGCCGGGCACCGCCTGGGCACCCGCGAGATCGAGGAAAGCATCTCCAGCCATTCCAACGTGGCTGAGGTGGCGGTGGTCGGGGTGGCCGACAAGCTCAAGGGCCAGGTGGCCATGGCCTTCGTGGTGCCCAAGGACGCGGCCTCGGTCGACAGCGAAGCGGCCCGCCTGGCGCTGGAAGGCGAGATCATGAAGGTGGTGGACGGCCAATTGGGCGCCGTGGCCCGCCCGGCACGCGTGCTGATCGTCAACGTGCTGCCCAAGACACGCAGCGGGAAACTGCTGCGCCGGGCCCTGCAGGCCGTGTGCGAAGGCCGCGACCCGGGTGACCTGACCACCATGGACGATCCCGCGGCCCTGCAGCAGGTGCGCGACATGGTTCAACCTGGCTGAGCACGGCCCCACGCCGCGCCTGCAGGCCAGCACCGTCTGAACGTGACGGGGCCAGTTCATCGGGTCCTGATTTGACAGCCCAGAAATCCGAAATGGGATGTACGTGTACATCCTATTTTGTTTTCAAGGCCGCCGTGATTCAGACCAAGCTATTCAAGAACGGCAATTCCCAGGCGGTTCGCATCCCTGCCGAACTGGCCTACACCCAATGGGACCTCGATCTGGTCATCGAGCGTCGAGGCGACGAGTTGCTGATTCGACCGGCGCGTCGCCGAATGGGCGATGTGCTGGGCAAGTTTGCCCAGTTTTCACCCGATTTCATGGCCGACGGCCGTGAGCAGGTCGAGGCCGGTGAGCGTGAGGCCCTTTGATGCCGCGCTACATGCTCGACACCAACATCTGCATCTACCTGATGAAGCACCAGCCTGCGGAGGTTCGTGAACGCTTTGCGGCTTGCTATGTCGGGGATGTCGTGCTCTCGGCCATCACGCTGGCCGAACTTGAGTACGGCGTCGCGTGCTCTGGCGAGGCTCAGGCACGCAACCAGGCGGCTCTGAGCAGCCTGCTCGAAGACATCACGGTGGCTGCTTTTGAAACCGGTACAGCGCGCGCCTACGGACCTTCGCGGGCACAACACCGTGAGCGAAATCGGCATGCCCTGGACAAACTGATCGCCGCGCATGCCCTGGCGCTGCAGGTGGTGCTGGTCACCAACAACGAGTCTGATTTTCTGGCTTTCCCGGGCCTGAGGGTCGAGAACTGGGTGAATGCCCATTGATCAGGGTGGATGGCCTTACTATTCGCTATTCATTAACGGAATAGCGATCATGGACCACTTCCTCATCCGCGCCCCCCGAAGGCTTGTTCTGCTGGCTTTGATGGGCCTGGCACCGGGTTTTGCCCTGGCCCAGGCCCCTACCCAGGAGCTGACCGTGTCAGCCGCTGCCAGCCTGACCAATGCGTTTCAGGACATTGCCAAAGCCTTTGAAAAGGCCCACCCGGGCAGCAAGGTGGTGCTCAACTTTGCGGCCTCCGGGCCCTTGTTGCAGCAGATCCGCCAGGGCGCGCCGGTGGATGTGTTCGCTTCGGCAGACCAGGAAACCATGGACCGAGCGGCGGCCGCGCAATTGCTGGCGCCGGGCCGGGTCGACTTTGCGGCCAACACCCTGGTGCTGGTGCAGCCCGTCACCTCCGCCGCCACCCCCAAGGCCCTGGCCGATCTGGCCAGTCCGGCTTTCAAGCGCCTGTCCACCGGCAGCCCGGCCACCGTGCCCGTAGGGCGTTACACCCTGGAAGCCGTGAAGACCGCCGGGCTGGAGGCCGATTTTCAACCTCGCTGGATCTACGCCGACAGTGTGCGCCAGGTGCTGGCCTATGTGGCGCGGGGCGAGGTGGACGCCGGCTTTGTGTACCGCACCGATGCCCTGATCGAGAAAGACCGGGTGCGCATTGCCTTCACGGTGCCCACCGGCACGCGGGTCAGCTACCCGATCGCACCGGTGGCCGCAGGCAAGAACCAGGCCCTGGCCCAGAGCTTCATCAGCTACGTGCGTTCGGCGCCTGCCCAGGAGATTCTGGCGACTTACGGTTTCGCCAAGCCCTGAGCCCAGGCCTCGGGCGCGCGCCATTGGGCGGCCCAGGCCTTCAGTTCGTGGGCCGGCATGGGCTGGGCGATGCCATAACCCTGGCCCAGCAGGCAGCCCATCTGCAGCAGGCGCAGGCCTTGCTCGGTGGTTTCCACCCCCTCGGCGATCAAGGTCAACCCGAAGGAGCGTGACAGCCCGATCACCCCGTCCACGATGGCCATGTCGCCGATGTCGGTCATCATGCCCATCACAAAGCTGCGGTCGATCTTCAGCGTGTCGGCCGGCAATTGGCGCAGGTAGGTGAGCGAGGAGTAGCCGGTACCGAAGTCGTCGATGGCGACCGACAGCCCCATGTTGCGCAATTGGACCAGTGTGGCCGACACCGCATCGATGTCGGTCAGGGCGGCGCTTTCGGTGATTTCGATCTCCAGCAGCGAGGTGGGGACATCGGCGTACTCGGCGAGCAACTGCTGTACGCGCAGCGGAAAATCGGCCATCTGCAGATGCCGCGCCGAGATGTTCAGGCTCAAGGGCACGCGCAGCCCCTGGGCCAGCCATTCCCGTTGCAGCGTCAGGGAATGGGTCAGCACCCATTCACCAAAAGGCGCCTCCAGCACGGAACCTTCGATCTGAGGCAGGAACTCGCCCGGCCCCAACAGGCCCTGTTCGGGGTGGCGCCAGCGGGCCAGGGCCTCCACCCCCACCAGCGTGCCTTCCTGCATGTCCACCTTGGGTTGCACGTACAGGCAGAACTCGTTGGCCTGCAGCGCTGTGGCCAGGCGGTCCAGCCGGGTGTGGTGCTCGCGAGAGGCCCGTTCGCGTTCGGCATCAAACAGGTGGATTCGGTTACGCCCTGCCTGCTTGGCCAAGTACATGGCTTGATCGGCGTGGCGCAGCAGGGTGTCGGCATCGGCGTCGTCATCGGGGTACAGCGTCAGCCCGATGCTGGCGGTCACGGTCAGGGCCTCACCCTCCAGGCGCACCGGCTCGGCCATGCGCTGCATCAGGCGGCCGAGGGTGGCTTCGCAATCCCTTCGGCATTCGGGCTGGGTCAGCAGGATCACAAACTCGTCGCCGCCCAGTCGGGCCACCAGATCCTGGGCACGGATGGCGCTTTGCAGCCGGCGCGCAATCTCGACCAGCAACTGGTCACCCACACCGTGGCCCAGCCGGTCGTTGACTGGCTTGAAGCCATCCAGGTCCAGGTAGGCCACCCCCAGCAGTTGGCCGCTCTGGCGGGCTTCATGCATGGCCGATTCCAGGGCCTGGGCCAGTTGCACCCGGTTGGGCAGGCCGGTCAGGGCGTCGAAGTGGGCCAACTTCTGCAGCTGAGCCTCTTGTTCGCGCTGGCGCGTCACGTCCAGCCCCACCCCCACCATGCGAAGGGGCCTGCCGTCGACCTGGCGGGCAATCACTCGGCCCAGGTTGCGCACCCAGCGCACGTTGCCGTCCCCATGCTGCAGGCGCAAGGTCACGTCAAAGGGCTGATTGGGGTGGTTTTGATGGCGATCCAGTGCCGCAAATGCCAGCGCGCGGTCGTCGGGATGAACCACGTCGCCCCAGCGTTCCGGCGCCGAGCTGGGGTCGGCCGGGGGCAGGCCCCGCAGTTCACGCCATTGACGGTCTCCCACCACCTCACCGGTCTGCATGTTCAGGTCCCACAGGGCCAGGGCGGCGGCTTCAATGGTCAGCGACAGCAGGGCCTCGCGCTCTTGCACCAGGCGTTCGGCCTGTTTGCGTTCGGTGATGTCCTTGATGCCGAACAGCCAACAGGCCTGGCCATCGAATTCGATGGTCTGCATGGATTGCAGGCCGGTGCGTGTCGGGTGGCCGCGCGGCGTGAAATCGACTTCGTAGGCATTCAGCACGCCCTGGGCGTTGGCCATGCTCAGCAGCGCGTCGCGATCGGCCTGGGTGTACAGACCCAGGCCTGCTGAAGAGGTGTCTTGCAAGGCCTCGTTGCGACTGATGCCCGTGGCCTGCTCCCAGGCGGGATTGACCTCCAGGTAATGCCCGGTGGCCTTGCTGCAGATGCCCATGGGGTCGGGAATGGCCTGGAAGATGCGTGAAAACCGCTCTTCCGATTCGCGCAGGCGATCACGGCCGCGGCGTGCTTCATCGATGTCGCGGATCACGCCGCGCACCCGGCGCACCCGGCCGTCCTGAACCACAGGCTCGGCCATGGCTTGTACCCAGACCACACGCTGGTCACGGCGCACGATCTGGATCTCATGTTCAAAGGGCTTGTGCTCCAGCACGGCGAGCCGCATCGCCTCGCGGAAGACCTCACGGTAGGGCAGGGCCACGAACTGATCGACATACTGGTCTGGCACACCTTCACCCGCAGACAGGCCGTGCAGTTCGTAGCAGACGTCCGACCAGTAACGCTCGGTGGGGTCGGGCGAGTCTTCCCACACCCCCAGGCGGGCAATGCGCCCGGCCTGTTGCAGCAGGGCGTTCACCCGCACCAGCTCATCTTGCATGGACTGGTGCTCGCTCATGTCATGGAACAGGAAGATGAAGCAGGGCTCGCCGTCCATGTTGATCTGCCGCGCCGACATGCGTCCCGGGATGATGCTGCCCTCAACGCTGCGCGCCAGCAGGGGCAGGCTGTCGACCTGCCCCTTGTCGCGGAAGCATTTCAACAGTTTCTCGCGTTCCGCGGGGCTGGCCCAGATGCTGAGTTCGAGGGAGGTGTGCCCGACGATGTCGTCGCGCGGGCGGCCCAGCAAACGGCAGAAAGCGGGGTTCACCTCGCGGTAGGTGCCATCGCTGATGCGGGTGATGCCTGCCGCATCGGGCAAGGCCTCGTAGATGGTCTGAAACTTCGCTTGCGACAGTTGCAGCGCATCGCTGGCCTGGTGGCTGGCCGTGATGTCGTGGTGCATGCCCACCACCCGGCTGGCCCGGCCGAGTTCGTCACGCTCGACAATGCGCCCACGTGCCAGCACCCAGTGCCAGCGGCCGTCGCGGTCGTGCACCCTGAACTCGGTCTCAAAAGCATCGTCGGGGCTGCGCAGCAGGTCCTGTCGGACGTTTTCGAGCCGATGGGCGTCGTCAGGGTGCCAGTGTTGGTACCAGACCTTCCAGGGGTCGGTGCCACGGGGGCCGTTCAGATCGAACTGGTCGTAAAAGCTGCCCTGGAAGGTGGTCCATTGCTTGGGCACGTCCCAGATCCAGCGACCGCCGCCCGAGGAGTCCAGTACCTGAAGCAGTTCGTTTTCTCGCCGCTTGAGCTGAAGTTCGTACCGTGCCCGCCCCAGCATCAACTCCAGGCAGCAACCCAGCAGCAGGGTGCTCCCCCCGTAGCGCCACAGCTGGGCGTGCGATTGATCACTCAACCAGCCCAACTGGCTGGCCAGCAACATCAGAGCCTGCACCCCTGCCGCCAGCATCAGCAAGGACAGCCACACCCTGACCCGCGGCGAGGCCTTGGACCCCTCACGCCGCAGCAACTGGCGGCAGACATCGGCCCAGGCCATGAGCATGAAGGTCAGCAACACCTGTGCGTCCGCAGAGGGGGGGCGCAGGATCACGGCCGCCAGCAAAGCCGGCACCAGAGCGATCAGCCCGACTCGGCGCCCCATGATGTACAGCGCCAGGGTCAGGTAGGCTGGCCGCAGTTCGGCCATGGGCGACAGCCCCGCCAGCACGTTCCAGTACATGGCCGCCACTGAGGCCAGGCCCAGCAGCGCGCCTGTGAACAGGCGTTGTCGAAGGCTGGGGGTCAACAGCCAGCCGGGGGGCAGCAGCAGGAACACGCCGACCACGGCCGCCGTGATACCGCTGTTCACCGCCAAGTCAAGCGGAAAGTCAATCAACCCATCACCTCGTTCATGTCTTGAAGCCGGGCATCCGGGCGCAGGCCTCAAGGCCTGGGGTGAGGCCTTCAGCCTGAGGCAGGGCGCCGGACTGTGTTACTGCACACAAGTGTAGAGGGATGGTGGCCCGCCTCAGGGCGCGCCAGGGCGTGTCCAAGGGGGGGCAAACCCGGGGAGGCCCCCTGCCAGGGCTGCGTTTGCCTATTTCTTGATCTGTATCAGGCCGGTGGAGAGCGCGGTGCCGCAAACGATCACCAAGCCGCACAGCACCATCCATGGCGTGATCTGTTCGCCCAGAAACAGGCCACCATAGGCCACGGCGAACAGGGGCGTGACGAAGGTGACCGTCATGGCACGGGCCGGACCGGCATGCAGGATGAGCCTGAAATACAGGATGTAGGCAATGCCAGTGCAAAACACCGCGATCGCAGCGATGGCGGCCCAGGCCTGCAGGCTGGGAGCCTGGGCTGGCCACGACAGGGCGGTGGGCACGGCCAGCACCAGGGCTGAGCCCAGTTGGCTGCCGGTGGCATTGGCCAGGGCGGGCACCCCACCGAGGAAGCGCCGCGTCAGATTGGCGGCCCAGCCATAGCAGAACGTGGCCGCCAGGCAGGCCAGCACGGCGAAGCCGCTGCCACCGGGTTTGAAGCTGGCCTTGTCCACCGCCAGCAGCACCACGCCCGTGAAGCCGATGGCCAGGCCCAAGGCCTTCATGCGTCCAGGGCGTTCACCCAGCCACAAACAGGCCAACAGGGCGCCACACAGGGGGGTGGTGGCATTGAGGATGGCCGCCAGCCCGGTGTTGATGGACAGCACGGCCCAGGCGTACAGGGCGAACGGGATCGCTGAATTGACCACGCCGATCAGCAAAATCGACCGCCATTGGGCCTTCAGTGCCGGCCACTGCCCCCGCGAGACCATGATGGGCCACAGAAAGACCGTGGCCAGAATCACCCGCAGGCCGGCCGTGGCCAGCGGGCCGAACTCGGAGGCCCCCAGACGCATGAACAGAAAAGACGCGCCCCACAGCGCTGCCAGCAACACAAACTCCAGGACCCAGGCGGCGCTCATGCGGGCACCTCGGTCCACAGCAAAGCCTGGCTGGCAGGCCCATCGGGCAGGGCCTGGCCTTCCAGGCGCAGCAGCGCCTGCTTGCGCTCCAGGCCACCGGCATAGCCGGTCAGGCTGCCATCGGCGCCCACCACTCGGTGGCAGGGCACGATCACCGACACCGGGTTGCGCCCCACGGCGGCGCCGACCGCTCGTGCCGCGGCGGGCCGCCCCAACTGGGCGGCCAAGGCCCCATAGCCCTGCAACTGGCCGCAGGGGATGCGCAGCAGCGCTTGCCACACGGCCTGCTGGAACGGCGTGCCCTGGTTCAGGTCCAGCGGCACGGAGAACTGCCTCAGGTGCCCCTGCAGATAGGCCTGAAGTTCATCACGGGCCTGCAGCAGCAGGGCGTGCCCGGGGGCCAGCGGCCAGGCGTCCGGGCCATCGAGTCGGGCCGGGGCGTGGCGCTGGCCGGCAAACCAGGCACCGGCCAGGCCGAGTGGGCTGGCTGCGAGGTGCATGGGGCCCAGCGGGGTGTCAAACACCAGTTGAACCCGTTCAGAGGGGGAGGTCATCGGCAAATCCTGTGGGGTGAATGCGGGGAAGTGGGGAGGGGCGGGGCCCGGAGGGCAGCGTCAGGCCGTGTCGGGCGCCGTGGGGGGGCCGTGTCCCCAGATGCGCAGCACGGCATAGCCGCGCCAGGGTCGCCATGCGGCCGAGGCAGCTTCGGTGGCCAGCAGGCGCTGGCGCGGCGTGCTGCCTGGCTGGCGCGTGCCCAGGCGCTCTTGCAACACACCGTCGCCAGCCGGAAACGCATCGGGCCAGCGCAGGGCACGCAGCGCGATGTACTGAGCTGTCCAGTCGCCAATGCCGGGCAAGTCGGTGAGTGCGGCCAGGGTCTGGGCCAGGGGAGCGCTGCCATCCAGCGTCAGGCGCCCTGCGAGCAACGCCTGGGCCAGGGCCATCAGGGCGCGTTGTCGTTGTCGTACGATGCCCAGTTCGCCCAGGCGGGGGGCCAATCCCTGCCCATCGTCCAGAGCAGCCAGGGCCGCAGCATCAGGAAACACGCAGGTCAGGCCCACAGGGCGTGGGATGTCGGCGGGCAGTGCCTGCCCCAGCAGGTCGACCAGGCGTTGGCACAAGGTGCGCCCACCCGCCACGGTGACCTGCTGGCCCAGGATGGCACGCACCGCCAGTTCAAACCCGTCCAGTGTGCCCGGCACGCGCAAGCCGTTGAGTGGCCCGAAGTGGGGCGCCAAAACCTGGTCGAAGGCGCCTGGGTCGGCGTCCAGGTCCAGCCACTGGCGCACCCGGCGAATCACGGTGGGCAGGGCAGGGCTCAGGCTTTCGCTGCAGGTCAACAACACCTGGTGCGGTTGCGTTGGCCAATGCACCTGTACCCAACCGATCAGCGGTTGGCCTCCGCCGTGCAAGGCTGGCAGGCGCAGCGTGCGCGCCACGCGCAGGCCATCGGCGGCCTGCTCAATGGCTTCCAGACCCTGCAAGGCCCGCTGGGCCAGAAACCCAACCAGGCCCGCCTGGTCGTAGGGGGGGCGGTAGGCCAGGCGGATGGCGGTCTGGGCGGTGTCCGCCACGGCGGGGCTTTTGCGCCATTGGCTGGGGTTGAGGCCGTAGTGTTCAACAAAGGCGGCATTGAAGCGGCGCAGGCTCGCAAAGCCACTGGCCTGTGCGATGTCGGTCACCGGCAGGGGGGTGTCAGTCAGCAACTGCTTGGCCGTCAGCAGCCGCCGGGTCTGCAGGTAACGCAGGGGTGCCACCCCCAGGCTGGCTTCAAAGACACGCCTCAGGTGCCGGTCGCTCACCCCCAGGTGAGCGGCCAGCCGGGCCATGACGGGGGCTGCGTCCGGTTCGCCGACCTGAGGCCAGTGGCTGGGGTCGTCCAGCCAGCGCGAGGCCTCGGCAGCCAGAATCCGGCGCGCATCGGTGCTGGACCACGCCAGTGTCTGCGGGGCCAGCTCGGGTCGGCAACGCAGGCAGGGGCGAAAGCCCGCCTGCTCGGCCTGGGCAGCCAGCTCGAAGAAGCGGCAGTTCTCGCGTTTGGGCGCACGCACCGTGCAGACCGGGCGGCAATAGATGCCGGTGCTGGTGACCCCCGTGAAAAAGTGGCCATCAAAGCGCGCATCGCGGGTGCTGAGCGCCAGGTAGCAGGCCTCGGGGTCGGCGCTCAGCCCCGCGGGCTGCGCCCGCCCACCCGCCCGGGGGGGGCTTTCGGGCAGCGCCGTGGAAGGGACAGGTGGTGAGGCCATGCCGGCATGATACGCAGCGCAGGGTGATGCGCTGGCCGTTTTCGGACCCCGTCCTTCCCCTAAACGGATGAGTAAGAATTTGTCAACTCAGGCTTTCCCCTCACTACAATCGGTCGGAGTTCCGGCGCGTGGTGTGCCGGTTTTGATCAGTGACACATCCTCCGTACGGGCTCTATCCATGCAAGTGAATGCAGCGATCTTCAAGGCTTATGACATCCGGGGCATTGTGCCCACGACCCTGAACACCGAGGTGGCCGAGGCCCTGGGGCTGGCATTTGGTGCCGCTGCCCAGGTGCTGGGCGAGAAGACCGTGGCGGTGGGGCGCGACGGCCGTTTGAGTGGGCCGTCCCTGGTTCAGGCGCTGATCCGTGGCCTGATGGCGGCCGGCATCGAAGTGATTGATGTGGGCGCGGTGACCACGCCCATGCTGTACTTTGCCGCCAGCACCCTGTGCCGCAGCGGCATCCAGGTCACGGGCAGTCACAACCCCAAGGATTACAACGGCTTCAAGATGGTGCTGGCTGGCAAAGCCATCTACGGCGATGAGATCCAGGCCCTGCGTCGCACCATGGAGGCCGACAGCGCCCCGCGCCTGGCTGGTGGCAGCGTGCGCCAGGCCGATGTGGGCCCTGCTTACCAGGACCGCATCGTGGGTGACGTGAAGCTGGCCCGCCCGCTGAAGATCGTGGTCGACTCGGGCAACGGCATTGCGGGTGCATCGGCCCCGGCCATCTTCCGCGCCCTGGGCTGCGAGGTCACCGAGTTGTTCAGCGAGGTGGATGGCGACTTTCCCAACCACCACCCTGATCCGAGCAAGCCCGAGAACCTGCGTGACCTGATGGCGGCACTGCAGGCCGGTGATGCCGAACTGGGCCTGGCCTTTGATGGCGACGGCGATCGTCTGGGCATCGTCACCAAGGACGGTCAGAACATCTTCCCCGACCGCCAGATGATGCTGTTTGCACGCGACGTGCTGTCGCGTGTGCCTGGGGGCGAGATTGTTTTCGACGTCAAATGCACCCAACGCCTGGCCCCTGAGATCCGTGCTGCCGGTGGGGTACCGGTGATGTTCAAGACCGGTCACTCGTTGATCAAGGCCCGCATGCGTGAAACCAATGCCCCTCTGGGCGGCGAAATGAGCGGCCACATCTTCTTCAAAGAGCGCTGGTATGGCTTTGACGATGGCACCTATGCCGGTTGCCGCCTGCTGGAGATCCTGAGCCGCCACCCCGACGCCAATGTGGTGCTCAATGGCCTGCCGCAAAGCCATTCGACACCCGAGTTGAACGTGGCCTGTGCCGAGGGTGAGCCGCACCGTGTCACGGCCGAATTGCAGGCCGCCGCCCCCGCCTTCCTGGCGCAGCGAGCCACGGCGCGGGGGCAAAGCGTCACGCCGGCCACCCCGACGATTTCGGCCATCGACGGGCTGCGCGTTGACTGGGCCGATGGTTTCGGGCTGATCCGGGCCTCCAACACCACGCCGGTGCTGGTGCTGCGCTTTGAGGGGCAGGATGCCGAAGCCTTGCACCGCATCGAGGGCGACATGCTGGCCCTGCTGCGGCAGATCAAGCCCGACGCCCAGGTTGGCAGTGCGGCTCACTGACGCGGCGGCCACGGTGTCGACCGCAGGGCCTCCCCCATCCTGGGCGGGCCGCGCATGACGCTGGTGCGCACTTTTTACTCGGCGGCCCTGGTGGCTGCACAACCCTTGTTGCGGCGCAAACTGGCGCGCCGTGGGGTCACTGAGCCGGGGTACCTGGAGGCGATCGAAGAGCGCTTCGGTCACTACCGGCAAGCACCCGGGCAAGGCTTTGTCTGGGTTCACGCGGTGTCGCTTGGTGAGACCCGGGCTGCCGGGATCCTGATTGCTGCCTTGCGGGCCGAATGGGCACGCCGAGGCTGGTCATTTCGATTGCTGCTGACCCACGGCACCGCCACGGGGCGGGCTGAAGGCCAGCGCCTGCTGCGTGACGGTGATGTGCAGGTCTGGCAGCCCTGGGACACGCCGGCGGCGGTGCAGCGTTTCGTGCGCCATTTCCAGCCGGCGCTGGGGCTGATCATGGAAACCGAGGTCTGGCCCAACCTGATCGCGGCCTGCCAGGGGGCGGGGATCCCGCTGGCCCTGGCCAATGCGCGGCTCAATGAGCGCTCACGCGCTGCGGCCCAGCGCTTGCGCTGGCTCAGCGAGCCGGCCTACCGAGGCTTCAGTGCCGTCTGGGCCCAGACCGAAGACGATGCCGGCCGCCTGCGCGCCGTGGGGGCGCCGGTGAAGGCGGTGTTGGGCAACGTCAAGTTCGACGCCCAGCCTGACGAGGTCCAGCAGGTGCTGGGGCGGGCGCTGGCGCGCCGCCTGGACAACGAACGGGGTCAACGCGTGGTGCTGCTGGCCAGCTCGCGCGAGGGCGAGGAGGCAGCCCTGATCGAAAGCTGGCGCAGCAACGCCGGCAGCGTGGGCAATGCCGCCATTCAATGGCTGGTGGTGCCGCGGCATCCGCAACGCTTTGATGAAGTGGCTGAACTGTTCAAACGCGCGGGCTTGACGGTGGCCCGGCGCAGCCAATGGGGCGATCTGGCGGCCCCGGTGCTGCCCCCTCAGGCCGATGTCTGGATCGGCGATTCACTCGGTGAAATGGCCTTGTATTACCGGCTGGCCCGCCTGGCCCTGCTGGGCGGCAGTTTCGAACCCCTTGGGGGGCAGAACCTGATCGAGGCCTGTGCCAGCGGCTGCCCGGTGCTGGTGGGCCCGCACACCTTCAATTTTGCCGATGCCGTCGAGTTGGCCCTGCAGGCCGGCGCGGCCTGGCGCGTCAGCGACATGGCCCACGCGGTGGGCCAGGCGCAGGCCCTGCTGGCCGACGAGCGCCGTTGCCTGGACGCCGCCCAGGCGGCGGTGGCCTTCACCCAGGCCCATCGGGGGGCGGCCCAGCGCACGGCGGAGGCGGCGGCTGGTTTGTGGGCGGACGTGAACGCTTGATCGGGGCGGGAACGTACCCGCCGCCGTTTGACTTCAAGCCTCTTTCGTTGCGGGATCGTCGCCGTTGAGCAGATCCTCTTGGGCCCTGGTGATGAGCACGCTCAACGCCGGCAGGTCGCTTTGGAGGGGCTGCCAGACCACGCCAAGATCGACTCAGAAGTAACCGTGCGCCAGAGCATTGCGCATGTCGTCGGCAATCGAAAGGGGCAACTCTGGATGTGCCGCCGCGAACCTGGGGTGGTGCTTTTCGATGTTGTTGGCCGCTTCGCCGATGATTTCCAGGTGACGGATCACGGCGTCTTGCACCAGTTTTTGATGGAGAAACGCCCGGGGCATCCAGGTGTATGGCGTAGGCGCTGATGCGATCCAAGGCTTCCTGGATGTGGGCGAGGTAGTCGCGCAATCGCAGCTCATCACGGCTCATACTGGAAGCGCTTCCGCCAGAACCCGGGCTCGGAAGCTGTCTGGAAGCGCATGGGGTGTGAGCACGTCCACCTTCACACCCAGCAGCAGGCGCAGCTCATGCATGATCGCGCCGATATCGAAGAGGGTCGTTTGAGGCGTCGGGTCAGTCAGGAGATCGAGGTCGCTGGTGTCCGTATCGCTGCCATGCAGCACCGAGCCGAACACCCGAGCATTTCCAGCCCGGTGAGATGCAACGACTTCACGGATCGCGGCTCGGTTCAAGGCCAAGGCTTCAGAAGGTCTCATGGGCTTTGCTCCCGCAATGAAACCTGATGCCAGGGCCAGGCCCTGTCAAAAGGCTGCCGGGGTTTCGGCGCCATGGCGCATCCGACTCAAGGCACCAGCAACTGATTCACCGCCTGCAGGTCTTCCGGTTTGAGGCTGCCGTTGGCCTGGCGCAGCTTCAGGCCGCCGAGCAGCACGTTGTAGCGGGCCTGGGCCAGGTCGCGTTTGGTCTGGTAGAGCTGGCTTTGCGAGTTCAGCACATCGATGTTGATGCGCACGCCCACCTGGTAACCCAGGCGGTTGGCGTCCAGTGCCACCTGGCTGGAGGCCTCGGCTGCCTGCAGAGCCTGCACCTGGCTGGCCCCCGACACCACGCCGTAGAACGCGGTGCGGGTGGCCTGCGCCACGTTGCGGCGGGCGGCGTCGAGGTCGCTGCGGGCCTTGTCTTCGAGCGACAGGGTTTCGCGGATGCGGTTCTGCAGCGCGCCACCGGCGTACAGCGGGATGTTCATGGTCACGCCAATCGAGCCCTGGTAGATGCGCGAGCTGACGGTGCTGGTAGGCGACAGGCTGGAGCCGTTCTCATTGCGGGCGTAGCCATAGCTGCCCGTGAGGTCGACCGTGGGTTTTTCGCCCGCCTGGGCTTTGCGCACCTCCAGTTCGGCCACGTCGACGGCGGTCTGGGCCAGTTGCACGCTGGGGTGTTCGTTGGTGGCGTCAATCCATTGACTGATCTGCTCGGCCGGCGGCGCGCTGATGGGCACGTTGGGCTGCAGGGGCTTGGGGCTGGTGTTGTTGCGGCCCACCAGTTGATCCAGGAACAGACGCTTCACCCGCAGGTCGTTCTGGGCAGCGATCTCCTGGCTGAGCACCAGATCACGCCGGGCCTGGGCTTCGCGGGTGTCGGTGATGGTGGCGGTGCCCACCTCGAAGTTGCGCTGTGCCGACGCGAGTTGCTCTTCGACAGCGACCTTCTGAGCCTGCACGAAGACCAGGCTGTCTTGTGCGGCCAGCACGTCGAAATAGGCCTGGCTGACGCGCACGATCAAGTCCTGTTCGGCCAGGGCCAGTTGGGCATCGGCCTGCTGCAGCAGTTTTTCGCCTTGCTGGTAGGCCGCCAGGTTGCCGGGGCGGTACAGCGGCTGGGTCAGGTTGACCCCGTTTTGCCGCACGCCATACGGGTGCTTGAAATAGGGCACCGAATCGATGTTGCCCGATACCGTGCTGCGGGTGATCGAGGTCTGCATGCCAATCGTGGGGCGCAGATTGGCCTTGGCCTGGTCGGCGCGGGCCAGCGTGGCCTCGAACTGCGAGCGGGCACCGCGGTAGCTGGCATCGTAGTCGCGAGCGGCCTGGTACAGCTCGTCCAGGCTCTGGGCGTGAAGCGAAGCACTCAGGCCCGTGGCCAGGCCGATCAGGGTCAGCAAGGCGGGCAGGCGCCGCAGGGCGTGTAAGGAAACTGGCATGGAAAGCATGAAAAGGGCACTCCGGGGAGGTTCATCAATAAACGGGTACTTCGGGGTCGCGCTCCAATGCCCAGGCGTGGATGCCGCCGGCAATGTTGACGACCGAATCAAAACCGTTTGCTGCCAGGAAGGCAGCGACGCGCTGGCTGCGGGCCCCGTGGTGGCACAGGCAGGCCACCGGGATGGCGGGGTCCAGTTCGGCCAGTCGCGCCGGAATCTCTCCCATCGGAATGCTGACCAGTCGGAAGTCCGCCGCAGGCTTGATGCTGGCGGTCTGCAGCTCCCAGGGTTCGCGCACGTCCAGCACGACGGGCTGGATGCCGGGGTGGGCCTGGAGCCAGTCGTGCAGGCTGGCGGGTCGGACTTGGTCAATCATGCAAGGGTTCCGGTGAGGGTCAGAAACGGAAGCGCGAAGGCTCGGGGAAGTTTTGCAGGCGGGGCGCGATGGTGTCCCAGGGGGTCTTGGTCTCGAAACGCTTGTCGCCGCTGCGGGTGATGTAGTGGGCGCGCATCACAGGCTCGTCGCCCACGATGGCGAACAGGCGGCCACCCACCTTGAGTTGGTCCAGCAGGGCCGCAGGCACTTCGGCCACCGAGCCGCTGAGCACGATCACGTCGAAGGGGCCGTCGGCCTGCACGGTGCGGGCGCCATCGGCCAGGCGCACTTCCACGTTGTGGATGCCGGCGCGCTGCAGGTTGCCACGGGCGAACTCGGCCAGTTCAGGGTTGATTTCCAGGCTGACCACGCGCTGCGCCTGATGCGCCAACAGGGCGGCCATGTAGCCCGAGCCGGTGCCGATTTCGAGCACTTTTTCGTTCTTCTGCACCTTCAGCTCTTGCATCACGCGGGCTTCGTACTTGGGGGCCAGCATCACCTGGCCGCCGGGCAGGGGCACTTCCATGTCGACGAAGGCGATGGCACGCTGGCTTTCGGGCACGAAATCTTCGCGGTGCAGGGTGTTGAGCAGTTCCAGGATCTCAGGCGCATGCACATCCCAGGGGCGGATCTGCTGTTCGATCATGTTGAAGCGGGCTTGCTCGAGGTTCTGGGGCATGGACATGTTGGGGTTCTCCGGCGGTGGATCAGGACAAACCATCGATTTTAGGCGGGCTGGCCGGTGTTTGGCCGCGCTGCCGCGAACGACGCAGCCAAGCCGTCAGGTCATCAAGGTAGCAATACACCACGGGCACCACGACCAGCGTCAACAAGGAGGAGGTGATCACCCCCCCGATCACGGCCTGGCCCATGGGGGCTCGCTGCTCCGAACCCTCGGTGATGGCGAAGGCCAGCGGCACCATGCCGAAGATCATGGCCAGCGTGGTCATCAGGATGGGGCGCAGCCGCACCCGGGCGGCCAGCAGCAGGGCCTCTGCACGGGGCAGTCCGGCCACCGGCTGACCTTGCTCGTCCAGGCCGCCCTCTCGGGCCCGAATGGCAAAGTCGACCAGCAAAATCGCGTTCTTGGTGACCAGGCCCATCAGCATCACGATGCCGATGATGGAGAACATCGACAGGGTCGAGCCAAACATCAGCAGGGCCAGCACCACCCCGATCAGGGTCAGGGGCAGCGAGGTCATGAGGGCCAGGGGCTGCAGAAAGCTCTTGAACTGGCTGGCCAGGATCATGTAGATGAAGATGATGGCCAGCGCCAGGGCCGACACGGCGTAGCCAAAGGACTCGGCCATGTTCTTGGTCGAGCCGCTGAAGGCATAGCGGTAACCTGGCGGCAATTGCACACCCTGCATGGCTTTCTGGATGTCGGCGGACACCTCGCCGGCCGAGCGGCCGTACACGTTGGCATTGATGGCCACCTCACGCGTCAAGTCGCGGCGGTTGATCTGGTTGCTGCCTGCGGTGTCGAGGACCTGGGCCACCTGGTTGAGGCGAACCACCCGGGTGCTGCCGTCTGCGGCGGTGGCCAGGGCAAAAGGCAGTCTTTCCAGATCTTGCGGGCTGTTGCGGGCGTCCGGGGCCAGGCGCACGTTGATGTCGTAGGTCTGGTCGTCGGGCGCCCGCCAGGTGCCTTCGGTCTCGCCAGCCACCAGCAGGCGCAGCGACTGACCCACCTGGCCCACGCTCAGGCCCAGGTCGGAGGCCGCATCGCGGCGCAACTGCACCGAAATCTGTGGGGCCGCGTCCTTCACGCTCGAATCCAGGTCGACCAGGCCCGGGATGCTCCGCACCTTGTCCATCACCAGCCGGCTCAGCCGTTCCAGTTCGTTCTGGTCTGGGCCCTGCAGCGAGAACTCAACCTGCTTGTTGCCACCCACCGAATCCAGCAGGCCCACATGGGTGACCGTGATGCCCGGCACCTGGCGCAGGCGCTCGCGCAGGACGGCCGACATCTGATCCACGCTGCGGCTGCGCTGTTTGCGATCGACCAGGCGCACGTACAGGCTGGCGTACATCTTGCCCTGGGCGGTGCCGGTGTTGAGGGTGGCCAGGGTGTAGCGCACCTCGGGCGCCTCGCGCACGATGGCCTCGACCTGGCGTGCCTTGGCCTCGGTCGCCTCCAGCGACGAGCCGACCGGGGTGTAGAAGTTGACGGTGGTCTCGGAGAAGTCGGCCTTGGGCACGAACTCGGTGCCCAACAGCGGCACCATCACCACGCTCAGCACAAAAATGCCCAGCGCGAGCAGCAGGGTGGCCAGGCGGTGCCCCAGTGCCCAGCGCAGCAGGGTCTGGTAGCCCTCGGCCAGCCATTCGGTGGCATCGTCAAACGCGCCGGTGACCCGGCCGATGGTCTTGTCGTACAGGGTGACGGGGGCTTGCCGCTCGCCATGGGCGTGGATGCTGGGGTCGTGCCAGACGGACGACAGCATGGGGTCGAGCGTGAAGCTGACAAACATCGAGATCATCACGGCGGCCACGATGGTGATGCCGAACTCGTGGAAGAACTTGCCGATGATGCCCTCCATGAACCCGATGGGTAGGAACACCGCCACGATGGACAAGGTGGTGGCCAGCACCGCCAGGCCGATCTCCTGGGTGCCGTCGAGCGAGGCCTGGAAGGCTGTCTTGCCCATCTGCACGTGGCGCACGATGTTCTCTCGCACCACGATGGCGTCGTCAATCAGCAGGCCCACGCACAGCGACAGCGCCATCAGCGTGATCATGTTGATGGTGAAGCCGAACAGGTTCATGAACAGAAAGGTGCCGATCAGCGCAATTGGCAGGGTCAGGCCGGTGATCAGCGTGGAGCGCCAGGAGTTCAGGAACAGGAACACGATCAGCACCGTCAGCACGGCGCCTTCGATCAGCGTGCGGCGCACGTTGTCCACGGCCACCCGGATCGGGCGCGAGCCATCCAGGATGGGCTGCAGGGTGAGCCCCGGGGGCAACTGGCCCTTCATCTCGTCAATGGTCTTGTACAGGCCATCCACCACCTGGATGGTGTTTTCGTCCTGCGCCTTCTGCACCGACAGCAGCAGGGTGCGCTGGCCGTTGTACAGCGCCAGGCTGTCCAGCTCCTGGGCGCCGTCGGACACGCGGGCGACCTGCTCCAGGCGCACCGGGCTGCCGCCGCGCCGCGCCACGATCAGGCGACCGAAATCCTCGGGACGCTGCATGCGGGCGTCAATCTGCACCACGCGCTCCTGGGCCAGCGAGCGCACCGAGCCCACGGGCAGGTCCTGCGCCTCATTGCGCACGGCGGCCGCCACCTGATCGGCCGTGACGCCGAAGGACTCCATGGCGGCCGGGTTCAGGTAGATGTTGATTTCGCGCTTGGTGCCGCCCACCAGCGACACCGAACCCACACCGCGCACGTTCTCCAGTCGCTTTTTGAGCACCTGGTCGGCCCAGTTGGTGAGTTCGACCGGGCTCATGCCCTGGCGGCCATCGGGCCCGGCTTCGGGCAGCACGGCCAGCGACCACACGGCCTTGCTGGCTGGATCGAAGCGAAGCACGCGTGGTTCTTTGACCTCAGTCCTGAAATTGGGCCGGATCGATGCCACTTTCTCGCGCACATCTTCGGCGGCCTTGCGACCGTCGATCTGCAACTGGAACTCGATGATGACCACCGACTGGCCCAGGTAGGTGCGCGACGTGAGGTTGTTGATGCCGGCGATCGAGTTGACGCCTTCTTCGACCTTCTTGGTGACCTCGCTTTCAACGATCTCGGGCGAGGCGCCGGGGTATTCGGTAGTGACCACCACCACCGGGAAGTCGATGTTGGGGAACTGATCGACCTGCAGGCGCTGGTACGAAAACAGGCCCAGCACCACGATGGCGAGCATCACCATGGTGGCGAACACGGGGTTTTTCAGGCTGACGCGGGTGAACCACATGGTGCGTCAGTTCCGGACGGCCGGGGTGGCCTGGGTCGATGCGGCTGCAGCGGCGGGGGCTGTGGCGGGGGCAGATTCGGCAGACATCTGCACTGCCGTGCCTTCGCGCAAGGGCCCCAGTTCGCCGCGCAATACCGCGGTGCCTTCGGGCAGATCGGGCACCGCCACCCAGAGGTCTTGCGCTACATCGCCGCGGGCACCGGGTGTCACCGCCAGGTGCTTGACCTGGCCCTGCAGCACGGTCTGCACATAGGGCTTGGGTTTGTCGGTGCGCACAGCCGAAAGCGGCACGGCCAGCGCTTTCACGCTGACGGTGTCGAGCATGCCCTGGGCGAACAGGCCCTGGCGCAGCACCGGGCCGGTGCTGCCGGGGGTGTCCAGCGTCAGGTAGGCCAGCACGCTGCGGCTGCCGGCCTGGGCACTGGGGTTGATGCGTGAAACCGTGGCCCCCACGGTGGCACTGTCCTGGCCGTTCTGCTCGATGCTCAGCCGCGCCCGCTGGCCCACGTGCAGGGCCAGCGAGTCGGCGGGGCTGAACGTGGCTTCGAGTTCCAGCCGGCTCAGGTCGACGATTTCCAGCACCTTGCTGTCCACCGGCAGTCGCTCGCCGGGTTGCGCCAGTCGCTGCGCCACCTGGCCGCTGATGGGGGCTTTGAGCACGGTGTCCTCAAAGGTCTTGCGGGTGACTTCGACTGCGGCCTGGGCGGCCTTGTAGGTGGAGATGGCGGAATTCAGCGTGGCCAGTGAGGTGTCCAGCGCGGTCTGCGAGATGAAGCCCTGGGCCACCAGCGCCTTGTTGTTGTCGTACTGGCGCTGAGCGATGTCGATCTGCGCCTTCGCCGAATCGGCCTGATCCTGGGTCTGACGCAGCCGGAACTGAAACTCGGTCACTTCGATGCGCGCCAACACCTGGCCTGCCTTGACGCTGTCACCCTCGCGCACCGTGAGCTCTTGCAGCTCGCCGGGCACCCGGGTGCGGATGAAGGCCGAATTGACGGCCCGCAGCGTGCCCGACACCGGCAGGCCCTGGCTCAGGGTCTGGACCTTGGCCAGCACCAGGTCGGTCGGGGCCAGCTCGATCACCGGTTGCGCCCGCTGACTGGCCTCAGCCACCACCGCCTGTTGGGCCTTGCGGGCCGACAGGGCCCGCAGCACGCTGAAGCCCAGGGCCAGCACGACCAGGGCCAGCACGGCCCACTTGATCCACCGGCTTCGGCCGGACGAGGGTTGCATTTGCGTCATCACTTGTCTCGTTGTTATTCAGGGGGCGGGTGGGCCTGATGGGGCGGCTGGCGCGCTGACACCGGGGGCACGTGTCTGCAGCCCATCGACCAGCAGGTCGATCTGCTGGTCGATGAAGCGCTCGGGCGACATCTCGAAGTCATTGGGGGCGCAAGCCCCGACCGAATGGCGCCACATCATCAGGAAAATCATGGGCGACATCACGCAGTAGACCGCGTGGTCCATGTCCAGCGGGCGGAACTCGCCGCGCGCCACGCCGCGCTCCAGGATGCGGCGGATCAACTGGCGCCCTGGCAGGATCACCTCTTGCTGGTAGAACTCGGCGATCTCAGGAAAATTGCGCGCCTCGCTCATCATCAGCTTGGTGATGCCGGAGGCCTTGGTCATGCCCACGCGCTCCCACCAACTGCGCATGGCATAGGCCATCAGCTCGGCGCTGGTGCCGGTAAAGGCTTCCAGCTCGGCCTGCCATTCGGTGAAGCGGCCGGAGATGTTCTCCCGCACCACGGCCTTGAACAACTCTTCTTTACTGCCAAAGTACAGGAACAGGGTGCCCTTGGACACCCCGGCGCGGGCCGCCACCTCTTCGGCCCGAGTGGCGGCAAAACCTTTTTCAACGAACAGGTCGAGCGCGGCCTCCAGCAGTTCGCCGGGGCGGGCTTCCTTGCGGCGCTCGCGCTTGGCATGGCTTTCGCTGGCAGAACAGAGCTTGAATTTGGGCAGGGGCATGGGGTTAATGACTGATCGGTTAGTAATGTAACGTTCGCATTTGCCGCGCGTCAAGCCAGGAGGCCGCTCAGGGTCGGGCGGAGACGATGACCCCCGGCATGCGATTCTTTCGGGGGCAGGCTACATTGCGGGATTGTGTTGTTGTGCAAAAAGGCTTGAAAACATGACGATCGAGACCATCACCCTGGGCGGCGGCTGCTTCTGGTGCACCGAGGCCGTCTACGTGCGTGTGCGCGGTGTGCTGGACGTGGAGTCGGGTTACTGCAATGGCCAGGTGGTTCAGCCCAGCTATGAGCAGGTGTGCAGCGGTAGCACCGGCCATGCCGAGGTGGTGCGCCTGCGCTTCGATCCGGCCGTGATTTCGCTGGACGAGATCCTGCAGATCTTTTTCTCGATCCATGATCCGACCACGCTCAACCGGCAGGGCAACGATGTGGGCACCCAGTACCGCAGCGGCATCTATGCCGAGGATGCGGCGCAACTGGCCCAGGCGCAGGCCTTTGTGGCTGCCGTGAACGCCAGCGGCACCTGGCCCCAGCCCGTGGTCACGGAGGTGGCCCTGCTGGACAACTATTGGCCGGCTGAGGATTACCACCAGGACTACTTCGAGCAGCACCCGGGCCAGGGCTATTGCGCCTTTGTGGTGGGCCCCAAGGTGGCCAAGTTCCAAAAAACCTTTGCCCGTTTTCTGAAAGGTTGAGCTGGTTTTTGTCACAATCCCGTGACTGTGCGACAGCACAATCGCTGTTTGCGCCGGTCACCGCCCAGTTCCGTTTTGTGAAGATGATTTCCCTGTCCGCCATGAAAGTCATGCCCGCGCCCGGCCTTGCCGACGTGTGCGGTGCGTTGCTGCGCGCGGGTGGGCGGCGCCTGGGGTGGGTGGGCTTGCTTCTGGTGCTGGTGCTGGCCCCTGTGTTGGGGCAGATGCACCGGATCCACCACCCGGCCTGGCGCGCTGCAGCGGCGCCGGCTGTGCTCGCTCTGACCCCTGACACGGCGGCTGCTGAGCCAGGGCAGGTTCGCGCAGAGCAATGGCTGGATCGCCTTTTTTCACACCACAGCGGCGACGCAGACTGCCTGGTGTTTGACCAGTTGGGGCATGACGCGCCGCCCCAGGCCATCGCCGTGGCCGACCTGGGCCCGGCATTGAGCCATTTCCTGCCCTGGTGGCTGGATGCGACCCTGGTGGCCACCACGGCCGCCCGCTGCCAGGCCAGGGCGCCCCCCCTATCTCGTTGATGTCTGCCTGATCGGGCGGCCAAGCTGGCCGCCCCCGCCGCGTTGCCCATGGGGTGGCGCGGCGTGTGTCCGACCCTGTTTCAACGAGATTCGCCATGACTTCCTTGCCTTCTGCTGCGCGTTTGGCGCGCCTGCCTTCCATTCGTCCCAGCCTCTTGCACCTGGCCTGCCTGTCCCTGATTGCTTCGGTGCCCCTGGCGCAGGCCCAGAGCAGCACCGAAGCCAACCCCCCTGCCAGCAGCAGCCCTGGCCCGAGCCTGCGCGAGGTGACCGTGACCGGCAACCCGCTGGGCGCCTCCGAGCTGGTGGTGCCGGTCACCTCCTTGCAGCGGGACGAGCTGACCGAGCGTGCCCGGGGCACCCTGGGCGAGACCCTGGACGGCACCCCGGGTGTGAGCAGCACCTATTTCGGACCCAATGCCAGCCGACCCATCATCCGGGGCCTCGATGGGGACCGCATCCGGGTGCTGAACAACGGCGGCGCCACCGTCGATGCCTCGGCCCTCAGCTTTGACCATGCCGTGCCGCTGGAGCCCATCACGGTGGACCGCATCGAGGTGCTGCGAGGGCCGGGGGCCCTTCAATACGGTGGCAGCGCCGTGGGCGGCGTGGTCAATGTGATCGACAACCGCATTCCGCGCGAAGCCCTGGACGGCGTCACTGGCAAGGTCGACCTGGGCCTGGCCAGCGGCAACCGTGAACGCAGCGCCGCCGCGATGGTGGAAGGCGGCAACGATCGCTACGCCCTGCATGTGGATGGTTTCAAGCGGCGCACCGGGGACGTCAACGTGCCGGTCAGCCTGCCTTGCGAGAAGACCGGGGCCAGCCCGCAGGCCAGCCGCATCTGCAACTCCGCCAGCGACGCGCAGGGCGGGGCGGTGGGGGGGAGCCTGTTCTGGGACAAGGGTTACCTGGGCGCCTCGGCGGCCACCTACCAGACCACCTACGGCACGGTGGCCGAGGACAACGTGACCATCGGCATGCGCAGCAACCGCTACGCGTTGGAAGGCGAGTGGCGCCCCCCGGTGGCTTTCATCCAATCGATCAAGGGGCAGTTCAGCCATTCCGACTACGCCCACACCGAGTACGAGTCGGGTGTGGCGGGCACGCGTTTCACCAATCAGGGCAATGACTTGCGGCTGGAGGCGCGGCATGAACGCTTTGTGGGCCTGGACGGCGTGATCGGCCTGCAGGCCGAGACGGGCCGCTTTGCGGCCTTGGGCGAGGAAGCCTTCGCGCCGATGAGCCGCAGCAGCAGCCAGGCCTTGTTCATCCATGAGGAACTGCCGACCTCCTGGGGCAAGCTGAGCGCCGGCGCCCGCACCGAGAGCGTGTCCGTGCGTTCGCTGGGCAGTGCAGAGACCAGCCGCTTTGAGTCCGGTGAGCGACGCTTCAACCCTCACAGTGCGGCGCTGGGGGCCCTGTACAAGCTGAGCCCGGCCTGGCAGATGACGGGCAATCTGGCCTATACCGAGCGGGCCCCCAAAGACTACGAACTGTTTGCCAACGGCCCCCACATGGCCACGGTGGCCTGGGAAACCGGGGATTCCTCGCTGGGCAAGGAGCGCTCCACCAGCGCCGAACTGGGCCTGCAATGGAAGCAGGGCGCTCATCAGGCCTCCGTCAATGCCTATCAGACGCGCTTTCGCAATTACATCGGTCTGTTGGCCACCGGCGATCAGCTGACGGCCGACGGTCAACGCAACCCTGCCGACAGCAGCCTGACCACCTACCCCGAATACCGCTACAGCGGCATCCGGGCCCGCTTCACCGGGCTGGAGGGCAACGCGACCGTGCGCTTGATGGGGCCGGGCGGCCTGCAGCCCGGTGGCAGCGCCGGGGCACTGGATCTGTTGCTGCGGGGCGACCTGGTGCGGGCCATCAATGCCGACACGCTGGACCCCTTGCCACGCATCGCCCCGGCCCGCCTGGGGGCTTCGCTGGCCTGGACGCGCGGGCCCTGGTCGGTGCGCGGTGGCTTTGACCACTCGGCCGCCCAATCCCGGGTGCCCAGCGACAGCCGCGCCACCTCGGCCTACACCTTGTGGAACGCCATGGGCAGCTACAAGACCACGGCCCGCCTGGGCGGGCAGGCCACGCAGATGCTGTGGTACGCACGCCTGGACAACCTGACCAACCAGCTGGCCTACAGCGCCACCTCGATCCTGACCACCACGGCGTACCCCAAGGCGCCCTTGCCCGGGCGCAGTCTGAAGGTGGGCTTGCAGATCGCGTTCTAGGTCCTGGTTGTCAGACAACCCGCGCCAAAGCAGCGACAATCGGTGGCTTGATAGCGGCCCGCAGCGTGCGGGCCGTTGTGTTTTGGCCCACCAGACCGTTTTGCCGTGAATCATCCTGTCGTTGTTGCCCTGCTGCCCGTTGTCCTGTTCATTCTCACGGGCTACGTGGCGGGACGGCGGCGCTGGATTGGCGGTGGGGCGGTGCGTGACCTGTCGAACCTCGTCTTCATGCTCTTGCTGCCCGCCCTGCTGTTTCGCACCATGAGTGCGGTGCATCTGGGGCAGCTCGACTTCAAGCCCATCGCCATGTACTTTGGCGCGGCCGGTCTGGTGTATGCGCTGGTGATCGCGGTGAAGGGTTACAACCCCACAGGCGCGGTTTTGGCCCTGGCCGGTACCTTCAGCAACACCGGCATGATCGGCATTCCCTTGATCGGGCTGGCCTATGGGCAGCCTGGCATGGTGACCCTGTTCACGCTGATTTCACTGCATTCGCTGGTCTTGCTGACGGCCGGCAACATCGTGCTGGAGCTGGCGGCCCAACGCGAAGATGCCCGCCGCGGCGTGGCCCCGGCGCACAGTGTGTGGGTGACGGTAGGGGGCGCGTTGCGCAAGGGCATCATCCACCCGATTCCGCTGCCCATCCTGGCCGGCTTGCTGTTCGGATCGACCGGTCTCAGCATCCCGCCGCTGCTGGACCAGCCGCTGCAGTTGCTGGGCAATGCCATGGGGCCGATCGCCCTGGTGTTGGTGGGCGTGACCCTGGCCTACGGCTCGGTGGGCAGCCACCTCAAGGGGGCGCTGATGATGGCGGGCGTGAAAAACGTGTTGCACCCCGCGGTGGTGCTGGCCCTGGGTTGGCTGCTGGGGCTGGGGGGCGTGCCCCTGGCGGTGATGGTGGTGACCGCCGGGCTGCCAATCGGCGCCAATGTCTACCTGTTCTCGCAGCGGTATGGCGTGGCCGAGGAACTGACCACCGCCAGTGTGGCGGTGACCACCGTCATGGGGTTGGTCACGCTGCCGCTGGCCATGCTGCTGGTGCGCGGCGTGCTGTGATCCTCACGGGGCCAGACGTTCGCGAACCCAGCCGCCGTTGTCTTCCAGGCGATAGCGCAGGCGATCGTGCAGGCGGCTCTTGCGGCCCTGCCAGAACTCCCAGCGCTCGGGCACCAGCCTGAAACCGCCCCAATGCGGCGGGCGTGGCGGCTTCAGCATGAACTGTGCGCCATAGCGCGCCGCATTGGCCACCAGCACGCTGCGGCCGCTGATGACCTGGCTTTGTGGGCTGGCCCAGGCGCCGATGCGGGAATCCAGCGGCCGGCTGTTGAAGTAAGCGTCGCTTTCCTCATCGCTGACCTTTTCCACCCGACCCTCGATGCGCACCACGCGCTCCAGCTCGACCCAGTGGAATTGCAAGGCGGCAAACGGGTTGCCGGCCAACTCATGCCCTTTGCGGCTTTCGTAATTGGTGTACCAGACGATGCCTCGTTCGTCATAGCCCTTGATCAGCACGATGCGGGTGCTGGGGCGCAGGTCGTGGCCCACGGTGGCCAGGGTCATGGCGTTGGGTTCGGGTACCTCGCCCGTGATGGCCTCGTTGAGCCATTTCTCGAATTGGCGCAAGGGTTGCGCCTCGGAGGCGTCTTCGCTGAGTTCTGCGCGCTCGTAGCTTTTGCGCAGGTCGGCAATCGCCGAAGGGCTGGTTTTGTTGCTCATGCACCGATTTTGCCTGCTGCCCGGCCCTTGCGCTTGACCCAGCACAGGGGCAGGGCATCGGCCGCAGGGTGTTCACACCTCCTGCGGCGGCAGGCGTTGCAGCCGACTGATGGCCGGCCCCGAGATCAGCAGCAGTTGCCAGGCGAAGGCCAGCACCGCCAGCCCCAGGCAGGCCGATTCGCCCCAATGCGCGCCCACCAGCCCACCCAGGGCGGCGCCCAGAGGGCGGGCGCCGGCATTGCCGGTCAGAAAGATGGCCGATACCCGGCCCAGCAAGGCCCCGGGCGTGACGGTCTGGCGCAGCGTCGTCGAGCTGATGGTCCAGATGATGGCCCCGCAGCCAAACACAAAAAAGCCGAGCCCGGCCAGTGCGGCCGAGGGCCACCACACGGTGGCCGCCAGGGTGCTGCAGGCCAGCAGCGACATGGCCGGCCCGAACTGCACGGCTCGGCCCAGGGGCAGGCGGGCCAGCACCCGGCTGGCCAGCAGGGCACCGCACACCATGCCGGCACCAAAGCCAGCCAGGGTCAGCCCCACGCTGGCCGCGTTCAGGCCCAGGTGGCGCACCGCATAAGACACATAAGTGCCCTGCAGCACGAACCAGCCGATGTTCCAGATCACGGCGGTCTGGAAGATGGGGCGCAACAAGGGTTGGTGCCACACCTGGCGGGCGCCCTCGCGCAGTTCGGCCCACGGGTGGCGCGGCGGCGCCGCGGTGCGGCGGGGCTCGTGCAGGCCGCGCATCCAGGCCACGGCCAGGCCCGAGCCGACGGCGGCCACCACAAAGGCGGTCGAGCCGCCAGCCCAGGCCACCAGGCTGCCGGCCAGGGCTGGGCCCCCCGCATACGCCAGGCTGCGCGCCAGTTCCAGCCGTCCGTTGGCCCGTGCCAGGGCGCTGCCCGGCACCAGCGACGGCACCAGGGCCGGGGCCGCCACGCTGAAGCCCACCGTGCCCAGGGCCCCGATGAAGCCCATGGCCAGCAGCCAGAGCAGGTTGGCCTGGCCCGTCAACAGGGCGCCCAGCAGCGCCAGCAGCGAGACGGCCCGCAACAACTCGGCACCCACCATCAGGCGCAGCCGCGAGCCGCGGTCGGCCAGCAGGCCCAGCGGGATCGAGAACAGCAGAAAGGGTAGGGTCTGGAAGGTGGCGAGAAGCCCGGTTTCACCCGGACCGGCCCCCAGCAGCGTGACCGCCACAATGGGCGTGGCCGCCAGGCTCAGTTGTTCGGCGGCCTGGGCGGCCAGGTTGGCCCAGGCCAGGCGGTTGAAGGCAGCGGGCAGCTTGGCGTCGGTCATGCAGGGGGCTTGTGCAAAAGGAGGGGATGGGTAGGCAGACGGCAAGTCTCGCAGCTTCTGTGGGGCCTTGCTGGCCGTTTGCGGACCTGAGGCCGTCAACACGTTCCGAGGCTGCGGGCTCGCTTATAGTTCGGCCGCCGATCCCTGCCCATCCCTGCCCACGCGGGCCCCGAACCTGCCACCCCATGTACAAGCCTGACCGTCCCGCCGTTCTGCCCATTCGCCAGGGGGTCAGCCCCAGTTGTGTGGCGGTGCCCGCAGGCCCTTGGCCGACCCTGCTCGATTTTCTGGTGCATCGCCTGCCCAAGGTCAGCCGACAGGACTGGATCGAACGCATGGCCCGCGGTGACGTGGTCTGTGAGCGCGGCAAGACGGTGACCCCCGAGCGGCCCTTTGAGCACAGCCTGCGCTTGTTTTACTACCGTGAGCTGGCCACCGAGCCGCAAATCCCTTTCGAGGTCGGCGTGGTGTACCAGGACGAGCATCTGCTGGTGGCCGACAAACCCCATTTCATGCCGGTCACACCCGGCGGGCGCTATCTGCACGAGACCTTGCTGGTGCGCCTGAAGCATCAACTGGGCATTGCCACGCTGTCACCCATCCACCGCATCGACCGAGAGACCGCCGGGCTGGTGCTGTTCTCGGTGGACCCGGCCAGCCGGGGGGCTTACCAGGCCCTGTTCCGCGAACGGGAGGTGAGCAAGCAATACGAGGCCATGGCGCCCTGGCGGCCCGAACTGAGCTTTCCGATCCGACGCCAGAGCCGCATCGTGGAAGACCCGGCGCAGTTCTTCCGCTGCTGCGAGGTGCCCGGCGAGCCCAATGCCGACAGCACGGTCGATGTGCTGGAGGTGCGTGGCGAGTTGGCGCTCTACCAACTCAGCCCTGTCACCGGCAAGCGCCACCAACTGCGGGTGCACATGAATGCGCTGGGCCTGCCCATCCACGACGACCACTTCTACCCGGTGGTGAACGACCCGCCCGAGGGCGATTACTCACAGCCCCTGCGCCTGCTGGCGCGGGCCCTGGCCTTCGACGACCCGGTGACGGGCCAGCCCCGTCAGTTTCGCAGTGGGTTGAGGCTGCGCTGGCCAGGGGAGGCCTGAGGGCGATCCGATGTCGAGGCAAAGTTCGCCTCGTCACATTGTTAACAAGTAGCTTGTTTGTTATCCTTAGAGTGCTAGCTAATATTGCAAGCATGAACGGCAAACATGCAAAGACACTGGCGGCCATTTTTGCAGTGCCCACCAGCAAGACTTTGGAGTGGGCAAAAATTGAAGCGCTTCTGATCGCTGTGGGTTGCCTTGTGGTGGAGGGGCGTGGGTCCCGCGTGCGCTTCGTGCACGGCCAAGTGGTGGCAAGCTTTCATCGCCCACACCCTGCCAAGGCGGCCAAGGCCTACCAAGTCGAAGACGCCCGTGACTTTCTGAAATCCATTGGAGTAACGCCTTGAACACCATGATCTACAGGGGCTATACCAGTCGCATCGATTTTGATGACCGTGATGACATCCTGGTGGGCCGCCTTTTGGGTATTCAGGATGTGGTGAGCTTTCATGCGGACAGCGTGGCTCAACTTCGGGAGGCTTTCCACGAAGCGGTGGATGATTACCTTCAAACCTGCGAAAAAATTGGCAAGCCTCCCCAAAAGCCTGCGAGCGGGAAGCTCATGTTGAGGGTGCCACCAGAGGTTCACGGCTCTGCACTGATTGCCGCCCAGGCCGCGGGCAAGAGTTTGAATCAGTGGGCAGCAGAGGTCCTGGCAACAGCCGCGCACGCTTGACACTCGTTTTGACACTCGTTCGTCAGCATGGGCGGCAGGACCCGTTCAGCCCCGAGCCGCCACCAGATCGATCTCGACCGACGCATTCTTCGGCAGTTGCCACACCCCCACCGAGGTGCGGGTGTGGCGGCCGGCGGCCCCCAGTACCTCGACCAGCAGGTCAGAGGCGGCATCGGCCACCTCGCTGTGCTGGGTGAAGTCGTCGGCGCATTGCACATACACGGTGACGCGCAGCACCTGCTGGATGCGGTCCAGGCTGCCCAGTTGCTGCTGCAGCAGGGCCAGTGCGCGCAGCACGCTGATGCGGGCGCCGGTGCGCGCCTGCTCCAGCGAGGTGCCGGCCCCCACGCGCCCGGTGACCTGCACCGTGGTGCCCACGCGGGGCACCTGGCCGCTGACATACACCGTGTCGCCGTGGCTCAGCACGCTCTGGTAGTTGCCCCCGATCACGATGGGGCCGGAAAAGGCATCGCCCCAGGGGGCGCAGGCAGCTTCGAAACGGGCTTGGCGGGTGGTCATGGTGGTGGCGAGGCAGGTGGCGTTGGGGTGGATCTTACCCGTGGTGTCGACGGACGGCGCTTCGCCAGTTGGCATCAATTCACGGTGCCGGTCGATTGGTCACACTGAACGGGCTGGCCGGATGCTCCGGAACGAGCTCGTTCTACCCCTATAATGCCGGCTGCCGCGGGTGTAGTTCAATGGTAGAACGGCAGCTTCCCAAGCTTCATACGAGGGTTCGATTCCCTTCACCCGCTCCAGATTCCCATCTCATAAGGCCTCAGGCCACCTCAGAACCCGCTGACCTCATTCTGGCAAGCGGGTTTTTTGTTGTTCATCCACAGGGAAGTTCGGCTTCCCTGTCCGCCCCCCGTGTCGTATGTCAGCCCGGTTAGCCTGCCTGGGTTGCCGATCTGGACGACGACTACCTTTGGCAACCCTTGGTCACAGCGCAGTCATGACACCCCCCCTATACTGCGCGGTCTTGCAAATTGGATGCGCTTGTGTACTTTCGTTTCAATCTTCTTTCCGGCCTGCTTCTGAGCGCTCTCAGCATGGCCACGCTTCCGGTCTGGGCCGATGCAGGCGAGGGTACAGACCCCTCTGCCGCTGACGAATCCAGCATGGCGCGCTTCCAGAGCACCTACATCTGGCAGAAAAAGAAGGCCTTCCAGGCGCCTTACTCAGGCCCCAACAGCCTCACACCGCAAGCGGAGCGAAGCTATACCCTGACCTTTGACGCCTTCCTGGGCTTCAAGCCCTGGAAGGATGGCGAGGTCTATTTCGTTCCCGAGATCAACCAGGGCCTGCCTCTGTCCTCACTCACGGGCCTGGGCGGCTTCACCAACGGTGAGGCCACGCGCGTCAGTGGCACCAACCCCACGCTGTACCGGCAAAAGCTGTTTTTGCGCCAGACCTGGAACCAGGGTGGCGGGCAGGAGAAGGTGGACGCGGCGGTCGATCAGATGGCCGGCACGGTGGACCGCAACCGGTGGGTACTGACCGCCGGTAATTTCTCGACGCTCGACGTGTTTGATGACAACGCCTATGCCAAAGACCCGCGCACCCAGTTCATGAACTGGTCGGGCATGTCGCACACCTCGTACGACTACGCGGCCGACGCACGTGGCTTTGGCTGGGGCGCGGCGCTGGAGTGGTACCAGGGTCCGTGGGTCTTGCGCGCCGGCCGCATGACCGGCCCGACCACACCCAACGGGCAGCCGGTGGACCTGCGCATCTTCAAGCACTACGGCGATCAGTTTGAAGTTGAGCATGCGCACGAATTGGCAGGGCAGCCCGGCAAGGTCCGGGTGCTGGCTTGGCGTGCCCGGGCGCAACTGGCCCGTTACGATACCGCACTGGCCTACGGGCAGGCCAACCCGGGTGCCGCCGACAAGCAATGGATTGCTGCAGTCCGCGGGCCCGAGCAGACCAAGTATGGCCTGGGCCTGAACATCGAGCAGGCCATCAACCCCGAATCCGGTGTGTTCATGCGGGCCATGAAGGCCGATGGCAAGACCGAGACCTATGCCTTTGCCGAGGCCGATGCCTCGTTCTCGACCGGCTACGCCAGCTCAGGCAAGGCCTGGGGCCGGTCGCAGGACACGGTGGGTTTCATGTTTGCGCGCAACATGCTGTCGGCCGATCGGCGTACCTACCTGGCGGCTGGCGGCATCTCGTTCTTCATCGGCGATGGTGCCTTGCGCTACAAGCCTGAAACCCTGGTTGAGCTGTACTACAACATGAACGTGCACAAGAATCTGTGGGTGTCGCTCGATTACCAGCGCATCAGCAACCCGGCCTATAACGCTGACCGTGGTCCGGTCAATGTGGGGTCCGTGCGCCTGCACGCCGAGTTCTGAGGTTCCTGAGGGGCTGACGCAGCCCCCTATGCTCAGTGAAGCTCAGGAGCTGCCGCCCTCGGTGGCGGTCCAGCGGATGCCGGCCACACCCAGGTTGTGTTCGCTGATGTGCTCGGCAAACACCGGGATCAGGGTGGTCAGGTGGTTGTGATAGCGCTCTTTCCACATGGCACGCAGGTGGTTCAGGCCTTTTTCATTGCGGTACAGCGTGCCGTCCCAGCCAATCAACAGCACGGCGGCCTCGCCTTCATCCACCAGCACGCACAGCAAGGCATCGTCGGCGTCTTCGTTGAGCGAAGCGGCCAAAGCGGCCTCATGGGACGCAATGCCCTCCACATACAGGTCCAGGCTCAGCGCCTGCTGACCCGAAAAGGCACGCAGCAATTCGCTGGCGATCTGGATTTGGTCTGTCATGCGCGTTGGAGCCATCGGCTCAAGAGTTGCTGCCACCCATCCTAGCAGCGCCCAAGCCCCGCCAAAGCGCAGTCAACTGATAAATGCGAAGGGATTGGCCCGATGTTTGAAAGGGCCCAAAACCGCCTCGACCAGGCTTCAGTTCGTCACGGCAGCAAGGCTCAGATGGCCGCGGAGCAGGCCAAGCCAGCGGCACCCGAGGAGCTGGCTCTGCCAGGCCTCTGGGTGCGCCCCTTGAGGGGGATGGGGGCCACATGCAGTGAGGCCATCTGACAGGGTGGTCCTTTTCAGCCCTGAAAAACCAGCCATCAGAGCGTTGAAGTTCGTCACCACGCCAAGGCCCAAAAGGCCGCGGAGCAGGCCATACCAGCGACACCCGAGGAGCTGGCTCTGCCAGGCCTCTGGGTGTGCCCCTTGAGGGGGATGGGGGGCCACACGCAGTGAGGCCACCCAACAGGGTGGACCTATTTCATTTCAAAATGTCACCCAGGCACAAGTACTTCAGTTCGACGTAGTCGTCCATGCCGTGGTGCGAGCCTTCACGGCCCAGGCCCGACTGCTTGACGCCGCCAAAGGGCACGTGTTCGGTCGCGATGACGCCGGCGTTGATGCCGACCATGCCGTATTCCAGGGCTTCGCTCACGCGGAAGATGCGGCCCACGTCGCGGCTGTAGAAATAGCTGGCCAGGCCGAACTCGGTGTTGTTGGCCGCGTCGATGGCTTCTTGCTCGGTCTTGAAGCGGAACACCGGTGCGAAGGGGCCAAAGGTCTCTTCACGGGCGCACAGCATGTCGGCCGTGGCATCGGCGACCACGGTGGGTTCGACGAATTGACCACTGAGCTTGTTGCCGCCAGCCACCACGCGAGCGCCCTTGGCCAGGGCATCGGCCACATGGCGATGAACCTTCTCGACGGCCGCATCCTCGATCAGCGGGCCCTGGTTCACACCTTCCTCGAAACCATTGCCCACCTTCAGGGCCTTGACCTTGGCGGCGAACTTTTCAATGAAGGCGTCGTAGACGCCATCCTGCACATAGAGGCGGTTGGCGCACACGCAGGTCTGGCCGGCGTTGCGGTATTTGCTGGCCATGGCGCCTTCGACCGCGCTGTCCAGGTCGGCATCATCAAACACGATGAAGGGTGCGTTGCCGCCCAGTTCCAGCGACATTTTCTTGACCGTGGGGGCGCTTTGGGCCATCAGGATGCGGCCCACCTCGGTGCTGCCGGTGAAGCTGATGTGGCGCACCACGTCGCTGGCGCAGAACACCTTGCCCACAGCGATGCTGTTGCTGCCATCGGCCGTCAACAGGTTCAGCACCCCGGCCGGGATGCCGGCGCGCACGGCCAGCTCAGCGGCGGCCAGCGCGGTCAGGGGGGTGAGCTCTGCGGGTTTGATCACCACCGGGCAACCGGCCGCCAGGGCAGGCGCCACCTTGCGGGTGATCATGGCCAGCGGGAAGTTCCAGGGCGTGATGGCCGCGCACACGCCGATGGGCTGCTTGAGCACCATCAGGCGACGGTTGTTGTCGAACTGGGGCAGGGTTTCGCCGTTCACGCGCTTGGCTTCTTCGGCAAACCATTCGACAAAGCTGGCGCCGTAGGCCACTTCGCCCTTGGCTTCGGCAAAAGGTTTGCCCTGTTCGGCAGTCATGATGCGGCCCAGGTCCTCCTGGTTGGCCATCAGCAGCTGGAACCACTTGAGCAGAATGGCGTGGCGCTCTTTGCCGGTCTTGGCGCGCCAGGCGGGCCAGGCGGCGTTGGCGGCCGCGATGGCGGCTTCGGCATCGGCCGCGCCCAGGTTGGCCACGTCGGCCAGCTTCAGGCCGGTGGCTGGGTCGTTGACGTCGAAGCGGCTGCTGCCGGCCACCCATTGACCATTGATCAATGCGTCAGTCTTGAGCAGGGTGGGGTCTTTGAGCAGGGCGAGGGGGGAGGTCTTCATGTCCATGGCTTGGTTTTCCGTGTCGGCAAGAAAAGAAGGGGGGGAGGGGGCTCAGCGGCAGGGCACGCCGGGCAGCACGCACAGCATCTCGTACAACAGGTTGGCCGCCAGCAAGGCCGTGTTGCCGCTGGCGTCGTAGGGCGGGCTGACCTCCACGAGGTCGCAGCCTATCACGTTCAATCCGCGGCAGCCGCGCACGATTTCCAGCCCCTGGGGCACGGTCAGGCCGCCGATTTCAGGGGTGCCGGTTCCGGCAGCGTAGCTGGGGTCGAGACCGTCGATGTCAAAGCTGATGTACACCGGATGATCGGGGCCGATGCGTTCGCGCACCTGGGCCATCAAGGGGGCCAGCGACTGGTACCAGACCTCGTGTGCCGGCACCACGGTGAAGCCCTGCTGGCGCGGCCAGTCAAAGTCATCGGCGGCGTAGCCGGTGCCGCGCAGACCGATCTGCCACACCTTGTCGCGGGCCAGCAGGCCTTCTTCGACGGCGCGGCGGAAGGGCGTGCCGTGGGCGATGCGTTCGCCGAACATGTCGTCGTTGATGTCGGCATGGGCATCGACGTGGATCAGCGCCACCGGACCGTGGTGTTTGGCCACGGCGCGCAGGATGGGCAGCGCGATGGTGTGATCGCCGCCCAGCGTCAGGGGCACGCAGCCGTGGCTCAGCACCTCGTCATAGAAGGCGGTGATGATGTCCACCGACTTGGGCAGCGAGTAGGTGTTGATCGGCACATCGCCCAGGTCGGCCACCTGCAGCGCATCAAACGGTGCGGCACCCGTGGCCATGTTGTAGGGGCGCAGCAGACAGGATTCGGCGCGGATCTGGCGCGGGCCGAAGCGGGTGCCCGAGCGATTGGAGGTGCCGATGTCCAGTGGCACGCCGATGAAGGCCGCATCCAGCCCCTGCGCGGAGGTGGTGACGGGCAGGCGCATCATGCTGGCCAGGCCGGCAAATCGCGGCATGGTGTTGCCGCCCAGTGGCTGGTTCAAGTGGGATGGAGGGGTGTGGCTCATGGCAGGCCCCCGCTCAGCGTTTGCGCCCGCGCAGCCATTCCAGGGCCAGCAGCAAGGCGGTGGTGAAGCAGATCAGCAGGGTGGCCACCGCGGCAATCGTGGGCGAGATGTTCTCGCGGATGCCGGTGAACATCTGGCGCGGCAGGGTGGCCTGCTCGGCCCCGGCCAGGAACAGCGTCACCACCACTTCGTCAAACGACGTGGCAAAGGCGAACAGCGCGCCCGAGATCACACCCGGTGCAATCACCGGCAGGGTGATGCGGAAGAAGGTGTTGAACGGGGTCTCGCCCAGGCTCAGCGAGGCGCGCACCAGGTTGTGGTTGAAGCCCGCCAGCGTGGCCAGCACGGTGGTCAGCACAAAGGGGGCGCCCAGGGCAGCGTGCACGATGATCAGGCCGAAGTAGCTGTCAGCCAGGCCCAGCGGCGCAAAGTACAGGTAGGTGGCCACGCCCACCACCACGATGGGCACCACCATGGGCGCGATCAGCACGCCCATCAGCAGGCCCTTGAACGGGAAGGTGGCGCGCGACAGGCCCACCGCAGCCAAGGTGCCCAGCGAGGTGGCCAGCAGCGTGGCAGCCGGCGCCACGATGAAGCTGTTGCGCGTGGCCCGAGCCCATTCGGTGGACTCGAACAGGTTGCGGTACCACTTCAGCGACCAGCCCGGGATCGGGTAGGCCAGAAACGAGCTGTCGGAGAACGACAGCGGCACCATCACCAGGATGGGGGCCAGCAGGAACACCAGCACGGCCACGCACAGCAGCCGCACCGCCCACCAGCCGGCCTTGTCGGCGGCGGTGGCGTACAGGGGGAATTCAGGCATCTTGATTGACATCGCGCATCTTTCAAACAGGAACAGGACACAGCCCGCCGCCGGGCCGCCCCAAGGCGGGCTGGGCCCCCTTGGGGGGCAGCGACCACACGAAGTGAGTGAGCGTGGGGGCCATATTTCAGCCGAGACTCAGTTCGGCTTTGCCGATGCGGCGGTACACGCCGTAAAGAATCAGCGTGGCGCCCAGCAGGATGGCGCCCAGGGCGCAGGCCATGCCCCAGTTCACCTCGACGTTGGTGTAACGGGCGATGTAGTAGCTCAGCATCTGGTCGTCGGCCCCGCCCAGCAGGGCCGGGGTCACGTAGTAACCAATCGACAAAATGAACACCAGCAAGGCGCCAGCCCCGATGCCCGGGTAGGTCTGCGGCACATAGACGCGGAAGAAAGCGGCCAGCGGCGCGCTGCCCAGCGACACCGCGGCGCGCAGGTAGGTGGGGGGAACGTTCTTCATCACGCTGTACAGCGGCAGGATCATGAAGGGCAGCAGGATGTGCACCATGGCGATCACCACGCCGGTGCGGTTGAACAGCAGGGGCAGGGGCTCGTGGATCAGGCCCAGGCCCATCAGCCCGCTGTTGACCAGGCCTTCGGACTGCAGCAGCACGATCCAGGCGGCCACACGCACCAGGATCGAGGTCCAGAACGGCACCAGCACCAGGATCATCAGCACATTGGCCGAACGCTCGGGCAGTGAGGCCAGCCACCAGGCCAGGGGGTAGCCCAGCAGCAGGCAACAGATCGTCACCACCAGGCTGATGTGAAAGGTGCGCAGCAGGATGGCGCCAAAGGCACGCTGCTCTTCAGGCATGCGCTCGATGGCACCCTCGGCGTCGCGTTTCAGGTCGAGCGAGGCCAGCAGGTAGTCGGGTGTCCAGCGCGAGCCGTTCTTGGCAATCGCCTGCCAGAACGGGACCTCGCCCCAGCGTGGGTCGGCCTGCAGCAGGCGGGCCTGGATGTCGGCGTCGCTGCCCTCGAAGGGCAGGGCGCGGTAGGCGCCCATCACCAGCGAGCGGGCACCGGGCACCTCAGTGTTGAGTCGGCGGGCCAACTGGCCGGCATCGGCACTGTCGGGCAGTTGCGCCAGGTCCTTGACCAGGGCGCCGTAGGCCGCGGCAGCGGGGGTGTCACGCCCGTTCCAGCCGTCCAGCGCGCGGATGGTCAGGGGCAGGGCGTTGGCCACCTCGGGGTTTTCGACCGCGCGCTGGAGCAGCGCGACGATCGGCACCAGCAGGGTCAGGAGCAGAAACACCAGCAAGGGCAGGGTCAGTCCGAAGGCTCGCCACTGGCGGCGCGCTTCGGCTCGGGATAAGGCTTTGCGCAGTGCGCCGGGCTCATCGCCCGGTGCGCCGGCGGCTCGGATGGGTGCTGCCATGGTGAATCGGCTCCGTCTCTCAGTCAGTGTTGCTCAGGCTCAGGCGTGTTTACTGGGTGGCCCAGGCAGCAAAGCGCTTTTCAAGCGCTTCGCCCTGGTCGGCCCAGAAGCTCACGTTGAACTGCAGGGCTTCCTTGGCGTTGGCGGCCGAGGTGGGCAGGTCGTCCAGCACCTTCTTGTCGAGCTTGGCCAGGGCCTTGCTGTTGGTCGGGCCGTAGGCGATGTTTTGCGCGTACACGGCCTGGTTGCCAGCTTGCAGGCCGAAGGCGATGAACTTTTGCGACAGTTCCTTGTTCGGCGCGCCCTTGGGGATGACCCAGTAGTCCAGGTCATATATGCCGCCGGGCCAATAGATCTTCAGGTTGCGGCCTTCGCGGTTGGCGGCGTCGATGCGGCCGTTGTAGACCGTGCTCAGCACCACGTCACCGGCGACCAGGAACTGGGGCGCCTGGGCGCCGGCCTCCCACCACTGGATGTTGGGCTTGAGTTCGGTCAGCTTCTTGAAGGCGCGGTCGGCGCCGTCCTTGGTGGCCAGTACCTTGTACACATCGCCCGGCTTCACGCCATCGGCCAGCAGTGCGAATTCGAGGTTGTAACGGGCGCCCTTGCGCATGCCGCGCTTGCCAGGGATCTTCTTGGTGTCAAAGAAGTCGGCCCAGCTGCTGGGGGCGCTCTTGAGCTTGTCGCCGTTGTAGGCCATCACGGTGGACCACACGAACACGCCCACACCGCATTCGGTGACGGCGGCGGGCAGCAGGTCGGCCTTGTCGGCCAGCTTGCTGTAGTCGAGCTTTTCGAACAGGCCTTCGTCGCAGCCGCGCACCGCGTCGGGCGATTCGACCTCGACCACATCCCAGGTCACCTTCTTGGTCTCGACCATGGCCTTGATCTTGGCCTGCTCACCGTTGTATTCCACCGGCACCACCTTGACACCGGTTTTTTCGAAGGGCTCGTAGTAGGCCTTCTTCTGGGCGTTGGCGTTGGCGCCGCCGAAGTTGACGATGGTCAACTGCTGCTCGGCAAAGCTGGGCAGGGCCAGGCAGGCGGCCAGGGCGGCGGCTGCGCAGGGGATCAGGCTCTTTTTCATGGCACGTTTTCCTTTGTTGGAAGTTGAGGTTCTAGAGAGAGGGAGCGCGAAAAAAACGTTGTCGTGGTTCACACCGCGTACAGGCGGGTGGCCGCGGCCGGGAACTCCAGCCGCACCGGCTCGCCAGCTTGTGGATGGGGGTTGCTGTCGGCACGGGTCAAAGGCAGCTTCACGGTGGCCTCGGCCTGGCCCTCGCCCAGCGAGCACAGCAGGCGCAGGTGGTCGCCGTAATAGATCACGCGGGCCACGGTGGCGGCCAGCGAGTTGGGTACCGGCGCGGCCGAGCCCAGGTGCAGCACGATGCGCTCGGGCCGCACACAGGCTTCCACGGCGGCGCCGTCGGCCACGCCGTTCACGTTCAGGCCCTGAAGGCGCTGGCCATCGGCCAGTTGCAGGGCGTTGCCACCCTGCAGGCTGCCCTTGAGCACGGTGCTGTCGCCCACGAAGCCAGCCACGAAGCGGTTGCTCGGGGCTTCGTACAGGTCTTCCACCGAGGCCAGTTGCTGGATCACGCCTTCGTTGAACACGGCCACACGGTCGCTCATGGTCAGTGCCTCGCCCTGGTCGTGGGTCACGTAGACAAAGGTCACGCCCAATTGCCGGTGCAATTCCTTCAGCTCGATCTGCATGTGCTCGCGCAGTTGCTTGTCGAGCGCACCCAGCGGCTCGTCCATCAGCACCAGCTGTGGCTCGAACACCAGGGCGCGGGCCAGCGCCACCCGCTGTTGCTGGCCGCCCGAGAGGCGGCCCGGCAGGCGATCGGCCATGCCGCCCAGGCGTACCATGTCCAGCGCCTTGGCCACGCGGCGGGCCTGCTCGTCCTTGGGCACCTTGCGCACGGTCAGCGGGTAGGCCACGTTCTGCCCCACGGTGAGGTGGGGAAACAGGGCGTAGTTCTGGAACACCATGCCGAAGTTGCGCTTGTGCGGCGGCGTGCCGGTGATCTGGCGGCCGTCCAGCAGGATGTCGCCTGCCGTGGGCGATTCAAAGCCGGCCAACATCATCAGCGTGGTGGTCTTGCCCGAGCCCGAGGGTCCCAGCAAGCTCAGAAATTCGCCGCGCTGGATGTCCAGGTTCAGATCACGCACCACGAGCTGTTCGCCGTCGTAGGTCTTTTGCACGCCGGAGAAGCGCACCAGGGGTTCTGCTTGAGACATGTTTGTGTGCAAGGGCAGGAAAGTAGCGTGTTGGATCAGCGCTGGGCTTTGAAGCTCTCGGCCAGGATGGCCAGACCTTCATCGATCAGTGCGTCAGAGGCGGTCAGCGGCACCAGGATGCGGATCACGTTGCCGTAGGTTCCGCAGGACAGCAGCACCAGACCGCGGCGAGCGGCTTCGGCCACCACGTTCTTGGTCAGGTTCGCGTCGGGGCGGCTCTTGTCGCCGTTCTCGAACAGCTCGATGGCCACCATGGCGCCCAGGCCGCGCACATCGCCAATCGAGGCTTCGCTCTCGGCAATGCGGCGCAGACCTGCTTGCAAGTTTTGGCCCAGGGTCTTGCTGCGCTCCAGCAGCTTCTCGTCTTCAAAGGCCTGGATCACGGCCAGGGCGGCGGCGCAGGCCACCGGGCTGCCGGCATAGGTGCCGCCCAGGCCACCGGCGGCGGGGGCGTCGATCACTTCGGCGCGGCCCACCACACCCGACAGCGGGAAGCCGCCGGCCAGCGACTTGGCGGTGGTGATCAGATCCGGGGCCACCGGCCATTGCTCGCAGGCGAACCAGGTGCCGGTGCGGCCGGCGCCGGTCTGCACTTCGTCGGCGATCAACAAGATGCCATGGCGCTCGGCCAGGGCCTTCAGGCCCGAGATGAACTCGGGCGGGGCCACATTGAAGCCGCCTTCGCCCTGCACCGGCTCGACGATGAAGGCCGCCACGCGCTGGGGCTCGATGTCGTTCTTGAAGATCAGTTCGATCGAATGCAGGGCATCGGCCACGCTCACGCCATGCAAGTCGTTGGGGAACAAGGCATGGTAGATCTCGCCCGGGAAGGGGCCGAAGCCGACCTTGTAGGGGGCGACCTTGCCGGTCAGGCCCAGGGTCAGGTTGGTGCGGCCGTGGTAGCCGCCGGTGAAGGCGATCACACCCGGGCGGCGGGTGTGGGCGCGGGCGATCTTGATGGCGTTTTCAACGGCTTCGGCGCCGGTGGTCAGCAGCAGGCTCTTCTTGGCAAAGTCGCCGGGAGCCAGTGTGTTCAGGCGCTCGCAGACTTCCACATAGGGTTCATAGGCCACCACCTGGAAGCAGGTGTGGGTGTACAGCGCCAGCTGGGCCTGCACGGCGGCGATCACCTGGGGGTGCAGGTGGCCGGTGTTGAGCACGGCGATGCCACCCGCGAAGTCGATGAAGCGACGGCCTTCCACGTCCCAGAACTCAGCGTTTTCGGCCTTCTGGATGAAGATCTCGTGCGACTGGCCCACGCCGCGGGCGACGGCGGCCTGGCGGCGGGCAAGAAGGGCGGCGTTGGTGAAATGGCGTTCTGACTTCATGGTTTCAAGCGGTTGGTTGAACAGATGGATGGACTTTACGGATCGTTTCTGTTTTGAACCATGTACACACACTTCAGGATTTGGACGCACTGTGCAGGTCGAGTTGCCTGTACATGGAATCCCTGATCTGGTGCCTTGCACCGCAGTGGCGCAAAAGCCTGTGTCGCTTGGCCAGGCATGCGCCGGCTTGGGGCATCGTCAGATTCTGAATCGCGGGTTAACCCTTGGATTTGCGCCCCATCAAGGCCCTGTTTTGGGGCGTTTCCGCAGCGCCAGCTTGAATCGATGGGTCGATGGCGTTGGGCGTTAGACTTCCCGCTGGTGGCTGCCCGGCCAGCGATCCCCGGGCGCCGTGTTTTTTCGATCCGGGTCTTCTGTCTTCCTGATGCTCACACTCCGTACCGATGTCCAGACCCCGCTGGTGAGCCAGATCGTCGACGGCTTGCGCGGCCTGATCGCGGGCCAGGTGATCAAGCCGGGCAGCAAACTACCTTCCATTCGGGCCTTTGCGGCGGCCCATGGCGTGAGCGTCTTCACCGTGGTCGAGGCCTATGACCGCCTGGTGGCTCAGGGCTGGCTGGTCTCGCGTGCCAATGCCGGTTTTTTTGTGAAGCGGCGCGACGAGGGCGCGGCGCCAGCGGTGGCCGGTCAGGCGCCGCGTGAGGCGCCGCGCTTTGATGCGCGCTGGTACCTCAAGCAGATTTTCGAAAACCGCAACCTGCCCATGAAGCCGGGCTGTGGCTGGTTGCCGCACGACTGGCTGTTTGGTGACGCCGTGCGGCGCAGCCTGAGGCAGCTGTCCACCGACGGCCCCGAACTGGACGGCTACGGTCTGCCCTCGGGCCACATGGCCCTGCGCATGATGATTGCCGAGTCGTTGGCCGAGCACCAGATCACCGTCGATGCCGACCAGGTGCTGCTCACCCATGGCTCCAGCCAGGCGCTGGACCTGGTGGCGCGCTGCCTACTCAAGCCCGGGGATGCCGTGCTGGTGGACGACCCGGCCTACCCCAACCTGCTGTACATGCTGCGCTTCGCCGGTGCCCGGTTGATCGGCGTGCCGCGCACCCCCACGGGCTATGACCTGCCCGCACTGGAGGCGCTGGTTCAGTTGCACAAGCCCAAGGCCTTCTTCACCCAGCCTCGCCTGCAAAGCCCCACATGCTCGCTGGCGTCGGTGGCGCACTTGCACCGCTTGCTGCAACTGGCCGAGCAACACGATTTTGTGCTGGTCGAAAACGACCTGTATGCCGACATGGACGGCACCTCGCGTTCCTCGCTCGCCAGCCTGGACCAGTTGCGCCGGGTGGTCTACATCGGCAGCTATTCCAAGACCATCTCGCCCAATCTGCGGGTGGGTTACTTGCTGGCCCGTCCCGACATGCTGGGCGAGTTCGTGCAGCTCAAGATGGTGGCCGGCCTGACCTCCTCCGACATCGCCGAGCGCGTGACGTTTGGCGTGATCACCGATGGGCGCTGGCGCAAGCACCTCAAATCGCTGCGCGATCGCCTGGGCGAAGCCCACCGTCAGGTGGGCCGGCGCCTGGACAGCCTGGGTTTTGAGCTGTTCCATGAGCCCGAGGCCGGCATGTACCTGTGGGCCCGCCACCCCGACCTGCCCGACAGTGCCGAGCTGTCCAAGGAGGCCACGGCCGCCGGCATCATGCTGGGGCCGGGGCAGCTGTTCCTGGTCGAGCCGCGGCCCACCGGCTGGCTGCGCTTCAACGTGGCGTTCTGCCAGGACGAGCGCCTGTGGCAGTTTCTGGCCCAGCGCATCGAGCTGGGGCGTCAGGTGGCGCAGTGATGCGCTGCCCGGGCCGCCGAATCTTATAATTGCCTGTTTGGCCCGGCACTGCGCGCGGGCCCCGTCACGGCGCGGGCGGCGCCATGAGCTCACCAATGGGTGAGGGCATGGACCACCCACCCAACCAGAACCCTCTCTTTGCACCCCATGAGCACACCTATCACCGTCGCCCAGATTCGCAAGACCTTCCTCGATTTCTTCGCCTCCAAGGGGCACACCGTGGTGGCGTCGAGCTCGCTGGTGCCGGGCAACGACCCGACGCTGATGTTCACCAACTCAGGCATGGTGCAGTTCAAGGACGTGTTCCTGGGCACCGACAAGCGCCCCTATGTGCGTGCGGCTTCGGTTCAGGCCTGCCTGCGTGCCGGCGGCAAGCACAACGACCTGGAAAACGTGGGCTACACCGCCCGCCACCACACCTTTTTCGAGATGCTGGGCAACTGGAGCTTTGGCGACTACTTCAAGCGTGAGTCGCTGAAGTGGGCCTGGGAACTGTTGACCGAGGTCTACAAGCTGCCGGCCGACAAGCTGTGGGCCACGGTCTACATCGACGACGATGAGGCCTACGACATCTGGACGAAGGAAATCGGCCTGCCGCCCGAGCGTGTGGTGCGCATTGGCGACAACAAAGGCGCCAAGTACGCTTCTGACAACTTCTGGATGATGGCCGACACCGGCCCCTGCGGTCCCTGCAGCGAGATCTTCTTCGACCACGGCCCCGAAATCCCGGGCGGCCCTCCGGGCAGCCCCGACGCCGATGGCGACCGCTACATCGAGATCTGGAACAACGTGTTCATGCAGTTCGACATGCAGCCCGATGGCTCGGTCAAGCCGCTGCCGGCCCCCTGCGTGGACACGGGCATGGGCCTGGAGCGCCTGGCCGCCATCCTGCAGCACGTGCACAGCAACTACGAGATCGACATCTTCGACACGCTGATCAAGGCGGCCTCGCGCGAAACCGGCGAGAAAGACCTGGACAACAAGAGCCTGCGCGTGATCGCCGACCACATCCGTGCCACCGCCTTCCTGGTCAGCGACGGCGTGATCCCCTCCAACGAAGGCCGCGGCTACGTGCAGCGCCGCATCGTGCGCCGCGCCATCCGCCATGGCTACAAGCTGGGCCAGAAGACCCCGTTTTTCCACAAGCTCGTCAAAGACCTGGTGGTGCTGATGGGCGATGCCTACCCCAAGCTCAAAACCGATGAGGCCCGCATCACCGAGGTGCTGAAGGCCGAGGAAGAGCGCTTCTTCGAAACCCTGGCCAACGGCATGGAAATCCTGGACGCCGCCCTGGCCGATGGCAGCAAGACCCTGCCGGGCGAGGTGGCCTTCAAGCTGCACGACACCTATGGCTTCCCGCTCGACCTGTCGGCTGATGTGTGCCGTGAACGTGACGTGGCCGTCGATGAAGACGGCTTCAAGCTGGCCATGGACAAGCAAAAGGCCCAGGCCCGTGCTGCCGGCAAGTTCAAGATGGATCGCGCCCTGGAGTACACCGGCGCTGGCAACACCTTTGTGGGCTACGAGCAGCTCGAAGCCGCTGCCAAGGTGGTGGCCCTGTACGTGGATGGCACCCCGGCTGCCGAACTCAAGGCCGGCCAGACCGGTGTGGTCGTGCTGGACACCACCCCCTTCTACGCCGAAAGCGGTGGTCAGGTGGGCGATGAAGGCGTGATCCGCAGCGGCTCGGCCATGTTCGCCGTGGGCGACACCCTGAAGATCAAGGCCGATGTGTTCGGTCACCATGGCACGCTGGAATCCGGCACGCTGGCGGTGGGCGACCACGTGACGGCTGCCGTGAACACCGCTGTGCGCGCTGCCACCATGCGCAACCACTCGGTCACCCACCTCATGCACAAGGCCTTGCGCGAAGTGCTGGGCGACCACGTGCAACAGAAGGGTTCGCTGGTCAATGCCGATCGCACCCGCTTCGACTTTGCGCACAACGCCCCCGTGACCGATGCACAGATCCGCGCCATCGAAGCCCAGGTGAACGCCGAAATTCTCGCCAATGCCCCCACCCAGGCCCGCGTGATGGACATCGAATCGGCCCAAAAGACTGGCGCCATGATGCTGTTCGGTGAAAAGTATGGTGAAACCGTGCGTGTGCTCGACATCGGCAGCAGCCGTGAACTGTGCGGCGGCACCCACGTGCAGCGCACCGGCGACATCGGCCTGTTCAAGGTGGTGGCTGAAAGCGGCGTGGCGGCGGGTGTGCGGCGGATTGAAGCCGTCACCGGTGTCAATGCATTGACCTACCTGCAAGGCCTCGAAGCCACGGTGCAGCAGGCCGCTGGCACGCTGAAGGCGCCGGCAGCCGAGCTGCAAGGCCGCATCACCCAGGTGCTGGACCAGGTCAGGACGCTTGAAAAGGAAGTGGCTGCGCTCAAGGGCAAGCTGGCTTCCTCGCAAGGCGACGAGTTGATGGGGCAGGCGGTGGACGTCAAGGGCATCAAGGTGCTGGCCGCCTTGCTCGATGGCGCCGATGCCAAAACCCTGCGCGAGACCCTGGACAAGCTCAAGGACAAGCTCAAGACCGCCGCCATCGTGCTGGCTGCCGTGGACGGTGGCAAGGTGCAGTTGGCGGCCGGCGTCACGGCCGACAGCGTTGGCAAGGTCAAGGCGGGTGAGTTGGTCAACTTTGTGGCCCAGCAAGTGGGCGGCAAGGGGGGCGGCAAACCCGACATGGCCATGGCGGGGGGCACGGATGCCTCCGGCCTGGCCAAGGCCCTGGCCTCGGTGCAGGGCTGGGTGGCCGAGCGCGCCTGACGCGGGGCTTCTGTGCAGGGGGCGGGCTTTGCCCCCGACTGAGGCACGCCCTGGATGGGGCTTGTCCGGTGGCGGTGGCCGCGCTCAAGTTGATAATGCGGCCCATGGCCCTGGGCCACCTGTCCCCTTGCAAGCCCTTCGCCCCGTGCCAACTGGGTTGACTTCTTCTGGATCCCTGTTGTGAGTGCCGCGCTGAATCGACTCTTTCTGTTGTTCACGATGACCTTGGGCCTGGTGGGTCCGGCCCAGGCTTTGTCGGTGGCCTTCATCAACCCGGGGCGCAGCAACGAGGCCTATTGGGTCGCCGCAGCCTCTGCCATGGTGCAGGCGGCACGCAGCCTCGACCTGCAGCTGGAGGTGCGCTATGCCGAGCGGGACCACCTCAAAACGTTGGAGATTGCAGCGTCTCTGGCGGCCCGGCCGGCGGCCCAGAGGCCTGACTATGTGATTTTCTCCAACGACTACGCTACCGGCCCGGAGATTCTTCGGCTGCTGAACGGCTCGGGTATCAAGGCCATGATGGCCTTCAGCGGCATTCATGGTGCAGACCGTCGCACCACCGGTGGTCCTCGCGAGAAATACGATTTCTGGCTGGGGACGCTGGAGCCCCGCGCCGAAGACGCGGGCTACCTCACGGCAAAAACCTTGATCGAGAAAGGTCGCCGCGCCCAGCTGAGAGGGGCGGACGGCCTGCTGCATGTGATTGCCATCGCTGGCGACCGCTCCACGCCCAGTTCGGCGGCCCGCAATGCCGGCCTGCAGCGCGCCCTGGCCGAGGCCTCGGATGTGGTGCTGGACCAGATCGTTTACGCCAATTGGAGTCGCGAAACCGCCTTGACCAAGTCGCGTTGGCTGGTGCGCCGCCACCCGGATGCCCGGTTGGTGTGGGCGGGCAGTGACCAGATGGCCTTTGGTGCCATGCAGGCCTGGCGTGAGCATGCCGACGTGCCGGGCAAGGATGTGCTGTTCAGTGGTGTCAACACCTCCACAGAAGCCCTCAATGCGGTGCGTTCGGGCGAGCTTTCTGCTCTGGCGGGTGGGCATTTCATGGCCGGGGCCTGGGCGCTGGTCATGATCTACGACCATGCCAAGGGCCATGACTTTGCCAAGACCGAGGGGTTGGAGATGGTGGTGCCCATGTTCATCCTGTTCACCCCCCCCTTGGCCGAGCGCTTTCTGCAGCGTTTTGCGGGCGATGGTGGGGCGTTGGATTTCAGGCGCTACAGCCTGGCGCTGAATCCGCGCCTGGTCCATTACGATTTTGATGTAGGCGACCTGTTACGCTAAGCCGACATGTCTTTGAACCAGCCTTATTACCGTTCGATTGCCGCCACGCTGATCCGGCGCATCGTGGTGCTGGCCGGGCTTTGCCTGCTGGCCATGACCTTGCTTCAGGCGGGTCTGGCCTATCGCAGCAGTCAGTCACAGGTGGAGCACGCGGTCAGCGAGATTGCCGACAACAGCCTGCCGATGCTGTCGCTGTCGTTGTGGGACATCGAGCCCGAGGTGATCCAGCGCCAGATGAACTGGTTGGCGGGCCTGCCCGAAATCGGGCGTGCCCGGGTGTTGGCCAGCACGGGCCAGATTTTTGAGGCTGGCGCGTTGTCGGCCGAGGTGGGCGGCGACACACCGCCGACCCACACGCTCGAGATCGCGTCGCCCCAGGGCGGCAAGGCAGTGGGCCAATTGCAACTGTGGGTGGATCCCAGCTACCTTTACCAACAGATTCTGGCCAATACCCTCACCATCGCCGCCGGTTATGGCGTCTTCACCGCCTTGCTGTGCCTGGTCGTGGCCTGGATGTTGCGGCGAGACCTGCAGCAGCCGCTGCAGCAGATTGCGCGTTTTGCGTCCGAGCTCAAGCCACAGGAAATCTCGCGTCCCCTGGTGCTGGACCGTGCCAGCAGCGATCATCTGGACGAGATCGATCTCGTGACCCAGGGCTTTCGCCAGCTCCAGGGCGAGCTGCAAAGCCACATTGCCAACCTCGATGGCCTGGTGGCCGAGCGCACCCAGCAGCTGGAGAAGTTGATTGGCGAGGTGCACCGGCTGTCGATCACGGATGCGCTGACCGGGTGTTTCAATCGGCGCGTGATCGAGGAGCGCCTGCCCTCCGAGATCGAGCGGGCGCGGCGCTATGGCCGGCCGCTGTCAGTGATCTTTGCCGACATCGACCATTTCAAGGTCATCAACGATACCCATGGCCATGCGGCGGGCGACGCCGTGCTGCGCGACTTTGGCACCTTGCTGCGGGGGCAACTGCGCAGCCAGGTGGATTGGGTGGCCCGCTATGGGGGCGAGGAGTTTCTGATCGTTCTGCCTGAAAGCGATCTGGTGGACGCGCGCCAGGCGGCAGAGCGATTGCGTGAACGGGTGGGCGAGCAACCCGCCCTCTGGGAGGGCATGGTGATCCCCCGGACAGCCAGCTTCGGCGTTGCCCAGTGCGGGCCGGACGAGGGTGTGGCTGACCTGCTGGCACGCGCTGATGCCATGCTCTACCACGCCAAGAGCGAAGGGCGAGACCGCGTCGAAGTGAGCGGGTGACGCCGCCCCCGCCCGGGGCTGCGGCAGGACCGCGTTGCCTGGGGCGCTCTCAGGTCTTGTAGCCGGGGTCCAGTCGCTCCAGCTTGCGCAGCAGCGATGGCCAGACAAATTGGCCACCCAGGCCACTGGTTTGCACCTTCATCGCGTGCGCCACGCCGTCGAGGATGGTGGGGTTGACCGAGATCACTTCGCCGCCACCCGCCAGGGCATCGATCTGGATCCGGCAGGTGTTCTCGAAGGTGTACATGGCCAAAAACGCCTCAGGAATGTTGCGCCCCACGGTCAGGAGCCCATGGTTGCGCAACACCAGGTAGTTGGCGGTGCCCAGGTCGGCCTGCAGACGGGTCTTTTCATCGTCGCGGATCGCCACCCCTTCGTAGTCGTGGTAGGCCAGCGAACTCAGCACAAACGTGGATTGCTGGCTCAGCGGCAGAATGCCGTGCTTCTGTGCGCTCACGCCCACACCGGCGCGGGTGTGGGTGTGCAGCACACAGCCCGCCTCGGGGCGGGCCTCATGGATGGCGCTGTGGATCACGAAGCCCGCCGGGTTGACCGGGAAGGGGCTGTCGTGCAGCTTGTTGCACTGCATGTCCACCTTGACCAGGCTGGAGGCGGTGATTTCATCAAACATCAGCCCGTAGGGGTTGATCAAAAACTGGTGTTCATCGCCCGCCACCGAGCTGGGCAGCTTGGCGCTGATGTGGGTGAAGACCAGGTCGCTCCAGCCGTAGGCCGCCACCAGGCGGTAACAGGCGGCCAGATCGACGCGCAGCTGCCACTCTTCGACGCTGACCTGCTGCTGCAGTGAGGGGATGTTCATGCTGTCTCCTGAAAGGGGGATCGAATGCGGGGTGGGGTGCCGCATCTTGCCCCACGCAGGCGCCGCCCCATGTCAAGGATTTGACACGGCATGGGCCATTGCGGCGCCAGCGGCAAGGGTGGAGCTTGACGGGCATCAATGTGGTGACCTACCCCGTCCCTAGAATCCGCCCTTGGCCCCCCCAAATCGACCATGCTTCGCCCCATCACTTCCCGCTGGCTGTTGCTGATGGCCCTGTGTCTGGCACTGACCATGGCGGGTCTGTCGGTGCATTGGGCGCGCACGGATCTGCGTGAAACCTGGGGGCGCGTGGCAGAGCACGATGCCCGCGTCCTGACCCAACTGGGCGAGGAGCTGGGGCGCCATGTGAGCCTGGGTGACCGTGTGTTGGGGGCCTTGCGCGATGACTGGCAGGACCCTGGTCTGCAGAAACTGGCACCGGAGTGGCGCCAGCGTCTGTTGTTCAAACGGCTCACGGGTGAACCGGTATTTGCCGCCACCCTGGTACTGGACCGTGCCGGCCGCGCCGTGGCCGACAGCGCGGGCCTGGTGCCCCGCCTCGTCACGGCGACCCAGCGTGACTATTTTCAGGCGCAATGGCATGCGGACCGCGATGCGCTCTACATCAGCCATCCCTTTGTCAGTCAGATCAAGAAGATTTCTTCGCTGGCCCTGAGCCGGCGACTGCAGGATGAAGAGGGGCATTTTGCCGGTGTGGCGGTGGGCCTGGTTCCGCTGGCCCATTGGCAGGGGCTGCTGGACAAGGCCGACCTCGGCGGCGACTCGCTGCTTTGGCTGGAGCACCGCGATGGCACCTACCTGGCCGGGGCGATTGGCCCAGGGGGGGCCTCGCTCAGTGGCAGCCTGAACTGGCCGGAACAGGGGCCACAAGGGCCGGCGCCGGCCGGCAGCTTCCGCTCGGATCTGGCGGGTGACGGTGCACCCCGCCTGGTCAGCTACCTGCAGGTTGGCGATGCGCCCCTGCGCCTGGTGCTGATGCGCCCTGTGGGGGCGGTCGAGTCGGCCTGGTGGCAGCGGGTTGCCAGCACCGGGGGGGTGACGCTGGTCCTGGTGGCCGGTTGTCTGGGGTTGGTGCTGCTGTTCGAGCGCGAATTGCGCCATCGTCAGCAGGTGTCGCAACTGCTGGCCCACGCCGAAGGGCATCTGCGCACCATCGTCAACCACCTGCCGTCGCTGGTCAGCTATTGGGACCGCGACCTGCGCAACCTGTTTGCCAACCACCTGCACCGCGACCTCTTCGGTCTTCTGCCTGAGGTCTTGCGGGGACAGACCCTGCCTGATGTGGTGGGACCGGCCCTGATGCATCGCTACGGGCCGTACATCAAGTTGGCTCTGGCGGGCGAGGCGCAGACTTTTGAGTGGCCGGTCAAGCTGCCCGGGGGGCTGCTGCGCACCTTGCTGGTGTCCTTGGCGCCGGATCTCCGCGAGGGCCGGGTCGCGGGCATTTTTGCCCAGCTCATGGACATCACCGATCGCAAGCAGGCCGAGAGCCAGGTCTTCGAAGAGAAGGAGCGTTTCAGGGTCACGCTGAGTTCGATCGGGGACGCCGTGATCACGGTCGATGTGGCGGGTCGGGTGACCTACCTCAACCCGGTGGCCGAGATGATGACCGACTGGCGCCTGGATCTGGCGCGGGGCGAGCCGGTGGAGGCGGTGATGCCCATCGTCAACTCGGTCGATGGCAGTCCCTTGCGAAACCCGGTGCGGCTCGCCCTGGAGCTTCAGGACACGGTCGGGCTGGCCGCCGACACGTCCTTGGTCCGGCGGGATGGGCAACGATTTGACATCGAGGACTCTGCCTCACCGATCAAGGACCGGCACGGTGAAATCATCGGTGCGGTGATGGTGTTTCATGATGTCAGTGAGATGCGCTCCATGGCCATCCGCATGGCCCACCTGGCCCAGCACGATGCCTTGACCGGTTTGCCCAACCGGCTGATGTTGTACGACCGGGCCGAACAGGCTATTTTGCTGGCTCAGCGCGAGCAAGAGCAGGTGGCGGTGATGTACCTGGATCTGGACCGCTTCAAGACCGTCAACGACTCGCTGGGTCATGAGGTGGGTGACCGCCTGCTGGTGGATTTTGCGCGGCGCCTGTCGGGGGCCATGCGCCATTCCGACACCCTGAGCCGACAGGGGGGGGATGAGTTCGTGATCCTGCAGACCGGTCTGAAAGATGGGGCCCAGGCCGGCCACCTGGCCCGCAAGCTGCTGCGCCTGTGCAGCGAGCCTTTTGTGGTGCAGGGCCGGGAGCTGAATGTGTCGGTGACGATCGGCATTGCCTTGTTTCCGGCCGACGGCAACAGCTTCGATGAACTGGCCAAGCACGCCGATGCGGCCCTTTATGCGGCCAAGAATGCAGGCCGCAACCGCTTCCATTACTTCACGCGTGAACTGGGGGTGGCCGCCCATCAGCGGTTGCAGCAGGAACAGGCACTGAAGGCGGCTCTCGGGCATGGCGAGATCTTTCTTGAGTACCAACCCAAGGTCGATTTCAGTGCGGACCAAGTCGTGGGCGTGGAGGCCCTGGCGCGCTGGTGCTGGTCTGGGCAGCGGGTGTCGCCGGCCCAGTTCATTCCGCTGGCCGAAGAAAGTGGTCAGATCATCGAGATCGGGCGCCACATTCTGCGCACCGCCTGTGAAGAGGCCAGCCGTCTTTGCGGGCTCGGACTGTTGCGCGCCCCCATGGCGGTCAATGTGTCGGTCCGGCAGTTGGCCGACCCCAGCTTTGTGAGCGAGGTGCAGCAGGTGCTGAAAAGCACCGGACTGCCGCCGGCCCTGCTGGAGATCGAAGTCACCGAGAGCGGCTTGATGCAGAACATGGAGGCCATGGCCGGCGTGCTGCATGCGCTCAAGGCGCTGGGCCTGCGCATTGCGATTGATGACTTCGGCACGGGCTATTCCAGCCTGGCCTACCTGGCCACCCTGCCGGTGGATGTGCTGAAAATCGACAAATCGTTTGTGGATGACTACCAGGCCAGCCCGAAGAACATGGCCATCATCACCGCCATCATCGATCTGGCGCACCACTTGCAACTGGAGGTCATCGCCGAAGGGGTGGAGAGCCGCGAGCAGGCCGATTTTCTGGTGGCGTTCGGCTGCTGCAGCATGCAAGGCTATTACTTCAGCCGGCCGGTCTCGGCCTCGGATCTGCAAGCCTGGTGTGAGGCCCGTGCCAGCGTCGCGCTGCCGGCCTAGGCCTTGCGCGACGGCAGCGATCGGCTCTGCGTTCTGCAGCGGCCGTTCAGAACAGCTCGACTTCGTCGTGGGCCTGCGTTTGCTTCTTCAACTGGCCTGAGCCGATGAGTTCGTCGTAATGGCAGACCTGGTTGCGGCCGTGCTCCTTGGCGAAATAGAGCGCCTGGTCTGCGTGCCCCAGGATCTCGACCGCAGACCCTTCGTGGGTACTGACGAAACCCACGCTGACGGTGACGCGCCCGACCTGCGGAAAGTCATGGTGCTCCACGGCCTGGCGAAAGCGGTTGAAGATCTGCCGTGCGGTGGCCAGCGTGGCGGAGCGCAGCAGGATCACAAATTCCTCGCCACCAAAGCGGAAAATCCGATCCTGGGCCCGGAAGGACGCCCGCAACAGGTTGGCCATCAGGATCAGCACCTCGTCGCCGTACAGGTGACCGAAACGGTCGTTGACCTGTTTGAAGTGGTCAATGTCCACCACGGCCAGCCAATGACGGGGGCTGTCTTCATCGTTGGCCTCTGCCGCGCCATTGGCGGCTGGGCTGTGGGCGGGACGGGAGAACTCGGCGTCAAAGGTCTTGCGGTTGAACAAGCCGGTCAGTGCATCGCGCTCGCTGTAGTCGAGCAGGCTCTGGTAGTTGCGGTAGACGTGAAAGATGCCATGGATCACGTTCAGGGTGTCCTGGGCAAAGGGGCTGTCGTTGCGGATCTCCAGGCAGGCCACCACCTTCTCCTGCAGCCACACCGGCAGCCACAGCTCATGCTCCCCGCTGGAAGAGCGCTCTTCCCGACCGGCAGATTTTTCGGCGATGCAGGCGGCCAAGGCCGGGTAGGCCATCAGAGGCAGGCGCGGAATGTCGGCGTGCTGAGGGTCTTCGATGGATTGGAGTGCCCCCTCGCTGATCCAGGCCTTGGGCCGCACGTGGGTCTCTTCACCAATGGTCACCACCTCCAGGGCGCGAACCTCTTTCACATTGCCCAACTGATGCAAGGCCGAGATGACCGAGATCTCCAGGCGGGCGTGATCTCGATGACCCGTGATCTCGACCAGATGCTGCAAAAGTGGATTCATTGTCAAAACCGGTTGCACACAAGGGGAAATGACGAGTTCGAGCCGGGCCGAATGAGGCGGATCCGTTTCAATCCCGGCAGAAGATGGATGAGGCGCGATGGTAGCCAGTTTTTGTAAAAGCACGCTTGTGCGGTGCTGGGCTGTCCTGAGAATTGTTTGATTTCAGACAGTTTTGTCGCATAAATGCAGCAGACCCGGGCCTTGGGCAGGCGTTGGGGTCACTGCCTCGCCCGCCAGCGCCTGGGGCCAGCCCCAGGGGCGAACCGCTCCGGTCACGGGGGCTGTCACGGGGTCTTTTCGAACACCAGATCCCAGACGCCATGCCCCAGACGCAGGCCACGGCGCTCGAATTTGGTCTCGGGCCGGTAGGCTGGGCGATCAGCGTAGCCACCGGCGGCCTGGCGATTGCGCAACAGAGGCTCGGCACCCAGTACCTCCAGCATCTGCTCGGCATAGGGCTGCCAGTCGGTGGCGCAATGCAGGTAACCGCCGGGGCGCAGCCGGGCGGCCAATTTGGCCACCAGCGGCGCTTGGATCAAGCGTCGCTTGTTGTGCTTGGTCTTGTGCCAAGGGTCGGGAAAGAAGATGTGCACGCCTTCGAGCACGCCATGAGGCAGCATGTTGTCGATCACCTCGACCGCGTCGTGCTGCAGGATGCGGATGTTGCTCAGTCCGCGCTCACCCACCTGCTTGAGCAGGGCACCCACTCCGGGTTCATGCACTTCGCAGCACAGAAAGTGCGTGTCAGGCATCAGGGCTGCAATGTGGGCCGTGGCGTCGCCCATGCCGAAGCCGATCTCCAGCACCACCGGGCCCGGCGCGCCAAAGGCTTCGCTCAGGTCCAGTGGCGCGGCGCGGTAGGGCAGGATGAAGCGGGGGCCTAGCAACTCAAAGGCCTTGGCCTGTCCGGTGGTGGTGCGGCCGGCGCGCCGCACAAAGCTCTTGATGGTCTTGGGGAAGGCCACGCCGGCAGGGGCGCCGGTCGGCTGGGCGTCAGAGGCCGTGCCAGACGGTTCGTCCACTGGGGCGGGGGCCACGGGGGCGGTGTGTTCTTGGTGTTCTTGCATGATGTCGGGGTTTCAGGCGCTGGGCCAGGCGGCCGGGTGGCGCCAAATGGAGTGAGATTGTAGGCAAGCGGGCGCCTTGTGGGCTCATTCAGGCCCAGCGCGCCCGCCACAGGCCGGTCCATTGGGTCAGTTGATCGCTGATGCTGGCGTCGGGCGCGGTTGCATGCCGCAAATCCAGGGCCGCGGCAGCTTGGCGCAGAGCGGCCAGGCAGGCGGCTGGGCTTGACGTGTCGATGGCTGGCGCCCCATGCTGCTTGGACAGTTTCTCACCCCGTGCGTCCAGCACCAGCGGGGTGTGCAGGTAACGCGGCGTGGGCAGGTTCAGCGCGTGTTGCAGCAGGATCTGGCGCGCCGTGTTGTCGCACAGGTCGGCGCCGCGCACGATGTCGGTCACGCCCTGGGCCGCATCGTCCACGACCACGGCCAACTGGTAGGCCCACAGGCCATCGGCGCGCTGGAGCACGAAGTCGCCCACTTCGGCCGCCACATCCTGGATCTGGGGCCCCAGCCGCCGGTCCTGCCAGCGCAGGGCGGTGGCCCCGGGGATCTGCCCCACGGCCAAACGCCAGGCCCGCACGGGGCGGCCTTGGCGGCCCTGGCGGCAGGTGCCCGGGTAGACGGCTTGCTGGTGCCTTGCCCGCTGCAGGCCTTGGGCCAGCAGGGCGGCCTCGATCTCCTTGCGGGTGCAGGCACAGCCATAGGCCAGGCCCGCCTGGATCAGGGTCTGCAGGGCGCTGGCGTACAGCGCATGGCGTTGGGATTGCCAGACCGGTGGCTGATCGGGGTGCAGGCCGCAGGCCGCCAATTGTTGCAGCAGGTGTTGGTCAGCGCCCGGGCTGCAGCGCGGTGGGTCGATGTCTTCGATGCGAACCAGCCACTGCCCGCCATGGGCACGGGCGTCAAGCCAGCTGGCCAGGGCCGCGACCAGTGAGCCCGCGTGCAGCGGGCCGGTGGGGGAGGGGGCAAAGCGGCCGGTGTAGCCGCCAAGTGGCAGAGGCATGGCAGAGGCATGGCAGGCGAGGGCGGCCATGGCCGCCCGGGGGGGGCAGGTCAGCTCAGCGAGAGCGCCAGGCTCAGGCCGGACACGAAGGCGTCTTCGACCCGGTGGCCCAGGCACCAGTCGCCGCACAGTCCGACGCCATTGGCCGGGTCCCAAAGGTGGGTCTGACCCAGGGGCTTGAGCGTTTTGGCGTGCTTCCAGCGTTTGAGTGCGATGTGGCTGGGCTCGGCATGGATGCCCGTGATGTCGACAAAGGCGCGGTGCAGTTTGCCCTGCACACGCTCGGCGCTGTCGTCCAGGTGTTCGCTTGACCAGACATCGCTGGCCTGGACGGTCCAGCGCTCGATCTGGCTGCGCCCGGGCTTGGATGATTCGCGTGCCAGCCAGGCGATGCGGTGGTGGGTGCTGCGGGCCGCGTTCCATTGCGGGCCCAAGGTGGTCAGGCCCGGCTGCACCGCCTGCGGGAAGGCCAGCATCAGGGTCCAGCAGGGGGCGATGTTCACGGGCTGCAAGGCTTCGACCAGGGCATTGGCGCTGGGCACTGCGGCCAGCAGTTCGGCCGCCTGGGGGGCCGGCAGGGCCAGCAGCACGGCGTCAAAGCCGGCATGGACCTGGCTGCTGCCGTCGTCGCCAGCGGTGTGCAGTTGCCAGCGTTGGGGTTGCAGGGTGTCGCGCTGCAGGGCGCTGACGCGGGTCTGCGTGAGCAGGCGGCCCTGGGCTTGCAAGGGCGCGGCCCAGTCACTCACCAGGCGGTTCATGGCCGGTACACCCACCCAATGGGGTTCGGGGTGGGGCAGGCTGGGGGAGCTGACCTGGCCATGCTCATCGAGCACGCGCACGGCATTGGCGCTCCAGCGGCGGGCAGCGTTGGGGGCGGTGGCCAGGGCCAGCTCAAAGCGGGGATCGCGCACCGTGAAGTACTGGGCTCCGGTGTCGAAACTGCCAAAGGCCGACTCGGTGCTGGCCATGCGGCCGCTGACGCCCGCGCTCTTCTCGAACACGGTGACGTCGTGACCCGCCTGGGCCAGGGTACGGGCGCAGGTGATGCCGGCCATGCCGGCGCCGACGATGGCAATGCGTTGGGGCACCAGTGTGGGTGAGGCCGGCTTCTTGCGCGGGCCGGTCGAGCTGCGAGGACGTTTTGCCATGCTGGGTCTCCGATCAATGAGGACGTCACAAAGCCTAACCCAATTGGCGGGCGCTCCGGACGAGTTGGATCAGCGTTTTGTGTTGCAGGCTTCAGGGCTTTCCCGCCCCTGGGAGCGTCAGCACGTTCCTGGCCCGGCCTCAGCGCACGACAGGGCGAGGCTGTTCCAGCAACGCTTGCCGGGTGGCGGCCGACTCCAGGCGATCCAGCCACCATTGCAGCGCCCGCCCCGGACGTTGGCCCGGGCTGGCCCGCCAGGCATAGCCGCAGCGGACCGTGCGCGCTGCCCGCTCCAGGGGCTTGTGGATCAGCATGCCTGCTTCGAGGTAGTTTCGCACCATGGATTCGGGCAGAAAGCCCGCACCCAGCCCGCGCAGCTGGGCTTCGACCTTGGCCTGCATGGTGGGCACCGTGAAAACATCCTGGCCGGGCAGCAGGTTGACGGTCATGCCCCGGCCACGCTGACTGGAGTCGGCGACGGCAACTGCTCTGTGTTGACGAATCAGGTCGTCGCACAGGGGCTCTTCGATCTTGGCCAGGGGGTGGTGCGGGGCCACCACATACAGGAAGTGCATCACCCCCAGCTCACGCTGCTGGATGTCAGTGGGGGTAGAGCCATCCATCACCACGCCGACGGCCAGGTCGGCATGCCCCAGCACCACAGCCTGCAAGGTGCCGGTCATGATCTCGTCACGGATGCGCAGCCGTGTCGGCGGGTTGAGCTGGAAGAAGTCGCCGGTCAGCTCCAGCAGGGTGCTGCGGGTGATCACGCCGTCGGCGGCCAGGGTGAACTGGGGTTCCCACCCCGTGGCCACGCGCTTGACACGGTTGGCCACGGCATCGATCTCGTCCAGCAGGCGCTCCCCTTCGCGCAGCAGTTCCTGCCCCGCCTCGGTCAGGCGGGCCTGGCGGCTGCTGCGGTCAAACAGCAGCACGTCCAATGCGTCTTCGATGGCACGCACCCGGTAGGTGAGGGCGCTGGGGACCAGGTTGAGTTGCCGCGCCGCCGCAGCAAAGCTGCCGCTCTGGGCGATTTCCTTCAACATGCCCAGGGCATCGGGGGTCAGGACATCGCGGGCCGTGGGGGTCGTGGAGGGCATGGCCAACGTCGATTCAAAAAAAATGAATGATGCCATCAATCACCGCGCATGGCAGAACGCGGGGCGGGCCCTAAAGTTCAGCTTCAGGAGATGCACACCATGCTCAGCATTCGCAAATCAGGGGAACGAGGTTATGCCGATCACGGCTGGCTGAAGTCCTTCCACAGTTTCTCTTTTGCCGGCTACCACGATCCGCGCCACATGGGCTGGGGCAACCTGCGGGTGATCAACGAAGACCGCATTGCGCCCGGCACTGGTTTCGGTACCCATGGCCACCGTGACATGGAAATCATCAGCTACGTGCTGAGTGGCGAGTTGGCCCACCAGGACAGCATGGGCCACGTCAAGGGCATCCGGCCTGGCGAGGTGCAGCGCATGAGCGCCGGACGCGGTGTGACCCACAGCGAGTTCAACCACGCCCCGGGCCAGACGACCCACTTTCTGCAGATCTGGATCCTGCCCGACGTGCAGGGCATCGAGCCTGGCTACGAGCAGAAGGCATTCTCAGACGCCGACAAGCGCGGTCGCCTGCGCCTGGTGGCATCGGCCGATGGCGCCGACGGCTCGGTGCGCCTCCATGCCGATGCCAGCCTGTACGCCGGCCTGTTCGACGGGGAGGCCGAACAGGCCACCCTGGCGCTGCGCACGGGTCGCAAGGCGTATGTGCACTTGGTTCGCGGGCAGTTGCAGGCCAACGGCCAGTGCCTGGAGGGCGGCGATGCGCTGCTGCTGGAGCACGAGAGCCAACTCTTCCTCCGTCACGGTCGCGATGCCGAAGTGCTGGTGTTTGAACTGGCGCCCTGAGCGGGCGTCAGAATCCGTTTTTCTCAACCAAGGAGTCTTTCATGGCAAAAGTCGTTGTTGTTTTCCACTCGGGTTATGGTCACACCCTGCGCATGGCGCAATCCGTGGCCGAAGGCGCCGGCGCCACCCTGCTGCCCATCGACGCCGAGGGCAACCTGCCCGAAGGCGGCTGGGACACCCTGAACGCCGCGGACGCCATCGTCCTGGGCTCGCCCACCTACATGGGCTCGGTCAGCTGGCAGTTCAAGAAGTTTGCCGACGCCAGCTCCAAGGCCTGGTTCACCCAAGCTTGGAAGGACAAGCTTTTCGCCGGCTTCACCAACAGTGCCTCGCTGAATGGCGACAAGCAAAGCACCCTGCAATACCTGATGACCCTGGCCATGCAGCATGGCGGTGTCTGGGTGGGCCTGGGTTTGTTGCCCAGCAACAGCAAGGCGGCCCAGCGCAACGACTCGAACGTGCTCGGTGCTTCGCTTGGCGCCATGGCCCAGAGCCCCTCGGACTGCTCGCCCGCCGAAATGCTGCCGGGTGACCTGGAAGGGGCCAAGGCGTTCGGCGCCCGCGTGGCCGCCACGGCAGCCCGCCTCGCCAAATAATCGAAGGGGCCTGGGGCCTGCTGCCCGGTGGGTGCAGGCCTCCCATTTATTTCGCAAGGAGCACCGCCCATGACGTCCTGGACCCTGATTTCGCCCCACACCAAAGACCTGGGTGGCGGCTTCCTGGTGCGCCGGGCCTTGCCGGCAGCGCAGCGGCAGGCCGTGGGGCCTTTTCTGTTCTTCGACCACTTCGGGCCGGTGCAGGTGCAGCCTGCCGATCAGTTTGACGTGCGCCCCCATCCGCACATCGGTCTGGCCACGGTGACCTACCTGTTTGAAGGGGCGCAGATCCACCGCGACAACCTGGGCTTCGAGCAACGCATCGAGCCCGGTGCGATCAACTGGATGACGGCCGGCCGGGGCATTGTGCATTCGGAACGCCGCCCGCCTGACCTGACGGACCAGTCCTATGCCATGCATGGCTTGCAGCTGTGGGTGGCCTTGCCCGAAGCGCTGGAAGACGTGGCGCCGAGCTTTGTCCATACCCCGGCCGAGGCGCTGCCTGAAATTCAATACCCCGGCGTCCAGGTGCGGGTGCTGGTGGGTGAGGCCTTTGGTCACCGCTCACCGGTGCAGACTTTGTCGCCCACGCTGTACCTCGATGTGCAGATGGCGCCTGGTGCGACCTTGCACCTGCCCTTGCTGGCCCAGGAGCAGGCCTTGTACGTGGTGCAGGGCGGCTTGCTGGCCGACGAGCAGGCCTTGCCTTTGCAGCAGTTGGTGCTGCCGCAGGGCTCGCTGGATCTGAAGGCCGGCCCTGAGGGCTGTCGCTGGGTCTTGGTGGGCGGCCAGCCCCTGGGCCATCGAAACATCCGCTGGAACTTTGTCTCGACGTCCAAGGCCCGCATCGAGCAGGCCGAGCAGGACTGGGCTCAGGGGCGCGCAGAGGCCGGCATGGGGCAGGTGCCCGGCGAGACCGAGCGCATCGATCTGCCGGTGCGTCCCGGCCACTGAGCCGGAAATCGAAGGGGGCAGGGGCCTTGGCCCCAGGCCCCTGGAGCGGGCTCAGCGCAGCGGCGACAGGTCCGGCGCCAGCGCTTCGCGCTCGTCAAACACAAAGCAGCTGCCTTGGTAATGGGCGCCGTCGGTTTCCTCGAAGTACTTGAGGATGCCGCCTTCGAGCTGATAGACATGGGGCAGGCCTTCCTCGCGCATCAGGATGGCGGCCTTTTCGCACCGGATGCCGCCGGTGCAGAAGCTCACCACGGTCTTGTCCTGCAGTTCAGCTTTGTGGGCACGCAAGGCGTCTGGAAATTCGGTGAACTTTTGGATGCGCCAGTCGACCGCGCCTTCAAACGTGCCGTGGTCCACTTCGAAGGCATTGCGGGTGTCCAGGGTGACCACGGGCCTACCTTCATCGTCATGGCCTTGTTCCAGCCAACGGCGCACTGTGGCCGGCATGACGGCGGGGGCCCGACCTTCGGCAGGGCGGATGGTGGGGTGGTTCATGCGGATGATCTCGCGCTTGACCTTGACCAGCATCTTGCGAAACGGCTGGTGGTCTGACCAGCTCTCCTTGGGCGCCAGATCGGACAGGCGCGGATCTTGGCGCAGGGTGTTGACCACCTCGCGCACAGCCTCAGCGGGCCCGGCCAGGAAGAAGTTGATGCCTTCCTCGGCCAGCAGGATGGTGCCGCGCAACGCCAGGCGTTGGGTCTGCTCGGCCAGTTGATCGCGGAGTGTGGCCGCATCAGGCAGCGGCACAAACTTGTAGCAGGAGATGTTGAGGACGGGGGTGTTCACGGCGCGCATTGTAGGGGGCCGAACCAGCCCGCACTCATTGTGTGGACGTGGTGCTGCAGTTGCTGTCGCTGGACGAGACCGGCTTGCACACCCGGGCCCGGCCCGTTCGGGCCAGCACCATGATGCGGGTCTCGCTGGGTTGTTGACCCGTGCTCACGTCGTTGCGTTGCAGGCGCATCGTCATGGCCTGAAAACCGCTGTTGTCGGAGGTCTTGGAGTAGCCCGAACCATCAAAGCGGATCAAGCCCACGGCTGTGCCTGACGAGTCGCTGGAGGTGATGTTGAGGTAGCTGGCCTGGGCCGGAACGCTTTGCACCAGCAGGTCCTGGCCATCGGTATAAGTGGAGGAGGTGGTCGCCGTCGAGGTGGCGTCGTACGTCCCGGTGGCGGTGCTGTAGCCGGGGCGTGACACAAACACCTTCCAGCCCGTGGTCCAGTTGGTACCCGTGTTGGGCACAACAAAGGCAGTCTGATTGCGCTTCATGGCTTCACCGCGGGCCGTGTTGATCGAGGCCAGCAGGCTGTTGGCTGCCGACGTCAGCTGCGAATTGCGTTGGAAGGTCACAAAGTTGGGGATGGCCACCATCGCCAGCACCACGACAATGGCCATGACCACGATCAGTTCGATCAGCGTGAAGCCCCGGGCAGCCGGGCGCGGCAGCATTTTCATGGCCAGCACAACTTGGGGTTGCTGGAGGATGCTGTGCCGGTGCAGGTCTTGGTGCCGGTGCTGGTGGCCTGCAAGACGTTCACGGCCAGGTCTGTGAACTGAGGCGTGGCGGTGACCTGAACACAATCTGTCATGGGGGTGGTGCCGCAGGCGCCAGCAGCCAGCAGGTAGGCCGAATTGGCTGGGGAGTCGCCAGAGTAATACTTGAACGGGAATGGGTTCGCACTGCCAAAGCTCGGAGTGACCCCGCAACTGCTGCCGGCGGTGGGTGTTCCGCTGGGCACGGTGAATGCCAGATAGCAGTTGCGCTGGGTCAAGTAGCGCTCCTGCTGCAGCAGCATCTCGACGACCGCTGTTCGGCCCTGGGCCCGCTTGGCCTTGAGTACCGAGTCTTGGTAAGCCCCAAGGCCCACCTTGGCCAGGATGGCCACGATGGCCACGGTGATCATCAGTTCGATCAGGGTGAAGCCCCCGGAGCGTGGTTCGAATTTCATGGTGCTTTCTTCAAATCCCAGTAGTTGTTGATCTGGCGCCAGCTCAAACGCCCCACGTAATCGACGACGGTGACGGAGGTCCCGGCCACAGCCGACCCCGTGGAGCCACTTTGCAGGCTGGTCTTGACGGTGGTCCGTGTGCGCTTCCCTGTGCTGTCGCTATTACCGATCTGGATGGCCGAGTCCAGGTCCACGTACAAGCTGGCGCCCAGCAAGCCCACTGTCGAGGGGGTGTAGGTGCCGTTGCCCGTTGCGATGGTCACCACATACTGGTTGCCACTACCCGGCGTGGCCGTGCACGAGCCGGTGCCCCCTGCCGCGCCCGGGATGATGGTGTTGAACGTGACCTGTGGGCTCAGGTCCAGGAAGTTGCTGATCATCTTCTCGCCCGTGACCGGCAGATCGAAATACCAGCCCGATTTCAGGGGCAGGGTGACGGTCGAACCGGTGCTGATGTCAGAGTAGGTGGCCGTGTCCGTCATGGGGCGGCCCCACACAAAGGCCGACACCGTGATGGTCTTGGCACTCGTGTCCACCGAGCCCTGTTGAAGCCGGCTGCGACCGGTGATCACACTGGGGGTGCTGCTGCTGAGCGTGGCGCTGTCGGACTGATTGAGCGTGGTCTTGCCATCGTCGTAAATGGCGTAGATGGAGTTCTGTGCGGTCGATGTCTTGTCGCTCGACTCTAGGAATTTGCCGGTGCCGAAGATCACGTAGAAGGTCTGCAGCCCCCCCACCACCGGGCCAGTGACCACTTTCGGGGCCGAGAAGATGGGCTGGTTGTTGGTGTTGGCTGTGGCGTCCTTGGCGATGTACATCGGGTAGGCCGTCGGGGAGGCCGGGTCGCCACTCTTGGAGAAGAAGGACAGGTTGTTGGCGTTCCAGTTGGCGAGCACTGTGGGATCGAAAGCCGCGCGCGTCGTGCTGACGGCGCGTGGCGTGAAGTCAAACTTCCAGAGCTTGCCGTGCAAATCACCTACAAAAATGCGGTTGGCCGCACCGGCAGAGTCGTACAGTGCCGTGAAATTGGTCACCCCGGGGGCCTTGCTGGCCGCCAGGGTCGTGTCCAGCGGCAGAGACACCTTGTAGTAGTTGGTGCCTAAAGTCCAGGCGTCACCCGCAGCCTTGTCCAGGGCCAGGAAGAACAGTGCAGGATTGCCCGTGGTGCTGAAGTTGCCATTGGCATCGGTCACGTAGTTGTTGACGCCGCTGGCCACCACGGCAAACCAGCGGTAGGTGGTGGACGTCGCTCCAGGTGCGCTGGTGGCCAGCTTGAGGATCTGGGGCTGGCCCACCACGTAACCCAGGTCGTTGTCGTCAGCGTCCGTGAATTCCCACATGACCTTGGAGGTCGAAAATGCCGTCGGGTCGGTCACGTCCAGGGCGAACACGCCTTGACCACCGGGGCCGGTGCCGGAGACGAGTACCGACTTCCAGGTGCAGGTGGTGGCGCTCAAGGTATGCGATGGCCCTACGCAGGCTTCACCCACGGCGGGCAGCCCGTCCACATAGCTTTGGTGGTTGTTGGCATAGCTGGTGCCGGTCAGGGCTGAGAGCTTGGTGGACATCCAGCTTGGAATATAGCCAAACAGTTCGGCTCCGGTGCTGGCATTGAAGGCATGCAGCATGCCGTCGTTGGCGCCCACGTAGACTGCCGCTGTGCGGCTCGAATTGTTGCTGTAGAAGGTGCCGTAGCTGTTTTCGGTATAGCCCGTTGCAGGCTTGCCCGAATACACCACGCTGGAGTTGATGATGTCGCCCAGCAGCTTGCTGCGCGTTCGGAAGGTGGTGCCCTCCAGGGAGCGATCGCCACGCAGGTAGTTCAACCGGCTTTGGCCCAGCGAGTCCGTGGCCGCTGTCGGCGAGGCCTTGTTCAGCGCAGCTTGGACTGTGGTGCTGATCGAGGTCCACTGGAAATCAGTCGCCGTGGGGTTGGCCGTGGCCCCCGCCACCCCCATCACGATGTTGCGTGTGGTGGCCGGGTTGGCCCGGTTGGTCAGCATGTCGGCCGCACTCCAATTGGCGTTGGCGCCCAGGGTGATCGTGCTTCCGCTCACGGTCAAAGGCAATGCCAGCACATCGCCTGTCCAGTTGCTGGTATCGAAAGCCCCCTGATAGATCACGCTGCCATTGGTGGCCGTGAGGTACTTGGATTGCAGCGCCACGCCAGCGATGTTGCGTGACGAGTTGGCCGCACGGCTGAAGATGCCATTGAAGGCGCTGAGCACACCGCGCGCGCTGCTTTGAAGGTAATAGGTGCTGGCTTCGCCGGGGGAGGTCAGGTTCTGCCAGACGTTGTTGTTATTGGTGCCGTCCTGCTGCTTGAAGGGGTTGCCCCAGGTGTTGTAGGGGTTGCTGCCCACGTTGGAGGCATCGGTCTCGAAGCCGCCGTACTTGGAGGCCATGAAGAACTGGTTGGCGTAGTGACGTGTGTTGGCGTCGTTCTGGGCGCCGTACTCGTTGACGTCAAAAAGGAAAGTCTTGACGCGCAGGCCAGGGCGTTGCATGGTCATTGCATTGGTCCAGGTACTCCCTCGGATGTCATGGGTGTGCGCCCAGTAGGCTGAGCCCATGATCTGGCTGGTTGTGGTCGAGGATGGAACACTGTAATTGGCTCCGTTGGGGTTGCCAGTGGTCCGGTTTTGAGAAGGAGTCCACCCATCGGCATAGGTTGTGCTCGCATTTTTTTCGAAATTCTGCACGGTGGTACGCCATGCATTGATGTCGATGATGTTGTTTGCCATGTCAACTGAGGGCAACCGATTGCCGTCATGCGTGTTGATGTCGCCAATCACCACGATGTTGCTGCGCACGCAGGAGTAGTCTGCCGTGCTGCTGCGGCTGCCACCATAGGGGTCGCTCCAGGTGGTGAAGACGGGGAAGCCGTCCTTGTAGGTATCGGTGATGTTGCTGATGGCGTCGGCGCTGGGGCTCAGCCCCTGCAGATAGCGCAGCACCTCGTAATGCAACTCGCCCACCGGGTCGTAGATCTTGTAGCGGCCAGCGACCGGACCGGTGCGACCGAACTTGTTGAGGTAATTGACCACACCGCTGATGCCCATGGCATTGCTGTCCGGGTTGGCGACAAAGATGCCGGTGGTCGTGTTCCATTCGACATTGGCATTGCCGGTGCTGGGGGTGTTGTCGTTGCCGGTTTCGTCGAAGGTCTTGTAGCCCACGTATTTCATGGGGGCGCGCAGCACACCGCCGTAGCGACCATTGTTGTAGCTGGCCGTTTGATCCATGAGGTAGCCGAAGGCGGCCAGTCGCAACTGGTCGCTGTATTTCTGGATCACGCCCGTGGGTTTGTAGTTGCCGCTGGGGTAGAGCGTACACAACCCATAATCCCGGACGTCGGCCAGGGCACCGCTGCTCTTGTTGCAGACCTGGACCCGCGAGTAGAAGTAGCCGTCGCTGTTCAGTTGCGAGCCGGTGGCTGCTGGCGGGGTCCAGGTACCCGTGTAGGTCCGTGTGTAGCAATTCTTGGCCACACCAGGGTAGGGGTCCCCAAACACCGTGTTGTTGCACCCAACCCCGTTCTTGACGGGTGCCACAGCCCACTTGCTGCCTGAGCCATACCAGACCTCCAAGACGCCGGTGAAGCTGCAGGTACCGTTCTCCGAGGCGCAGTTCGTCGTGCTGCCGGGCAAACTCTTATTGCTATAGGTCGTGATCGGTCCCATGGCCTGGCTGGCCGCTGGGCTGTTCAGCACATAGCTGCTCGGCCCCGAACCACAGTCCCCTGTGGCCGAGGTGCCGAAATAGATGCGGTTCAGCGTATTGGCCACATAGATGTCGCTGCCATTGGCTGCGGTGATCATGGCCGTAGGCACGGCCCCCCAGTAGGTGCCGGCGCCACCGCCGTCCTTGGTGAGCTGCTTGGCCGGGAAGTTGCTGCTGTTCCACATGCAGATCGGGTCGCCATTGGGGATCAAGGCCCGCTGCAGAATGGTCAGACCGTCTTGGTCGATGTAACGATCGCCGCCTGACAGGGCCAGGCGCAGCATGTCGATGGCCGAACTGCTGGCCCAGTTCAGAAAGTTGCCGCTGAAGGCGTTGCTGCATTTGCGATTGGTCGCTGGGCCGCTGCGGTCAAATCGCTTGTAATCACTGGCACTGAGTCCGGTGGCCGGCGTTTCGCTGGGGCTGTCGTTGTAGGTGTAGCACGACTCGGCGTCGTAGTAACCCAGGTACTCAGTGGCGTTGGAATAGGTGTTGTCGCTGTTGCCGCCCGGGGTGTATTGGGCGCCCACGGTGGGGTACTCCACCGACAGAGCCAAGGCCAGGCTGGGCTTGTCGATGGGCGTGGTGGCATACAGCGGGGTCGATGACAGTGCGATGGCCGGGTAGCTGGGGGCTGTACTCGTGCTGTGTGCCAGCCAGGACAGCCCGAGGCCTGTCAGCAACAAGGCCGCGGCGGCACCTGCAAAGCCGGCACGCTGGCTCAGGCAAAGGCGCCATCGTTGAAGCCGCGTGGTGGTGATCGTGGGAGCGTTCATGGAGAAGCCTGCTCAAAAGCGGTAAATCATTTGGATGACAGCCTGGATGTCCTGACGCGGGCCGAAGCCCATGGCGGTGACGCGGTAGACGTAGCGGGATTCAGTCAGCCCTTTGGTTTGAACCTCGGCCGGGTCCTTGATGGCCTCGATGACGTAACGTGGCGCCTGAGCGGACTTGAGGCCACCGCCTGTGGGGTAGGTCGTACCGCTCCGGTCTGTGAAGGTGCCCCACGCGACGGTCTTGGCATTGCTGCTGGTGTCTGTGAAATCCACGGTCAACCAAGCTGGCTTTCCGGTCACGTTTTCAGCGCAAAGCCCCTGGTTGGTCGAGGAGTTACCACAGCTGATCACAAAGGCATTGGTGTCGGTCGTGGGGGTGAAGGTGCTTCTGCGTGTGCCTGAGATTGCGCTTTTGGTATCGATTTCGAATTCGGCATCCATCAGCGCGGCTTCGGCCGCTTGCCAGGCGATCTGCAAGTCGCGGTCGTTTCGTGCACTTCGTTCGCCCATGGTGGCGATCTGTATGCCACCCACACCCAGCAGCGAGACCACGATCAACAGCACCAGCACGACCATGAGCGAGGCACCTTGCTGTTGACGGGGGCCCTGGGTCCATGGGCGCAACAGGGGACGGTTTGACCTGGTCATTTCAGTTCCCTTGGTCATTGCGCAGATGGATGGTGAAGGTGACAGCCCGGCGCAGGCGCCGGTCGCTAAAAACAGTGGCACTGCCTGTGGTGCCGACGTCCGCGCTGCTGGCGAGCAGGCTGCCAATCGCACCCGAACTGCCGTCACGCGCCACGCCAAAGGGGTAGAAGCTTGCCGAACTGATGTCGTTCGACTGGCTGGGCAGGCTGCGCAGGATCATGCCGATTCGCACGCTGCGCACTTTGCTCCAGTTGTAATAGGTGGCAGAGGGATTGCTGGGAACAGTCAATTGGCTGGCCCGCAAGTACCTGTCCGGCACCGAATCGGATGCGGACGAGGTTGCCGTGTTGTTGGGGCCAATGTTGTCGATACCGTACAGCACCTGAAAATTCTCGACCCCACGCACCAGGGCGGTCTGCGTTACTGTGGTGCTGTTGACGGGGATGGAGCTGCACATCAGGGTAGGCTCACCGTCGCTGTCCGTGTCCACATGGAGGATGCTGATAGCCCGATCGTCACGCCCGGTGGCAACGGTCGTCAGGCCTTGCCCATTGCAGTCGATCATGCTGCCGTCGGCCGTGGCGGCGGTCGAGGAGGTCGTGCTCGGTTGAAAACGGAATACCAGGATATCGCTGCCGTAGCCTGTGGTCCCGGCGGAGCGGGGGGTGCCGCCGTCCCAGGCGTCAGATGTGCTGCGGCTGCTGTTGTCCAGGCCATAGATGGCTGGCGGTGGGTTGCTAACCATCCCGGTGACATTCGTTGGGCGGGCCGTGGTGGCATAGGCCAGGTCTTTGAAACCCGCTTGCACGATCAGGCGCTGCACCAAATCGGAGACGAAACGCCCGTTTTCGCGCAACTGCGAGGCCGCGTCATTGACCGTGAAGCCTTGGCGCGCAATATTGAGCGCGGCCAGCGCCGCCAGCGCGACGATGAAGCTGATCGCCAGGGCGACCATCAATTCGACCAGGGTCACACCCAGGTGGCGTTGGGCTGGTACGGGGGAATGGGTTGCACGCATCAGGTATTCCCGGCGGTGATGGGGATGACGAGAATGGGCCGGGTACTGGCCTGGATCAGAGCTGCTGAGCCCGTGTCGCTGCGGTTGGTGCTGGGTTGTGTCCAGGCCATCTTGATGTAGATCACGCCGTCGGACCCGGAGCCGTTGCAGCCCCATTGAGGTATGCCGTTGCTGTCATAAGGCGTGTTGTCAAAGCAGATTTGAACCTTGGAGCCCGGCAACTCGTTTTCGACACGGCTGAGCCATTCAGTCATCTGAGCGTTGGCAATGTCCGAGAGGGTGTTGCCGCACCCTGTTGAGGCATTGCTCACACTGATGCAATAGCTGGCCGTGGTGGGGGTCAGTGGGCTGGTGAAGGTGCCGACATAGGGGTTGTTGGTGGTCAGTTGTGCTTGGTTTTTGTTCCCCCGCATCATCTCTGCCATCTCGCGGGCCAAGCCAGCCGCTGTGGAGGCCATGCGTGCCTGCCGATTGGCCTGCAGCGAAAACGACTGCATGCCCACCATGCCCAACATGCCGAAGGACAGCACAAAAATGGCCACCAGCACCTCCAGCAATGAGAAGCCACCCTGTGCGCGACCGCTGGCAAGGCGGCGGCAAGGGTGATGCAAGCGGGAGAACATCGGGGCGGACATGAGTTTTGTAACTTGAATGATCAATGGATTACTACCGATACCAAATTTAACATTGCCAGTGAAGATGGTTCAGATCTGGTGAATCTAGGTGATGATTGGTAAATATTGAACGATGAGTGGTTGCTTGTGCCGCTCGTCGGTATCGAGCGGTCAGTGGATCGTTCGCGAGGCTTGGAACCCGTCAGTGCCGGTCTGGTGCAAAGGATTTGTGCTGCCAGGCCCGTGCCCTGGGGCGGCCTTTCCTACAATGGCCGGATGTTTGTTCACCTGCGCCTGCATTCCGAGTTTTCCGTGGTCGACGGAACCACCCGCATCGATGAGGTCGTCAAGCTGGCGGCCAAGGATGCCCAGCCTGCCCTGGCCCTGACGGATTTCAACAACCTGTTCGGCGCGATCAAGCTGTACAAAGAGGCCCGCGGCAAGGGCGTCAAGCCCATCATCGGGGCCGAAATCGTGCTGGAAGGCACGCCGCAGGCCCCTGCCCAGGTGTCGCGCATGCTGCTGCTGGTGCAGAACCGCCAGGGCTACCTGAACCTGTGCGAGTTGCTGGCCCGGGGCTGGACGCGCAATGTGCACAACGCCCAGGCGGTGTGCACCCGGGACTGGCTGGCCGAACTCAATGAGGGCTTGATTGCCTTGTCAGGGGCCCATTCGGGGGCGGTGGGGCAGGCCCTGCTGCGCGGCGATGAAGGCGCGGCGGCCGACCTGGCTTTGCAGATGGCCAGCGTGTTTCCGCACCGTTTCTACATGGAGGTGCAGCGCGCCGGCCGCGCCGAGGACGAGGCCCACGTGGTGGCCGCAGTCAAACTGGCGGCGCGCCTCAAGCTGCCGGTGGTGGCCACCCACCCGGTGCAGTTCACCGGGCCGGACGACTTTGAAGCCCATGAGGCGCGGGTCTGTATTTCAGAGGGTGAAATCCTGGCCAACCCGCGGCGCGTGCGCAAGTTCACGCGTGAGCAGTATTTCAAGAACTCCGAGCAGATGCAGGCCTTGTTTGCCGATCTGCCTTCGGCGCTGCGCAACACGGTCGAGATCGCCCGCCGTTGCAGCCTGTCGCTGGTGTTGGGCAAGCCCCAACTGCCCGACTTCCCCACGCCCAACGGCATGCCGATTGCCGAGTACTTCCGCTTCGCCTCGCACGAGGGGTTGGAAGAGCGTCTGAAACTGCTGTTCCCGAAGGCCGAGGAGCGAGATGCCCAACGCCCACGCTACGTGGAGCGGCTGGAGTTCGAGCTCAACACCATCCTGAAGATGGGGTTCCCGGGTTACTTCCTGATCGTGGGCGACTTCATCCAGTGGGCCAAGACCCACGGTTGCCCGGTGGGCCCGGGCCGGGGTTCGGGGGCCGGCTCGCTGGTGGCCTATGCGTTGAAGATCACCGACCTGGATCCGCTGCAATACAACCTGCTGTTCGAGCGTTTCCTGAACCCTGAGCGGGTGTCGATGCCTGACTTTGACATCGACTTCTGCCAGGGCAACCGCGACCGCGTGATTGATTACGTGAAGGACAAGTACGGCAAGGACGCCGTGAGCCAGATTGCCACCTTTGGCACCATGGCGGCCAAGGCGGCCATCCGCGACGTGGGGCGCGTGATGGACATGAGCTACACCTTTTGCGATGGCATCTCCAAGCTGGTGCCGAACAAGCCGGGCATGTCCTACACCCTGCAGTACCCGCCGAACCCCAAGAAAGAGGGCGACAAGAACAATTACGCCATCGAACTGGAGCCGGTGCTGGCCGAGCGCATCCAGAAAGAAGAAGACGTCAAGACCGTCATCGAGATGGCGCAGAAGCTCGAAGGCATGACCCGCAACATCGGCATGCACGCCGGGGGGGTGTTGATCGCACCCGGCAAGCTGACCGATTTCTGTGCGCTTTACCAGCAGCCGGGCAGCGAGTCGGCCGTGAGCCAGTACGACAAGGATGACGTGGAGGCCATTGGCCTGGTGAAGTTCGACTTCTTGGGCCTGGCCACCTTGACGATCCTGGAAATTGCGCGCGAATTCATCATGAAGCGCCACAAGGGCCAGGAGAACTTCAACTTCGAGACCATCCCGCTCGATGACCTGCCCACCTACCGCCTGTTCCAGGACGGCAAGACCGAGGCGGTGTTCCAGTTTGAAAGCCGCGGCATGCAGGGCATGCTGAAAGACGCCAAGCCTTCGCGCCTGGAAGACCTGATTGCACTCAATGCCCTGTACCGTCCGGGCCCGATGGACCTGATCCCCAGCTTTGTGGCCCGCAAGCACGGTCGCGAAGAGGTCGAGTACCCGCATCCGCTGGTGGAGGCGGTGCTGTCCGAGACCTACGGGATCATGGTGTACCAGGAGCAGGTGATGCAGACCGCCCAGGTGCTGGGCGGCTACTCGCTGGGCGGCGCCGACTTGCTGCGCCGGGCCATGGGCAAGAAAAAGGCCGAGGAGATGGCCGAGCACCGCCTGATCTTCCGCGCCGGTGCGGCCAAGAATGGTCTGGACGAAAAGAAGGCCGACGAAGTCTTCGACTTGATGGAGAAGTTTGCGGGTTACGGCTTCAACAAGTCGCACGCGGCCGCGTACTCCCTGTTGGCCTACCACACGGCCTGGCTCAAGGTGCATTTCACCGCCGAGTTCTTCTGCGCCAACATGACCGTTGAAATGGACGACACCGACAAGCTCAAGGTGTTGTACGAAGACGGCGTGAAGATGGGCATGAGCTTCGAGCCGCCCGATGTGAACCGCGGCCGGTACCGTTTCGAGCCCGTCACCAACACGGTGATCCGTTACGGTCTGGGGGCCGTCAAGGGCACGGGGCAGTCGGCCATCGAGGCGATGGTGGCCGCGCGTGAAGAGGGCGGCCCCTTCAAGAGTCTGTTCGACTTTGCGCTCCGTGTGGACCGCAAGGCCATCAACAAGCGCACGGTCGAGGCCCTGATCAAGGCCGGTGCTTTCGATGCCATCGAACCGAACCGGGCCGCGCTGGTCGCTTCAATCGACCGGGCCTTCGAATTTGCCAATGCCACGGCGGCCAATGCCAACCAGGGCGGCCTGTTCGACATGTTCGGCGACGATGCGCACGGCTCCAGCACGCAGGAGCCTGGGCTGGTCGAAACGCTGCCCTGGGGCATCAAGGAACGGCTCACCTACGAAAAGACGGCGGTGGGCTTTTACCTCTCGGGCCACCTGTTCGATGAGGTGGCCACCGAGGTGCGCCGCTTTGTCAGGCGGCAGATCGATGAACTGGCCGACAGCCGGGATCCCCAGATGGTGGCCGGCATCGTGAGCGACCTGCGCGTCATCAATGGCCAGCGCGGCAAACTGGCGATCTTCAAGCTGGACGACAAGAGCCGCACGATCGAGGCCACCGCCGATGAAGCCTTGATCAATGCCAACAAGAACCTGCTCAAGGACGACGAGATGATCATCGTCAGCGCCAAGTGCCAGCCCGATCGGTTTTCGGGCGGGCTGCGCCTGCAGGTGGTGCAGATCTGGGACCTGGCGTCAGCACGCTGCCGTTTCGGCAAGCATTTGCAGGTGGTGGTCAACGGCCGGGCGCCCGACATTGCCCGGCTGCTGCGCGAACACCCGCCGCGCCTGGAAGAGTCGGAATCCGGCACCCTGGAGCGCGGCATGGACATTCGCCTGCAAGTGCTGCGCGAAAAGGATGGCATGGCCGTTTCGGCCGAGTTGCACCTCGGCGAGGGCGCCCGCTTTTTCCCCAGCGATGCCGCTTTGGCAGGTTGGACAGCGCAGGCCCATGAGGGGCAGGCCCGCATCATTTACGACTGAGCCGGCTGACGAACCCGCAGAGTGGCGGTTGAGGGCGAAATTTTTTCATTTTGTGAAAAATCAGCCCTTGAAATGTCCACTCGTGGGGGCCAATTGCCCTTTGAACCCTCGGGCCCCCAAGACCGTCATTAGAATGAAATTCATGGCAACGAAATCACCTTCCAAACCCGCTGCACCCAAGCTGGCGCCGCCGGAGCATGGCGGCGGCGATTCCGTGGTGCTTGAGCGCTTGACGCAAAAGGTCAAGCCACCACAGATGTACCAGGTGGTCATGTTGAACGACGACTACACCCCGATGGAGTTTGTGGTCCTCGTGATCCAGGAGTTTTTCAACAAGGACCGTGAAAGCGCGACCCAGATCATGCTGAAGATCCATCTCGATGGCAAAGGCGTCTGCGGCGTGTATTCGCGGGACGTGGCCGCCACCAAGGTGGATCAGGTCATGGATGCGGCCAACAAGGCTGGTCATCCGCTGCAATGTGTCAGTGAGCCTGTTGAATAAATGGCTTTCGATCCGATTTAAAGTTCAACCACTTAAAGCAAGGCAAAAGGAATTCACATGATTGCCCAGGAATTGGAAGTCAGTCTGCACATGGCCTTTGTTGAGGCCCGCCAGCAGCGCCACGAGTTCATCACCGTGGAGCACCTGCTGCTCGCCTTGCTCGACAACCCCAGCGCCGCCGAGGTACTGCGGGCCTGCTCAGCCAACATCGACGATCTGCGCAAGTCCTTGACCAACTTCATCAAGGACAACACCCCTCAGGTGGCCGGCACCGATGAGGTGGATACCCAGCCCACACTGGGTTTCCAGCGCGTCATCCAGCGCGCCATCATGCACGTGCAGTCCACCGGCAACGGCAAGAAGGAAGTGACCGGCGCCAACGTGCTGGTCGCGATCTTCGGTGAGAAGGATTCGCACGCGGTCTACTACCTGCACCAGCAGGGCGTGACCCGTCTGGACGTGGTGAACTTCATCGCCCACGGCATCAAGAAGGGCGAGCCGCCGGAACCCGTCAAGGGCAATGACCAGCCGCAAGCCGAGCAGGAAGAGGGCGGTGAGCGCAACGAGAAGGCATCGCCGCTCGAACAGTTCACGCAGAACCTCAACCAACTGGCCAAGGACGGCAAGATCGACCCACTGATCGGTCGCGAGTACGAGGTCGAGCGCGTGATCCAGATCCTGTGCCGCCGCCGCAAGAACAACCCGCTGCTGGTGGGCGAAGCCGGCGTGGGCAAGACGGCCATCGCCGAAGGCCTGGCCTGGCGCATCACCCAGGGTGACGTGCCCGAGATCCTGGCCGAGGCCATTGTTTACTCGCTGGACATGGGCGCCTTGCTGGCCGGCACCAAGTACCGTGGCGACTTCGAGCAACGCCTCAAGGGGGTGCTCAAGACGCTCAAGGAAAAGCCCAACGCCATCCTGTTCATTGACGAAATCCACACCCTGATCGGTGCGGGTGCTGCCTCGGGCGGCACACTGGATGCCTCCAACCTGCTCAAGCCGGCGCTGTCCAGCGGTCAGCTCAAGTGCATTGGGGCCACCACCTTCACCGAATACCGTGGCATCTTCGAAAAAGACGCGGCCCTGTCGCGTCGTTTCCAGAAGGTTGACGTGGTCGAGCCCACCGTGGACCAGACCATCGAGATCCTCAAGGGCCTGAAGTCGCGCTTTGAAGAGCACCACAGCGTCAAGTATGCTGCGGCCGCGCTGCAAGCCGCCGCTGAACTGAGCGCCAAGTACATCAACGACCGTCATCTGCCCGACAAGGCCATCGACGTGATCGACGAAGCCGGTGCTGCCCAGCGCATCCTGGCCCCGTCCAAGCGCAAGAAGACCATCGGCAAGACCGAAGTTGAAGAAATCGTGGCCAAGATCGCCCGCATTCCGCCGGCCAATGTCTCCAACGACGACCGCGGCAAGCTGCAGACCCTGGAGCGCGACCTCAAGAGCGTGGTGTTCGGTCAGGACAAGGCCCTCGAAGTGTTGGCCTCGTCGGTCAAGATGGCTCGGTCGGGCCTGGGCAAGGGCGACAAGCCGATTGGGGCCTTCCTGTTCAGTGGCCCCACCGGTGTCGGCAAGACCGAGGCCGCCAAGCAACTGGCCTACATCATGGGCATCGACCTGATCCGCTTCGACATGTCGGAGTACATGGAGCGCCACGCCGTGAGCCGCCTGATCGGTGCGCCCCCGGGCTATGTGGGTTTTGACCAGGGCGGTCTGCTGACCGAAGCCATCACCAAGAAGCCGCACGCGGTGCTGCTGCTCGACGAAATCGAAAAGGCGCACCCGGACATCTTCAACGTGCTGTTGCAGGTGATGGACCACGGCACCTTGACCGACAACAACGGGCGCAAGGCCGATTTCCGCAACGTGATCCTGATCATGACCACGAACGCGGGCGCCGAGACCATGAACAAGGCGACCATCGGCTTCACCAACCCGCGTGAGGCGGGCGACGAGATGGCCGACATCAAACGCCTGTTCACGCCTGAGTTCCGCAACCGCCTGGATGCCATCGTGGGCTTCAAGGCCCTGGACGAACAGGTCATCCTGCGCGTGGTCGACAAGTTCTTGCTGCAGTTGGAGACCCAACTGGCCGAGAAGAAGGTGGAAGTCACCTTCACCGACAAGCTGCGCAAGTACTTGGCCAAGAAGGGCTTCGATCCGCTGATGGGCGCGCGTCCGATGCAGCGCCTGATTCAGGACACCATCCGCCGCGCTTTGGCCGACGAACTGCTGTTCGGACGCCTGACCGACGGTGGCCGCCTGACGGTCGACCTCGACGACAACGCCGAAAAGCCGGATGTGGTGCTGGACATCCAGCCCCTGCCCAAGAAGGAGCGCGCCCCCAAGGCCGAACCCACGGAGCCGGAAGAGGCCGCCGCTGCAGATTGAGCTGCGCCAGCCACCAGAGGCTGACCTCAACAAGGCTGACCCAGGAGCGATCTGGGTCAGCTTTTTTGTTTTCTGCGGGTACAGAATGAACAGTTGGCGTTGATTTTGGCGAATCGGCCTGTGAGCATCAAACCACTTTGCTGCTAACAGTCCCTTTCACCAAGGAATCGCGATGTCATCTCGCCCCCTGTCTTTGAGTTCCGAAGCCGGCCCGGCCAGCCCACGGCGGCGCTACGTCCAGTGGGCCGACACGATTCGCCTGCTGGCCGGCGTGGGCGTGATCGGCTCCAGTGCGGTGGGGCTGCTGGCCTATGGCGGGCTGCAATTGCCCGCAGGCTCGGATGCGATCGGGGCTGTGGTGCTGATGGTGGTGGCCCTGGTGTTCGTGGTGCGTCGATGAGTGCGCCTGACGGCAATCCGATCGACATTTTGTGCATCGTCATGGCCTTGCTGGCCACCCTGGTCCGTCTTTTGCGAATGCTCGCCTCCCCCATGGATCGCGAGCACAGCCTTGACGTGGCGCGGCTGATCAGCTGTACCTCGTGCCCGGCCACGTTGGAAAAATCCCCATCGACCCCATCGACCCCATCGGCCAACAGTTGAGACGGCCATCCCAGGAGATGTATCACTGCGTAAGGGCTGAAATCTGTCAGATCGAGACGCTTCACGAACTCCTTGAATGACAAGCACTTGCCGGGACTCGGTGCTCGTTGGCGCCAGGCTCTGTAGCGGCAGCCTACGCTTTGACACACCTCTGCCGGTGCCACGCCCCCCCGACTCCTAGACTGCCCGGCTTTCAGGCCAGGGCCTGGATGTTCGGGGTGCCTTGCTCATGCGGTGCCAAGGTGCCTCTTGTGGGCGATGACGGCTGGGCGGTTCATGCATTGGTTTTCTTCTCTCCTGGCGGCGTTGCGTCGCATTGTGTCGTTGGGCCACACGGTGGGCTGGGCCGGCTTGGCCCTGGGCTTGCTGTGCTGTCAGCCTGCGCTGGCTTGGGCGGGGGCCGCGGGGGTCTCTTACCAGCTCTACCTGGACAGTGACGGTCAGCCAACGGGGGGCTGCACGGAGGCTGCTGCTGGCGCAGGAGGCGGTTCCTCGGGTTTTGAGTTCCGTCTGCAGGTGGCGCTGGATGCGCAGGGCGAGCCCCTGCCAGCGCGTTGGAGCGTCTGCCAGGCCGGCGCCTTTGTCGAAGTGACGCCGTCGCCGCCCATTGATGTGCTGGCCAGCAGCACCCTGTCAGGCCCTGGCGGGCTGGAGGATGTGCTGGACCTGGCCGTGCCCTGGGCTTTGCTGGGTGACGCCACGGCGGTGAGGGTGCGGGTCAGCGCCGGGGCCGATGTGCTCGACTCGGGGACGGGCGGTGGTACCGGGGCCATCTGGCTGCTGCGGTCCGAGGCCAACAGTGGGCCGGCCCCTGGCTCCGGGTCGGTGCAGGCCGTTCCGGCGCTGCAGCCTGTTCTGCAAGGGGTTTTGATGTTGGGCGTGGCGCTGGTGGCCGCGTGGGCTTGGCGGCGTAGTGGCCCAGCGGTTCTGGCTGTGGGGGGGCTGTGCCTGTTGCTGGCGGCGACGCCTTGGCAGGCCCCGGCCTGGGCCGACCAACCCCTTGAACTGCCCGCGGTCGGTGTGGATGCGGCTGGCGATGTGCCCGCTGGCAGCCCTGATTTGCTGAGCTTGCAGGCCCAGACCCGCCAAGACACGCTGTACCTGCGCTTGCGCTCCAGGGGCAACAACCATGCGCCGACCTGGCAGCCGGCAACCGCCCCTGTGCAATACGGGGTCGCTGGGCAGACCACCGAGCTGAAGCTGCAAGCCCTCGACCCTGACGGCGAGGCCTTGCGCTGGCAATGGCTGGGGCCGGTGCCAGCAGGGCTGAGCCTGGAGCCCGACGCACAGACCGTCTCGGGGGTCTCGGGCGCCACCGTGACCGCCCGCTTCGATCAGCCCGGCCGCTACAGTGCCCAATTGCTGGTGTTGGACGCCGCTGGCGCAAAGGCGCTGGCCGTGCTGGCCTGGGAGGTGGCCCCGGCACCGCTTCAGCCCGACCCCGACGCGGGCCACTGTGGCGTTCTGGGCGGCGGTGGTCTGAGCACCGGCGGGGTGGACCAGGCCAGTGTGTCCTACGTCACGGCCATCGACTACATCACGCTCAAGCAGCACCTGGATCGTCTGGAGCCCTACATCCATGTGCCTGCCGGCGTGACCATCGACATCCCCAACCGCAAGTATGCGGTGGTGCTGCACCGAGGGCAGACCTTGTTTGGCGATCGCGGCCAAGACGGGCAGCCCGGGGCCTTGCTGCGCGTGGCCTACGAAGACGAGCAGCCGCACGAGTGGGCCGTGTTCAGCCTGGACACAGGTTCCCGCATCAGTGGCCTGCGCATCGAGGGGCCCTACCAGGCGGCCAACACCGCCAACAACACCATCGGCCTGCAACTGGCGGTGGACGCCCTGGACATCGAAGTCGACAACTCAGAAATCTACGGCTGGCCCTGGGCTGCGGTGTCGGTCAAGGCCTCGCGCCAGGCCCGCATCCATCACAACCACATCCACCACAACATCAAATCCGGCCTGGGCTACGGTGTGGTGGTGCAAAACGGCCGCACCTCGGCGGACATCGCCTGCAATGTGTTTCATTTCAACCGCCATGCCGTCGCGGGCTCGGGGCAGAGTGGCGAGCGCTATGAAGTGCACCACAACCTGGTGCGGCCCGGCGGCGGGCGCGATGCCTACCATCAGGTCGACATGCACGCCTACCCCAACACGACCCAGGCCGGGGCTTTCCTCGATATCCATGACAACTGGTTTGACTATGGGCAGTACGGGACCATGAGCCGGGTGGTGATCGGCATCCGCGGCATCCCGACCGATGGGCCACCGGTGATCTATGGCAACGTCTTCAACCAGCCCTACCACGTCAGCTCGACCCAGGACAGCATTTCGCTGACCCTGAACCCCACGCCCACCGAGGCCGATCTGGTGCGTGACAACCGCTTCAAGGTGGCGTTCTCGTACCGCCGTGAGGGCGACAAGTGTGTGCTGGGTTGGCTGGGCCAGCGGCAGACCGTGTCTTGCAGCAGTGTCGACCTGGCCCATTGAGCCTGACGGCCCTGCGCAGCAAGGATAATGGGCGCCCATGTCGCACACCTTCCTCTGGCACGATTACGAAACCTTTGGCGCCAACACCCGGCGCGATCGCCCGGCCCAGTTTGCGGCCATCCGCACCGATGCCGAGCTCAATGAGATCGGTGCGCCGCTGATGCTGTATTGCCAGCCCGCGCCCGACTACCTGCCCGACCCGCAGTCTTGCCTGATCACGGGCATCACCCCTCAGTTGTGCCTCGAAAAAGGCCTGCCTGAGCACCAGTTCGCGGCGCAGATCGAGGCCGCCTTCTCAGAGCCAGGGACGGTCGGCGTGGGGTACAACACCATCCGTTTTGACGATGAGATCACGCGCTTCATGTTCTGGCGCAACCTGATCGACCCCTATGCGCGCGAATGGCAGAACGGCTGTGGCCGCTGGGACCTGCTCGATGTGGTGCGCATGGCCTATGCGCTGCGCCCCGAGGGCATCGTCTGGCCCACCAAGGAAGACGGCAGCCAGAGCTTCAAACTGGAGCACCTGAGCGCCGCCAATGGCCTGCAGCACGAGGCTGCCCACGATGCCTTGTCCGACGTGCGTGCCACCATCGCGCTGGCCCGGCTGATCCGCGACAAGCAGCCGCGTCTGTTCGACTTCTGCTTCAGCCTGCACAAGAAAGACCGTGTAGCCGCTGAGCTGGGCTTGCCCACCTCGCCGCAAAACGCCAAGCCTTTTTTGCACGTTTCGGGCATGTTCCCGGCCGACCGGGGTTGCTTGGCCGTGATGTGGCCCCTGGCCACCCACCCGACCAACAAGAACGAGCTGCTGGCCTGGGACCTGGCGCACGACCCCAGTGAGCTGGCCATGTTGGACGCTGCCACCGCCCGGCAGCGCCTGTTCAGCAAACGCGATGAACTGCCCGAGGGGGTGCATCGCCTGCCCGTCAAATCGGTGCACTTGAACAAGTCGCCCATGGTGGTGGGGCAGCTCAAGACATTGCGTCCCGAGATGGCCCAGCGTTGGGGCATCGACCTGGCCCAAGCGATGTGCCACGCGGAAAAGGCCTTGGCGCTGCCCGACCTCAGCGAACTGTGGAAGAACGTGTTCCACCGGCCTGCGGACGACCAACCCACCGACGTGGACCAGGATTTGTACGGCGGCTTCATCGGCCCGGCCGACCGACGCCGCTTGAACCAGCTGCGCGCCCAGTCGCCCGAAGAGCTGGCCACCAGCCGCACGGGTTTTGATGACCCACGCCTGGGTGAACTGCTGTTCCGCTACCGGGCACGCAATTTTCCGGCCACGCTGTCAGGCGCCGAAGCCCAGCGCTGGGAGCAGTTGCGCACCGCCCGCCTGTTCGAAGGTGAGGGTGGGGCGCGCACCCTGGAGCAATTGTTTGCTGAGATCGATACGCTCTCCGAGACCGCGGATGAGCGCGGCGAAGCCATCCTGGGCGCCTTGTACGATTACGCCGAACACATCGCCCCTGAGTTCTGAGGGCTTCACCGTTTTTCCTGTTTTTTGACCCCTGCCATGACCGATACCCACTCCAACGGCTTCACCACCCAGATCGTCCATGCCGACCGCCGCGGCCACGTGGAGCACGGTGGCGTGCACAAGCCCGTGCACAACTCGGTGCAGTATGGCTTCGACCGTGTCGAAGACCTGATCGCCGTGTTCCAGGGAACTGCCAAGGGCGGTTTCAACTATGCCCGCCAGGGCACGCCCACCACGGCCGCGCTGGAAGCCAAGCTCACCCAGATGGAGCAAGGCCTGGGCAGCATCAGCTTTGCCACCGGCATGGCGGCCATCTGCGGCGTCTTCCTGACGCTGCTCAAGGCGGGTGACCACCTGGTGGCCAGCCGCTTTGTGTTCGGCAACACCAACAGCATTTTCGGCACCCTGGCCGACCTGGGCATCCAGGTCAGCACGGTGGACGCCACCGACGCGGCCCAGGTGGCCGCGGCCATTCAACCCAACACCCGCATGGTGTTTGTCGAGACCATCGCCAACCCAGGCACCCAGGTGGCCGATCTGGCCGGCATCGGCCAACTGTGCCGCGACAAGGGCTTGCTCTACGTGGTCGACAACACGGTGGCCTCGCCCTACCTGTTCAAGGCGCGCAGCGTGGGGGCTGGCCTGGTGATCCACTCGCTGACCAAGAGCATCGGCGGCCACGGCAACGCGCTTGGTGGTTCGGTCACCGACACCGGCTTGTTCGATTGGGCGGCCTACCCCAACATCTTCCCGCCCTACCGCAAGGGCGATGCCAAGGGCTGGGGCCTGCAGCAGATCCGCAAGAAGGGCTTGCGCGACATGGGGGGCACGCTGTCTTCGCATGCGGCCAGCCAACTGGCCACCGGTGCCGAGACCTTGGCGCTGCGCATGGACCGCACCAGCGCCACCGCCCTGGCCCTGGCGCAGTGGCTGGAGCAGCACCCTGCGGTCGCTCGTGTGCTCTACCCCGGCCTGCCGTCGCACCCGCAGTACGAGCGCGCGCGTGAGCATTTCAAGGCCGGTTCGTGGCTGCTGTCCTTCGAACTCAAGAACGCTGACGACTGCCTGGGCCTGTGCAACCGCCTGCAGCTGCCCATCAAGGCCACCGGCCTGGCCGACACCCGCACCCTGATCATCCCGGTGGCACACACCATTTTCTGGGAGGCCGGCGCCGAGGTGCGTGCCGGCATGGGCATTGCCGACAGCATGATCCGGCTGTCGGTCGGCCTGGAAGACGCCGAAGACCTGATCGCCGACTTCGCCCAGGCCCTGGGCTGAGGCGACAGCGCCGAGGCTGGCAGGTACCGGTGCCGGTCTGCGGCACTCAGCCGCGCGCGTCGAACTGCAGGATGGCACCCGCCATTTGATCCAGGGGCAGCACGTCGTCGGCCGCGCCCAGTTTGATCGCTTCGAAGGGCATGCCAAACACCACGCAACTGGCTTCGTTCTGGGCGATGGTGCGGGCCCCCGCGTCGTGCATGCGCTTCAGGCCTCGCGCGCCATCATCTCCCATGCCGGTCAACAGCAGGCCCAGGGCGTCACGACCGGCGCATTCCGCCGTCGACTTGAACAGCACGTCCACCGAGGGGCGATGGCGGTTGACCGCGGGCCCGTCGCTGACGACGGCATAGTACTGACCGGCGGCCTTGCGCAGGTGCAGATGGCGTCCGCCCGGGGCGATCAGCACCAGCCCGCGCTCCAGGCGGTCGCCGTCACGGGCTTCGCGCACGCTCATGGCGCAGCTTTGGTTCATGCGCTCGGCATACATGGCCGTGAATTTCTCAGGCATGTGCTGGGTGATGGCGATGCCCGGAGCATCCGAGGGCAGGGCGGTCAGGATTTGCTCCAGCGCCTGGGTGCCACCGGTTGAGCTGCCGATCACCACCGGCTTGTTGACCGCGAAGGCATGCAGGCCGGGGCTGGCGACCGCGCTCTTCGCCTCGGCCTCGACGGGGCGCGGCAGGGTGCGCATCCGGGGCCGCGCCCGAGAGGCCTCCAACAGAGCCTGGATCAACTCGGTGCGTGAGGTCTCCAGAAACTGCTTCAGGCCGAGGCGGGGCTTGGCCACCACCGACAGGGCTCCTGCGGCCAGGGCCTCCAGGGCCACCTTGCTGCCTTGCTGGCTGAGGCTGGAGCAGATCACGGTCGGGATCGGGTCGCTGGCCATCTGGCGGCGCAAAAAGGTCAGTCCATCCATGCCGGGCATCTCGATGTCCAGCAGGATCACGTCGGGGCGGCGTTGCTGCAGGCTGCGCTGCGCTATCAATGGATTGGGCGCACTGCCCAGCCACTCGATGCCCTGCACATCCTTGAGCAGATACGCCATGGTCTGCCGCATCACGGCCGAGTCGTCGATCAGAAATACTTTGATGGGTGCCGTCATGCGGGCCTCCTTGTCTTGTCATTCGGTCACCTGGACCGGCATCACCTCGATGTCCGGTGCCAGGCTGCCCACCGCCCAGGTCACTTTGCGGTAAAGCGGCCCGCCCACCGACTCCCCGACCACACGCATGCCCAGTCGGTGCAATTGCTCGCGCACCCACAGCACGTTGGCTTCGCCGATCGGCTTGTCGCTGACCTGCTGTGGAAACATGTTGCCGCCGCCGCACAGCCAGGCCTGGCATTTGGCGGCGGCATACCCCTTGGCCGTCATCAGCTCAAACATGCGCTCCAGGGCCGCGGGGCCGTAGCGGGTGTCCCCGGGGTGGGCACCGCGCCGGTTGACGGCGTGCACGATGTGGCACATCACGCCCACGGTGCGCTGCGGATCGCACAGCAGCACGGCCACGCAGGAGCCCAGCAGGGTATCCAGCCGCTCGCCTCGCTCGGCCATGGCCACGTCACCGGGATGCAGCCACTGGAGGCGCGGGGGCTGCTGAGGCCCAGCAATGCCATGGATCGATGCGGGAGCGCCAGGCCCCGGCACGGCAGGTGTTGTGTCGGTCATGCTGGCTTCAGGATGGCTTGCGGAAGACGCCGGGTGCCAAGACCTGCAATGGGGTGCGACAAGGGGGGCGCCCCTCGGCCGTGCCGACAAGGAAGAGGCCTCCCGGCTTCAGTGTGCCCAGCACCCGATCAACAACCGTCTGTTTGGTGGCCGCGTCGAAGTAGATCAGCACGTTGCGCAGGAACACGGCGTCGAAGGGGCCCAGGCCCGAAAAGCGGTGGGTCAGGTTCAACTGACCAAACTGTACATGTGCCCGCAACGCCGGCTTCATCAGCACCTGACCTTCGGCCGGGCCTTCACCTCGCAGGCAATGGCGGCGTAGGCGCTCGGGGCTGACAAAGCGCAGTCGCTCCACCGGGTAGATGGCGTCACGCGCCGCGCAAAGCACCCTGTGACTGATGTCGCTGGCTGTGATCGACCAGTTGACCGGCAACTGCCCACTGGTCTGCATCTCGCTGAGCAGCATGGCCAGGCTGAAAGCCTCGTCTCCGAACGAAGAGGCGGCGCTCCAGATCGCCAGCGGCCCTTTCGGTGGCCGGGTCAGCAATTGCTTGTACAGCAGTTCAAAGTGCAAGGGCTCGCGGAAGAAGTAGGTCTCGTTGGTCGTCAACAGATCGACCGCCATCTGGAACTCTGCTCCCTCCTCGGGGTTGTCCAGCAGGTCGGCATAGTCGTCGAATCCGGCCAGGCCCAGGCGCTGCAGTCGCGTGGCCAGCCGTGAGGACACCAGGGCTTTCTTGTGCTCCGGAAAAGACAGGCCGATGCTGTCATGCAGCAGCGCGCTGATGCGCTTGAAACTGGCATCGCTGAGTTGGGGCATGTTCGATGCTCAGTGACGCAGGGCGGGTGATGCCGCCGGGGCCAGACTGGCCATGGCATCGATGTCCAGGGCCTTGTCAGGCTCCAGGATGATCAGGAAGCGGCCCGCCACCTTGCCCATGCCCCGGATGAATTCGCGCTCGATCGAACTGCCGAAGGGGGGCGGCGGCTCGATGTCGTGCGCCGGGATGTCGATCACCTCGTTGACTGAGTCCACCTGCAGGCCCAGCTCGATGGTGCCGGCCTCGAAGGCGGTCTGAAAGATCACGATGCAGGTCTTTTTGCCCAGGGTGGCGGGTGCCTTGCCCAGGCGAGCCTGCAGATCGATCACGGGCACCACGGCGCCACGCAGGTTGATCACGCCGCGCACGAACACGGGCATCAGCGGCACCGGGGTCATGGCCACCGGCTGGATGATCTCGCGCACCGTGCGGATGTCCATGGCGTAGAGCTCGTCGCCCAGGACAAACGTCAAAAACTGGGCGGCAGCGGCCGGCGGCGCCGCTTCGGTGCGGCTGGAGGCTTGGCGAATACTCATGAGTGGCCTTTGGGGGTAGAGCGGCGATCAGTAAGGCCGAAAATTCGCTTCGGTGCTCCCACTGCGCAGCGCGGGGCATGGCCGCGGCGTCGCTCAGGCGGCGGCGCTTGGGGTTCTCCAGCTCCGGGCGTCGCACCGGCATTGCGGCGACCTCGGGCTCGCCCACGTTGAAGAAGCTGATCACGTCTTGCAACTGCTCGGCCTGGCCGGACAGCTCCTCCGAGGTGGCGGCCAGCTCTTCCGAGGCCGAGGCGTTTTGCTGCGTGGCCTTGCTGAGCTGGTTCATGGCACTGCCGATCTGATTGACGGTGGTGCTTTGTTCCTCAGATGCAGCCGTGATCTCCTGCACCAGGTCCGAGGTGCGCTTGATCGAGGGCACGATCGCGTCCAGCAGCTTGCCGGCATGTTCGGCGGTGGACACGCTGTTGCCAGCCAGATCGCCGATCTCTTTGGCGGCCTCCTGGCTGCGCTCGGCCAGTTTGCGCACTTCGGCGGCCACCACGGCGAAGCCCTTGCCGTGTTCGCCAGCGCGGGCGGCCTCGATGGCAGCGTTCAAGGCCAACAGGTTGGTCTGGTAGGCGATGTCGTCGATGATGCCGATCTTGGATGCGATCTGCTTCATGGCCTTGACGGTGTCGACCACCGCGTGGCCCCCTTCCTCGGCCTCGCCCGAGGTCTTGGTGGCCATCGAGTCGGTCACCTTGGCGTTGTCGCTGTTTTGCGCAATGGAGGCCGACATCTGTTCGATCGAGGCCGTGGTTTCTTCCACTGACGCCGCCTGTTCGCTGGCGGCCTGCGACAGCGACTGGGCCGTGGCACTCACCTGGCCGGCTGCACCACCCAGGGCCTGGGCGGCGGTGCGCACCTCTTCGATGATGCCGGCCAGCTTTTCGCAGGTGGCATTGGCATCGTCCTTGAGTTGATTGAAGGTGCCTTCGGCATCACGTTCGATGCGCTGGGTCAGATCGCCGTTGGCCATGCCGCTGAGCACGCGGCCCACATCCTCGATGATCTGGCCCAGCTTTTCGCAGGTGGCGTTGGCGTCATCCTTCACCTGGCCGAACAGGCCCGTGTAGTCGCGCTCGATGCGCTGCGACAGGTTGCCGGCTGCCAGCCCGCCGAAGGTTCGGCTCACATCTTCGAAGATCACATTGGTGGTTTCCATCAGCGAGTTCACGCCCTCGCACAGCACCGCGATCGGACCCTGCTTGCCGGCCAGGGGAATGCGCTGCGACAGATCGCCGGCCCGGGCGGCAGAAGTCACTTCCTGGGCTTCCTCGACCGCACGGCTCAGCATGCGGGCGGCATTCACCTGTTCGGTGGTGTCGGTGGCGTACAGCACCACCTTGTACGGGCGCCCATTCAAATCCAGGATGGGGTTGTAGGAGGACTGCAGCCACACCTCGCGGCCGCCCTTGGCCAGGCCTTTGTGCAGGCCGGCGTCGTAGTCGCCGCGGCCCAGTTTGTCCCAGAACAGGCGGTACTCGGGGCTCAGGCGCATTTCGGGCGCGATGAACAGGCTGTGGTGCTGGTTTTTCAGCTCGGCCGAGGTGTAGCCCATGGTGTGCAGGAAGTTCTCGTTGGCGCCCAGGATGTTGCCCGCCATGTCGAACTCGATCACGGCCTGCGACTTGCCCACGGCCAGGATCTGGCCTTCGTAGTCGGCGGCTTGCAGGCGTTGCGCGGTCACGTCGGTGGCAATGTTGACGATCTTGACCACCCGGCCCATCTCATCCTTGACGGGGGCGTAGACGGCCTGCAGCCAGACCTCTTCGCCGGTCTTGGTGAGGTGCTTGTACACATCGGATTGGTGCAGGCCGGCATTCAGGTCACGCCAGAATTGCTCGTGTTGCTGGGCCCGGCCCTGGCCGTCTTCAACAAAGATGCGGTGGTGCTGGCCGGCGATTTCATCCTGGCGGTAGCCCAGGGTGCTCAGGAAGCGGGCATTGGCGTGCAGCACGTGGCCGCCCAGGTCGTATTCGATGTATGCGTAGGCGCTGTCGATGGCCCCCAGCACCCCCAAGGCGTTGTGGCGTTCGATCTCCGACTGGGTGATGTCGTAGCGCACGCCCAGGTATCTGCGGGGCTTGCCGTTGTCGCCCATGATCGGCGCCACCACGGCGTCCACGTAGTACGGTGTGCCGTCCTTGGCGCGGTTCTTGATCACGCCGCGGAACAGGTTGCCGCGGCCGATGGTCGACCACAGCTGTTTGAAGGTCTCCTTGGGCATGTCGGGGTGGCGCGTGGTGTTGTGTGGCGCGCCAATCAGTTCGCTGCGGCTGTAACCCGAGACTTCGGTGAACTTGTCGTTGATGCTGAGGATGTCGCCCTTCAGATCGGCTTCGGAAACGATGCTGGTCAGGTCCATGATGTTGCATCGCACCTTGAGCTCGGCCTCCACATCCTTCAGGCGGGCGCGGGTTTCTGCCAGCTCGGTCTCAGCGGCCTGGCGGGCCAGATCTTGTGCCGCCAGGGCGGTACTGAGCTGCTCGAATTGGGCACCACTGAACAGGCGGGTCATCAGGGTGGGTTGGTAGGTGCTCATGTGGCGGGTCCTTCGATGGAGATGGATGTTTGAGGATGGGCGAGGCCAGGCTCGCGGCTGCCCGCAGTGCGCAGGCTGTGTTCGGGTTGGGTGGCCAGGGCGTTGAGGGCCAGGGTGTCCAGGATCAGGGCCACCTCACCGCTGCCCAGGATGGACGAGCCCGAGATGCCACGCAGGCGCTGGAACAGGCGGCTGAGGGGCTTGATCACGGTCTGGTACTGGCCCAGCAGTTGGTCGACTTCAAGGCCGAAGCGGTGCGGGCCGGCCTTGACCACCACGATGCTGACGCGCGTGGTCGGCGGGGCGTTCAGTTCGTTCAGTTCGTACAGCGTGCGAAGGCGCAGCACGGGCAGCAGTTCGCCGCGCAACGGCATGCAGTAGCGGCTGCCGCGCTCGGCTGCTTCAGGCTCGGCGGCGTGGCTTTCCACCACCTCAACCACCGAATCCAGCGGCAGCACGAAGCGCGAAGCGGCGACGCGGATCAGAAAGCCATCGATGATGGCCAAGGTCAGTGGCAGCCGGATCTCGATGTCGGTGCCCTGGCCTTCTTCGCTGTACACCGTCACGTTGCCCCGAAGGGCTTCGATGTTTTGGCGCACCACGTCCATGCCTACGCCGCGGCCCGACAGGTTGGTGACTTGTTCAGCCGTTGAAAAGCCGGGTTCGAAAATCAGCTGCAGGATCTCGGCATCGGTCGGCTCGCTGCCCGCCTCGACCAGACCCCGTTCCCGGCCCCGCTGCAGCACGCGCTGGCGATCGATGCCCCGGCCATCGTCACGGATGCTGATCAGGATGCTGCCGCTGTCATGGCGTGCGCTCAGCGTCAGGCGTCCCTGGGGGGGTTTGGCCTGGCGGGCACGTTCGGCCGCCGGCTCCAGGCCATGGTCCAGGCTGTTGCGCACCAGGTGCATCAAGGGGTCGGCAATCTTCTCGACCACGGCTTTGTCGAGTTCGGTGTCACCGCCCTCGATTTCGAGCAGCACGTCCTTGCCCAATTCGGCGGCGGTGTCCCGTACCACGCGGCGGAAGCGGTTGAAGGTGCCGCCGATGGGCACCATGCGCAATTGCAAGGCATTGTCTCGGATGTCCTGGATCAGATGGCCCATGAGTTGGTGGGCTTCGACCAGGGCCGGGTGCTGGGTTTCAACCGCCAGCAGCCCTGCACCCGCGGCCGCCGTGACCAGTTCACCGAGCAGGTTGATCACCGCGTCGAGTCGGTCGGCCGGAATGCGCAGGTAGCGCTGTTCCTCATGCGCCGGATCGCGTGGGCGTTGCTGCTTTTGCACGGCGGCGTGCACCACCTCAGGGGGGACGCCCGCATGGTCGCTCAGGATTTCACCCAGGCGCGGTGCGTCCGCTTCGCTCTCCCGCTGGCGCACCTCGGCCTGCCATGCCAGACCGTGGGCCAGCTGGCTTTCGCTGACGGCACCTGCCCCCACCAGCAGCTCGCCCAGGCGAGGGTGGTCCGGCAGCGTCTCAAGCTGGTCCAGGGTGCGCTGGAGGCCGAGTTCGGGCGGGGTGAGCTGCAGTTCGCAATCGTCGCGGATGAAGCTGAAGGCGTCATCAATGGCCGCTTGAGGCTGTTCCGAGCGCAGGGTGATGGTGCAGTTCAGATAGCAGCTTTCGGGTTCGAGCAATTCCAGCGTCGGAATGGCGCTGCGCTCGCTGTGCACCTGCAGGATGTCGGAACGGCTGGCCAGATAGCGCAGGACATTGAGCGGGTCCATGCCATTGCGCAGGCAGTCACGCCCGAATCGGGCCACCAGGACCCAGCGGCCCGGCCGGGCCGCTGGCGCGGCGCCGGGGCCAGGTGCGCTGGCTGCCCGCTCGTCGGGCGATGGCCTTGATGGCTCGGCGATGACCAGGGCGGCCTGCAATTGCTGAACCAGGGCCTCGCGGCGGGCCCGTTGTTCGCCATCGTCGGTGGCTTCGCCCGCGGCCTGGTTCACCAAGGCCAGCACCTGGTCGCTGCAGGCCAGCAGCAGTGAACTCAGGGCGGCGGTCAGTTGCAGGCGGCCTTCGCGCAACTGGTCGAGCAGGGTTTCGATGTGGTGGGTGAAGTCAACCACCTGTTCCAGGCCGAACAAGCCCGCCGAGCCCTTGACGGTGTGGGCACAGCGAAAGAGGGCGTCCAGTCTCTCTCGGTCGCTGGGTGCTTCTTCCAGTTCCAGCAGCAGGTGCTCGATCTGGCTGACCTGCTCGCGCGCCTCGCTGATGAAGGCGGGCAGCGCAGCGGCCAGAAAGTCGAAATCGTCGTCGTTCGTGCTCATGCGGGCATCTCCTGCGGAACGAGCCGGAACCAGCCCGTGGCGCCGAGGTCGCTCAGGCCGGCGCGCAGGCGGGCACTGGGCCGCTGTAGCTCCAGGGTCTGGCCCTGCTCGGCCAGGGTGTTGGCCAGCGCGGCCAGAACCTGCAGACCTGCGCTGTCGACCTCTTCGACCTGCGCCGCCTGCAGGCTGACCGGGCTGGCGGCTTGCGTTGGGCGGGCCTGCAGCCAGCTCAGCAGCGCCTGGCGGGTGCTGTCGGCGGTGTAGATGGTCAACTCTGGCGGGAGTTCGAAGGCCGTGTTCATGCGGTGGCCCCTCAAGCCAACGCCAGCTTGGCGGTGGCGTCCAGCAGCACCTGAGGGCTGAAGGGCTTGACAATCCAGGCCTTGGCGCCGGCGGCGCGGCCTTGTTCCTTCTTTTCGGCCTGGCCTTCGGTGGTCAGCATCACCACAGGGGTGAACTTGTAGCGTGGGAGTTGTTTGACACGGGTCAGGAAGGTGATGCCGTCCATGCGGGGCATGTTCACGTCGCTGACGATCAGATTGATCTTGCGGCCGTCGAGCTGGCGCAGGGCGTCTTCACCGTCCACGGCTTCCAGCACCTGGTAGCCGGCTCGGGTCAGGGTCAGGTTCACGACCTGGCGCAGGGAGGATGAATCGTCGACGATCAGGATGGTCTTGCTCATGCGGGTCTCGGGATGAAATGAGGTGGGGTCAGAAGTAGGTGGCGTCGCCTGCGCCTGCACGGTCCAGCTGCAACTGGTGCTGTTCGACGGTGGTGTAGCCTGCGCTCAACAGGGCTTCCCATTCGGCGTCATCGGGCCAGTCGCCCTGTGTCGCGGCCTGGGTCAGTCGCTCGTTCACGCTGTGCATGGACTGCATCACCTGGTCCAGGATCTGATTCACGCGGTCCTGAAACTGGAACGAGACCATCATCTGTTCCACCAGGCCACGCACCGCCAGGCTGCTGGCGTCCAGCTCGCTGGCGCGCTGACTGAGCAGGTCCACCGTGCTCTTCACACGCTGCAGCACCGATTCGATGGTGTTCTGCGAGCGGTGGACCAGGTGCGCATCAGCCTCGGTGCTGCTGGCGGTTTCGTCGAGCGTGCGCTGCACTTGCTCGCCGAATGCCTGGACTTGGTCGCCGATGCGCTTGCCGGTGTCGCCCGAGGCGTTGGACAGGCGCCGCACCTCGGCCGCCACCACTGCAAAGCCGCGTCCGGAGGGGCCCGCGCGGGCGGCCTCAATGGCCGCGTTGACCGACAAAAGGCCAGTCTGGCGGGCGATCAGGGCCACATCATCGGCCATGCCGCGCAGGCCAGCCGAAGTCGTGTTCAGCGTCAGCACCGTGGCCAGCATGCGGTCGCGTGAGGCCACAAAGACACTGAAGTGCTGGATCAGCGCGTGCAGTTCAGCTTCGCATTGGCCGAGGGTTTCAAACTGCTGCCCGGGGGCGCTGCTGTCGGGGTGCTGGGTGATGCGATCCAGCTGATCCAGGATGGACACAAAGCCCTGCAGCAGTTCATCGGTACCCTGGCGCATTTGCGACTGGGCACTGTGCACGTGCACGGTCCATCGTTCGGTGGCTTGCGTCAGGCGCTGGCTGAGGCTGGCCGCCATCTGATGTGCCGGGTTGGGCGTGCTGCTTGCGCGAGACCGGTGCCATTGCAAGGCCCCTTGCCCCAGGGAAAGGGTGAGCAGGCTGATGCCGCCGAGCCAAGCGGACCAGGCCTGGCCTGCCACCATGCCGTAGAGCCACAGCGCGCCGCCGCTCAGGCAGGTTGCCGTGATCCATGGGAGCCTCCGCAAGCCGTTGCTTGTGGAATGGCTTTTTTGATCAAATTGATTTGATTTATTGCACATTGGGTAGCATCTTCGCAGATGAACCCAAATAATGTCAATAATGCAGGATCAAATTGTCTTAAATGTTATTTTATGGATGTCAAACCCCTGCTTTATGGCATGTGAATCGAATTTAAATGATTCAAATGATATTCAGAGAAGGCTGGAGATGCGGGCCGGTCGACCTGCCAGATGCAACTGACTGATCGCCGGTTGGGCCTGCGCAATGCAGCGGCCACGGCGATAGACGCGCAGGCGGGGCGGGCGCAGCCGCAAGGCCTCGATGGCATCAGAGGCATCGAGCAGCACGAAGTCAGCGTGACAGCCGGCGGCGAGGCCGTAGCCCTCCAGGTGCAGCAGGCGCGCCGGCGCCGTGGTCACGGCTTCGAAGCACTGGCGCATGGCCGCCTGGCTGGTCATCTGGGCCACATGCAAGCCCATGCTGGCGACCTCGAGCATGTCGCCCGAGCCCAGGCTGTACCAGGGGTCCATCACGCAGTCGTGGCCAAAGGCCACGGTCAGGCCCGCCGCCAACTGTTCGGGCACCCGGGTCATGCCGCGGCGTTTGGGGTAGCTGTCGTGGCGCCCTTGCAGGGTGATGTTGATCAGCGGGTTGGCCACCACGCCCAATTGGGCCTCGGCCATCAGGGCCAGCAGCTTGCTGACGTAATAGTTGTCCATGCTGTGCATGGAGGTCAGGTGCGAGCCCGTGACCCGGCCATGCAGGCCCAGTCGATGCGTTTCACAGGCCAGGGTCTCCACATGGCGTGACAGCGGATCATCCGATTCGTCGCAATGCATGTCGACCAGCAGGCCACGTTCTGCGGCCAACTCGCACAGCAGCTTCACACTGTCGGCGCCGTGCGCCATGGTGCGCTCGAAGTGCGGAATACCGCCCACCACCTCAACCCCGAGGTCCAAGGCCCGCTTCAAGTTGTTCAAGGCGTTGGGCGAGCGCAGCACGCCGTCCTGCGGGAAGGCCACCAATTGCAGATCGAGGTAGGGCGCCACGGTCTTTTTCACCTCCAGCAGGGCTTGCACGGCCAGCAGTCGGTCATCGCAGACATCCACATGCGAGCGGATTGCCAGCAGGCCCTTGGCCACAGCCCAGTCGCAATAGCTCAGGGCCCGCTGCACGATGGCGTCATGGGTCAGTTGAGGCTTGAGTTCACCCCAGAGCGCGATGCCCTCCAGCAGCGTGCCGCTCTGGTTGATACGCGGCAGGCCGTAACTGAGGGTGGAGTCCATGTGGAAGTGGGCATCGACGAAGGGCGGGCTCAGCAACCGGCCCTGGCCGTCCAGCGTCTCATGGGCGGGGGCCTGCAGGCCCGCGGCCACTTCGACGATGCGGCCGTTCTGTACCGCCACCGATTGGTCGCGGCGGCCGTCCGGCAGGTTCACGTGTTGGATCAGGAGGTCAAGCATGGGCAGTCTCGGTGGGGCAGGCTCGGCGCCGGGGCAGGCTCAGCGTTCGCCTTTGCGGTAGGGTTTCATCAGGGCCTGGGGATAACTGGCTTTGCGCGCCACCACCACCAGGGCCAGGATCGACAGGGCGTAGGGCAGCATCAGGTAGAGCTGATAGGGCAGGGCGCTGCCCCCTGCTTGCTGCAGGCGCAGCTGCAGGGCGTCAAAGAAGGCAAACAGCAGGGCGCCAAGCAAGGCCTTGCCGGGTCGCCATGAGGCAAACACCACCAGGGCCACGCAGATCCAGCCGCGCCCATTGACCATGTTGAAGAAAAAGGCGTTGAAGGCCGACAAGGTCAGGAAGGAGCCCGCCACACCCATCAGGGCCGAACCGGCCACGATGCCTGCCGTGCGGGTGCGGCCCACGCTGAGGCCCTGGCCTTCTGCGGCCTGGGGGTTTTCGCCCACCATGCGCAGCGCCAGCCCCGATGGGGTTCGGTACAGCCACCAGGCCAGGGCTGGCACCAGCAGCAGGGCCAGCAGGGTGAGCGGGGTCTGCGCCGACAGCACCGGAATGCCCAGCCCGTCCATGGCCGTGAAGGGCGTGATGGTGGGGGGCGTGTTCACCTTGGGAAAGCTGACCCGGTAGCCGTAGTAGCTGAGCGCAGTGGCCAGCATCGTGATGCCCAGGCCCGCCACATGCTGCGACAGCGCCAGGCCCACGGTGAGCGCGGCATGCAACAGGCCGAAGGCCGCCCCGGTCAGCGCGGCCACAGCCACGCCGCCCCACAGCGGCAGACCCAGGTAGACCGCCAGCCAGCCGGCGAAGGCGCCTGCGACCATGATGCCCTCGATGCCCAGGTTGAGCACGCCGGCACGTTCGCACAGCAGCACGCCCAGGGTGCCGAAGATCAGGGGCGTGGCGATGCGCAACACGGCCACCCAGAAGGCCGGTTGGGCCAGGATGTCGAACAGTTCGGTCATTTCAGGCGCACCCGGTATTGCGTGAGCAGGGTGGCCACCAGCACTGACAGCAGCGAGGCCGCCACGATCACGTCGGCGATGTAGGTGGGCACGCCCACGGCGCGGCTCATGCTGTCGGCGCCTACCTGCACGCCGGCCACAAAGATGCTGGCCACCAGCACTCCCAGAGGGTGCAAGCCGGCCAGCATGGCGATCACGATGCCGCTGTAGCCATAGCCCGGTGACATGTCCAGCGTCACATAGCTGGTGCGCCCGGCCACCTCGACGGCCCCCGCCAGGCCGGCCAGTGCCCCCGACATCATGGCCACCAGCAAAGCGGTGCGTCCGGTCGCCACCCCGGCAAAGGCCGCCGCGCGGGCATTGGCGCCCGTGGCCCGGATGTCAAAGCCCAGCACGGTAAAGCGCATCAGCACCCACACGCCCAGGCACAGGGCCGCCGCCAGCAACAGGCCGGTGTGCACCCGGGTGCCCTCGACCAGGCGCGACAGCTCCAGCTCGGGTTGCAGCGCCACGCTTTGCGGCCAGCCCAGGGCGGTGGGGTCTTTCATGGGACCGTCCAGCAAGGCCGACACGCCCAGCAGGGCCATGAAATTGAGCAGCAGGGTGGTCACGACCTCGTCCACGCCAAGCCGGCTCTTGAGCAGCGCCGGCCCCAGCAGCAGCAGGGCGCCGGCCGCGGCTGCCGCCAGCAGCATCAGGGTGAACAGCAGCGGCAATGGCAAGGCCCAGCCGGCGCTGTCGTGCATGCCACCCACGGCCACGGCGGCCAGGGCCCCGGCATACAACTGGCCCTCGGCGCCGATGTTGAACAGCCGGGCCCGGAAGGCCACCGCGGCCGCGAGGCCGGTGAAGATCAGCGGGGTGGCGCGCGTCAGGGTCTCGCTCCAGGCGAAAAGCGAGCCGACCCCCCCCTGAACCAGCAGGCCGTAGGTGCGCCCCACCGGGGCCCCGGCCCACAGCACCAGCAGGGCACTGATCAGCAGGGTGAAGGCGATGGCCCCCAGCGGGGCCAGCACATGGGCCAGGTGAGAGGCCTGGTGCCGTTTCTCAAGTCTCATGGGGTCTCCGAGGCCTGGGCCGCGACCGGGCCGCCGGCCATGGCCAGGCCGATGCTGTCGCGGCTCCAGTGGGAACTGGGGTGGGCCGGGCTCAGATGCCCGTGATGCATGACTGCGATGCGGTCACCGAGGGCCATGGCTTCGTCCAGGTCGTCGGTGATCAACAACACCGCGGCCCCTGCGTCACGGGCGGCCAGCAGCTGTTGCTGCACATAGGCCACGGCGCCGATGTCCAGGCCCCAGGTGGGTTGGTGGGCCACGATCAGGCAAGGCCCCTGTTGGGCGGTCTGGCCGGGCAGGGGCAGCAGGGCGCGGCCCAGGATGAGTTTCTGCATGTTGCCGCCCGACAGGGCCCGGGCCGGACTCAGGGGGCCGGCGCCGCGCACATCGAAGGCCTCGATCACCCGCTGGGCGTGTTGTCGCGCCACGGCACGGCGCACCCAGCCCCAGCGCGAGAACACGGGGTGCCGAAGCCGCTCTGAGACCGCGTTCTCCCAGACCGGCAGATCACCGACCACGCCCACAGCGTGCCGGTCCTCGGGAATCCGTGCCACCCCTTGGGTGACCAGCCAGGCAGGCGAGGCCTGCAGGGGCTGGCCCTTGAGCCAGACCTCGCCCTGGGCGGCGCGGCGCGTGCCACACAGCAGTTCGGCCAGCGCCAGTTGCCCGTTGCCTGAGACGCCGGCGACGGCCACGATCTCGCCCGCCCTCAATTGCAGGTTGACCTGGCTGAGGCGCTCGCGCTGACCGGCCGGTGTGCTGACGTTGCGCAATTCACAGGCCACTGGGCCAGGCGCCGCCGCGGGGCGCCGTTCGGGCGCTGAGACGGCGTGGCCCACCATCCACTGCGCCAGCTGAGCCTGGGTGGTTCCGGCAGCCGGGGCTTCGGTGACCAGGCGGCCGCCGCGCAGCACCGCTACCCGGTGCGAGACGCGCAGCACCTCGGCCAGTTTGTGGCTGATGAAGATCACTGACAGGCCCTCTCGGACCAACTGGGCCAGGGTGTCGAACAGGGCTTCGCTCTCTTGCGGGGTGAGTACGGCCGTGGGCTCGTCCAGGATCAGGATGCGCGCGCCGCGGTACAAGGCCTTGAGGATCTCGACGCGCTGGCGCTCGCCCACCGAGAGCTGGCCCACACGGGCCGCGGGCTGGACGGTCAGGCCAAAGCGCTGACCCACCTGCATCAGGCGGTTCCGGGCCCGGGCCCGGGCCGACCAGGGCTGCCAAAGGGCTTCGGTGCCCAGGATCACGTTGTCCAGCACACTGAGGTTGTCGGCCAGCGTGAAGTGCTGGTGCACCATGCCGATGCCGGCGGCCAGGGCCGCGGCCGGATTGCCAGGGGGCAGGGGCTGACCGTTCACGGTGATGTGGCCTTCGTCGGCCCGGTAGTGGCCGAACAGGATGGACATCAGGGTGGATTTACCGGCCCCGTTTTCGCCCAGAAGGGCCAACACCTCGCCTGCGTTCAGGCTCAGTGAGATGTTGTCGTTGGCCACCAGCGGGCCAAAGCGCTTGGTGATGCCCTGCAGTTGCAGCACCGGGGCGGGGTGGGGGGTGTCAGTCATGGAGGGCTGCCAGAAAGGCCAGCAGAACCCGCGCCGAATTGCCGGCGGCCAGCGTCATGAAGGTGTGCATTTCGTTTTCGCCCTCGCCGCCGCCCGCCAGATCGCTGAGGGAGCGGAACGCAATGAAGGGGACCTGGTTGCTGTAAGCCACCTGGGCGGTGGCGGCGCTTTCCATGTCGAGCACCTGCGCCTGGAAAGTATTGAAGGCGTACTCGCGCCAGGCTGCGTTGTCGACAAAGGCGGCGCCCGAAACGCCATTGCCGCCTACCACCACGCGGGGTGCCTGGCTCAGGCATTGCTGACGGGCATCGCAGCGCTGCAGCGGGGTCTGGGCGATGCGCTCGGCCATGGCCAGCAGGGCCGCATCGACTTCGAACCAGGCTTTGCGCTCGGTGCCCGCCTGGCGGCTGGAACGCACCTCGACCGAGCGCGGCACGAAGGGGCCGAAGCCCGGGCCGACCAGGTCGTCCATCCAGGGCGGGGGCTGGTAGTGGCCTGGGGTGGTTTCGCGGGCCAGCACCCCTTCGAGGTAAGGGGCCCAGCGGCGTGGAACAGCCACATCACCCACGTGCAGGGCAGGGTCGACACCGCCGGCGATGCCGCTGAACAACAGTCGGCGCACCTTGAAATGGTCCAGGGCGCGTTGGGTGTTCATGGCCGCATTGGTCATGCTGATGCCGCTGAGAAACAGCAGCACGGGCTTGCCCTGCAACTGGCCGGTGGTGAATTCGACCCCGGCGATCCGTTGCACGCGGGGCTGGCGCAGCTGCGAGCGCAGCAGCACCAGCTCGGGCTCGAACGCAGACACGATGGCTGTGCGCGGCACGCCATCGTGCCTGGGGGCCGCTTGCAGCGGCGCGGCGAGGGCGCCGGCCAGCAGGCCGGCCGTCAGCAAGCTGCGCCACCGAGGCACGCTGGGTGGGGCAGGCCGCCTCATCACTTGGCGCTGGACTTGGGCTGGCTGTCGTCCACCTTGACGGTGAACTTGCCGGACAGGATCTCGGCCTCGCGTGCCTTGACCTTGTTCATGATGGTGGCAGGCACTTTTTTCTCGAAGGTGCCCAGGGGCGCCAGCTCAGAGCCCTTGTGCTTCATCGTCGAGTAGGGGCCGTAGTCTTCGGCGGTGAATTTGCCTTCCTTGACCAGCTTGAGGGCGCGATCGATGCTGGGCTCCATGTTCCACAGCGCCGAGGCGACCACGGTGTCAGGGTATTTGTCCTGGGTGTTGATGACGTTGCCGATGGCCAGCTTGCCCTTTTCTTTGGCAGCATCACTGACGCCGAAGCGCTCGGCATACAGCACGTCGGCGCCCTGATCGATCATGGCAAAGGTGGCTTCCTTGGCCTTGGGCGGGTCAAACCAGCTGTTGATGAAGCTCACGCTGAAGGTCACCTTGGGGTTGACCTCCTTGGCGCCCGCCATGAAGGCATTCATGAGGCGGTTCACCTCGGGAATGGGGAAACCGCCCACCATGCCGATCTTGTTGGATTGGGTCATGCCACCCGCCACCATGCCGCTGAGGTAGGCCGGCTCTTGGATGTAGTTGTCGAAGACGCTGAAGTTGGGCGCCTGCGGCTTGCCCGAAGAGCCCAGCAGGAAGTAGGTCTTGGGTGAGTCTTTGGCCACCTTGCGGGCAGCGGCCTCGACCCCGAAAACCTCGCCGACGATCAACTGGTTGCCACCGGCGATGTATTCGCGCATCACGCGCTCGTAGTCGGCGTTGGCCACGTTTTCGCTGGCCTTGTATTCAATCTCGCCACGGGCCTCGGCGGCTTTCAGGGCCTTGTGGATGCGGCTCACCCATTGCTGCTCGAAGGGCACGGTGTAGATGGCCGCCACCTTGATCTTGGTCTGGGCCAGGACGGGCAACGAAACCGAAGCCGCGAGCGCGGTGGCTGCCACCACCAGGTGGCGGCGGGACGGGGCGAAACGACGGGACATGAAGGCTCCTTTTGGCAAAGTTGGCGGGGGTTGCAAAATTGAGCGGGCCCGGCAGGCCCCGGACGGCCCGTCGTGGCGGCCGTAGGCGGTATTTACTGGGTACCGAAGATGCGGTCGCCCGCGTCACCCAGGCCCGGCAGGATGTAGCCGTGGTCGTTGAGCTGGCGGTCGATCGACGCGGTGTAGATGGGGACGTCGGGGTGGGCGGCCTGCATGGCGGCCACGCCCTCGGGGCAGGTCAACAGGCACACGAACTTGATCGACTTGGGTTTCAGGGCCTTGAGCTTTTCAATCGCCGCAATGGCCGAGTTGCCGGTGGCCAGCATCGGGTCGACCACGATGATGTCGCGCTCGGTCATTTCCGAGGGCATCTTGAAGTAGTACTCGACCGGCTTGAGGGTGTCGGGGTCGCGGTACAGGCCAATGTGGCCGACCCGGGCGCCAGGCACCACGTTGAGCATGCCCTCCAGAATGCCGTTGCCGGCACGCAGGATGGACACGAAAACCAGCTTCTTGCCATCGATCACGCGGCCAGTGGTGGTTTCCAGGGGGGTCTGAACCTCAACGTCCTGCAACGGCAGTTCGCGGGTGATCTCATAGGTCATGAGGCTCGCCAGTTCGCCGAGCAGGCGGCGGAAGCTGTTGGTGCTGGCCTCGCGGTTGCGCATCAGGGTCAGCTTGTGCTGAACCAGGGGGTGGTCGATGACGTGGACGTTGGTCATGGTGTTGGGCTTGGGTGCAGTGAAAGGTCAGGGACGCCCGCCGGCAGCGCTGGCCGGACCGGGGTGATCAGTGCAAGCGCTGTGCCAGGATGGGGGGAAGACCGGTGGCATGGGGTGACAGGGCTCCTGCAGGGCTTGGCAAAGAGGGGCCGCTGTCGGGTGGCCTTGGGCCCAGGCGGACGCCGGGCCAGGGCGCACCCCCGCAGCGGGCGGTGGCTGGGGCAAAAGAATACCATGCAGGCGCACTCGGCTGGTGCCTGGGGGGCACCAAATTTGATCAGATGGTCAAGAAACGGGCGCCCCGCGAGGCCGAGTGGGCCTGGCAGTCAGGGCGGGGGCAGGCCAGGGCGTCGCGGCATGTGCAGCCCCGGGTGATGGCTCAAGTCTTCGCTGAGTTCGTCGATGAACAGGCGCAGCTTGGGTGGCACGTGTTGGCGGTCGCGATAACACACATAGAACTCCAGTGGCTCGGGTGCGGCATGGGCTGTGGCCGGGTCGGTGAACAGCGGGATCAGTTCGCCCGATTCAATCAGCGGGTTGGACACGAAGCTGCCCAGGCGCGCGATGCCGGCACCGGCCAGGCAGGCTTGCGCCAGGGTGTCGATGTCGCTGCAGGTCAGGCTGGGCTCAAAGGCGGCTTCAATGCGCAAACCCTCCCGGATGAACGGCCAGGGCATGATCCGGCCGTCCATGGCCATGCGGTAGGCCAGGCAGCGGTGTCTGGCCAGGTCTTCCAGCGTGGCGGGCTGCCCGTGATGGGCCAGGTAGGCTGGCGAGGCGCAGTAGTGGATCGGCGCACTGGCGATGCGCCGGGCCACCAGGCCGGGCTCCAGCATGTGCTGGTAGCGGATGCTGGCGTCGACGTTCTCGTGCAAGAAGTCGACCTGCCGGTCGACCACCAGCAACTCGACATTCAGGCGCGGGTAGCGTTGCATGAAGCCGGTGATCCAGGGCCCCAGCACATGGCGCCCGAAAGCCACCGAGCAGGCCACCTTGAAGCGGCCTTGGGGCTCGCCTCGCAGTGCACCGATTTCGCCATGCGCGTCCTCCAGCACGCCGAGCACTGGGCGAACGCGTTCAAAGTAGATCTGGCCCTCGTCGGTCAGCGCCAGGGACCGGGTGCTGCGGCGCAGCAGCCGGGTGCCCAGATCGGCTTCCAGTCGGGCAATGCTCTGGCTGGCGGCGGCAGCGCTCAGGCCCAGTTGGCGACCTGCCGCCGCAATGCTCCCGCCTTCCACCGCCTTGATGAAGGCCTCGATGCCGCGCAGGGAAGGGGTGGTCATGTCTTTTGAATGATGGTCATCAGTCGAAAGATTTTAGGATGACTGACGGTGTGCCAAGCCCTCTTCTGCGCTGGGATGAAGCTGGCCAGAATCCAGCCATCGAACTGAACCTGAGGGAATTGACCATGCCACACACCACGGACACCTGCCTGCGGCGCCGGATTCCGCGCCTGCACAAACGTTTCACGCCGCTGGTTTTTGCTTTTTACATGGCTGGCATCATGGCCTTGCTGATGTCCGCCGTGATCGTCGCCGCCGGCTCGGGCCTGGGAGGCGATTACCACTGGCGCGTACTGCGCGCCTACGCGCTGGCCATGCCGGTGGCCTTTGTCTGTGTGATGCTTGTGCGGCCCTTGGTGATGCGCCTGGTGGCCCTCACCGTGCAAGGCTGAGGCCCGCAGCCTGCGGTGCCGTGGCTCAGACGCCCTGGCTCAGCAGCTGGGCATAGCGGGGCAGGTCGACGTTGCCGCCGCTGATGATCACCCCCACGCGCAGGCCCTTCAGGTCCAGCCCGCCATGGTGGGCGCCTGCCAGGCTGAGTGCGCCGGTGGGTTCCACCACCAGTTTCATGCGTTCGGCATAGAAGCGCATGGATTCGACCAGTTGGGCATCACTGACGGTCAGGATGTCGCTGACATCGCGGCGGATGATGCCGAAGGTCAGTTGCCCCAGGTGCTGGGTCTGCGCGCCGTCGGCGATGGTGCGGGGCGGGGCGATGTGGACCACCTCGCCACGGCGCAGCGATTGTTGGCCGTCGTTGCCCGCCTCGGGCTCGACCCCATACACGCGGCAGTCGGGCGACAGGGCCCGCGCGGCCAAGGCGCTGCCGGCCAGCAGGCCGCCCCCGCCCAGGCAGACCAGCAACACATCCAGGGGGCCCACCTCTTCGAGCAACTCTTTGGCGGCGGTGCCTTGCCCTGCGATCACATCGGCATGGTCGAATGGCGGGATCAAGGTCATGCCCCGTTCGGCAGCGACGCGGCGGCTGATGGCGTCCCGGTCTTCGCTGTAGCGGTCGTAGGTGATGACTTCGGCCCCATAGCCGCGGGTGGCCTGCAGCTTGGCCGCGGGCGCATCGGCGGGCATCACGATCACCGCCGGCATGCCCAGTTCGCGCGCCGACAGGGCGATTGCCTGGGCGTGGTTGCCGGACGAGAAGGCCAGCACGCCGGCACGTCGCTGATCTGCACTGAAGCGGCTCAGCGCATTGAAGGCGCCGCGAAACTTGAAGGCGCCCATGCGCTGCAGGTTTTCGCATTTGAAGAACAGCGTCGCTTGCAGGGCCTCGTTGGCCGTGCGCGAGCGCAGCACCGGTGTGCGGTTGGCGTGGCCGGCCAAACGGGCCGAGGCGGCCTCGACATCGGCGTAAGTGGGCAGGAGCAGTTCGGTCATGGGGAGGCTTTCGTGGGGCTCAGCGGCTCTTGCCGCCAAAAATGCCGCCCAGCACGCCGCGGATGATTTCCTTGCCTACGGTGGTGCCCATGGTGCGCAGCGCCGATTTGGCCAAGGTCTGCGCCAGACCATCGTGGTGGCCGCCACGGGGGCCGGTGGTGCCGAACAACACATCGTTGAGCACTGAGCCCAGGCCGGCACTGCCGGCCTGGCCGCCCTGCGGCTGCAGGCCGGGCAGGGTGGGTTTGGCCGATCCCTGGGCTGGTGCTGCCGGTGCGCTGGCGGTGCGGCCCTTGAGCACTTCGTAGGCCGATTCCCGGTCGACGGCCTTTTCATAGACGCCAGCGACCAGCGACCCGGCCAGCAAGACCTGTCGCTGCGCCGGGGTGATCGGGCCGATCTGGCTACCGGGGGGCAGCACATAGACACGCTCGGTTTCGCAAGGGCGACCTTTGGCATCCAGCAGGCTGATCAGGGCCTCGCCCACGCCAAGCTCGGTGATGGCGGCCTCGATGTCCAGGCCGGCTTTGGGCCGCATGGTCTGGGCGGTGGCCTTGACGGCCTTCTGGTCACGCGGTGTGAAGGCGCGCAGCGCATGCTGCACGCGGTTGCCGAGCTGGGCCAGCACGGTGTCGGGGATGTCCAGCGGGTTCTGGGTGACGAAATAGACCCCCACCCCCTTGGAGCGCACCAGGCGCACCACCAGTTCGATGCGCTCGACCAGCACCTTGGGTGCCTCGTTGAACAGCAGGTGGGCCTCGTCAAAGAAGAAAACCAGCTTGGGTTGGTCGGGGTCGCCGATTTCGGGCAGGTGTTCGAACAGCTCGGACAGCATCCACAGCAGAAAGGTGGCATACAGGCGCGGTGCGTTCATCAGCTTGTCGGCTGCCAGGATGTTGACCACGCCGCGGCCGTCCACGGTCTGCATCAGGTCGCTGATGTTGAGCATGGGCTCGCCGAAGAATTTTTCGCCACCCTGGGTCTCGATCTGCAGCAGGCCGCGTTGGATGGCCCCCACGCTGGCGGCGCTGATGTTGCCGTAGCTGGTGGTGAATTCGGAGGCGTTGTCGGCCACGTGCTGCAGCATCGCGCGCAGGTCTTTGAGGTCCAGCAGTGCCAGGCCGTGGTCGTCCGCGATCTTGAACACCAGGTTCAGCACGCCGCACTGGGTGTCGTTGAGGTTGAGCATGCGCCCCAGCAGCAGGGGGCCCATGTCCGACACGGTGGCACGCACCGGGTGGCCTTGTTCGCCGAAAACGTCCCACAGGGTGGTAGGGCAGGCCTGGGATTCGGGCGTGGGCAACGCACGTTCTTTCAGCGCCGCGGCCAGCTTGCCGCTGATCTGGCCGGCCTGGCTGATGCCGGTCAGATCGCCCTTGACGTCGGCCATGAATACCGGCACACCGATGCGGGAAAAGCTTTCGGCCAGGGTTTGCAGGGTGACAGTCTTGCCGGTGCCGGTGGCCCCTGTGATCAGTCCGTGGCGGTTGGCCAGGCCGGGCAGCAGAGTGCATTGGGCGTGGGCATTTTGGGCAATCAGGATCGGGTCGGCCATGGTGGGGTGGGCGAAAAGTAAAATCGGTCCCGATAGATTAAACAATTAATAAGGAATCTCCCGTGGCTGGACACAGTAAATGGGCCAATATTCAACACCGCAAGGGTCGTCAGGACGAAAAGCGCGGCAAGGTCTGGACCCGCGTCATCCGTGAAATCATGGTGGCCGCGCGTGCCGGTGGCGGCGATCTGACCACCAACCCCCGTCTGCGCCTGGCCGTTGAAAAGGCCAAGGCCGCCAACATGCCGGCCGACACCATCAAGCGCAACATCGACAAGGCCACTGGCAACCTCGAAGGCGTGAGCTACGAGGAAATCCGGTACGAGGGCTATGGCATCGGCGGCGCTGCGATCATCGTCGACACCATGACCGACAACCGTGTCCGCACCGTGGCCGATGTCCGTCACGCCTTCAGCAAGTACGGCGGCAACATGGGCACCGAAGGGTCGGTGGCCTTCCAGTTCAAGCACTGCGGCCAGATGATCTTTGCGCCGGGCACCGACGAGGACAAGCTGATGGAATTGGCCCTGGAGGCCGGGGCCGAAGACGTGATCACGGGCGACGACGGCGCCATCGAGGTGCTGACGGCACCTGCTGACTTTGAGGCCGTGAAGAACGCCCTGGAGGCCGCCGGCCTGACGCCCGAAGTGGCCGAAGTGACCATGCGCGCCGAGAACACCATCGAGTTGACCGGCGACGACGCCGCCAAGATGCAAAAACTGCTCGACATGATCGAAGACCTGGACGATGTCCAGGAGGTCTACCACAACGCTGCACTGTGAGCACCATGAAAGTATTAGTCATTGGCGGCGGTGGCCGCGAACATGCCCTGGCATGGAAACTCAACCAGTCGCCCAAGGTGCACAAGGTCTATGTGGCGCCCGGCAACGGCGGCACGGCCCTCGACAATTGCCTGATCAACGTGCCCATCACTGATGTGAAGGCCTTGCGTGAGTGGGCCCAGGCCGAGAAGATCGGTCTGGCCGTGGTGGGCCCTGAGGCCCCGCTGGCCGCCGGGGTGGTGGATGAATTCCGCGCCCACGGCCTGCGGGTGTTCGGCCCGACCAAGGCGGCGGCCCAACTGGAAAGCTCGAAGGCCTTCTCCAAGGCCTTCATGAAGCGCCACGGCATTCCGACCGCTGAATACGAGAGCTTCACCGATGCGGCACTGGCCCACGCCTATGTGGACGCCAAGGGCGCACCGATCGTGGTCAAGGCCGATGGCCTGGCTGCCGGCAAGGGCGTGGTGGTGGCCATGACGGCCGCCGAGGCCCATGAAGCCATCGATTTCATGCTGCTCGACAACAAGCTTGGCGTGGTGCACAACGATGGTGGCGCCCGCGTGGTGATCGAAGAGTTCCTGCAGGGCGAAGAGGCCAGTTTCATCGTGCTGTGCGATGGCAAGAACGTGACCGCCCTGGCCACCAGCCAGGACCACAAACGCTTGCTGGATGGCGACGAAGGCCCCAACACCGGCGGCATGGGCGCCTACTCGCCGGCCCCGGTGGTCACGGCCGACGTGCACGCCCGCGCCATGCGCGAAATCATCCTGCCGACCATCCGCGGCATGGAAAAGGACGGCATCCCCTACACCGGCTTCTTGTACGCCGGCCTGATGATTGATGCCCAGGGCCGGCCCAAGACCCTGGAGTTCAACTGCCGCATGGGCGACCCGGAAACGCAGCCCATCATGATGCGCCTGAAGAGCGATCTGTCCGATGTCTTGGCCGCTGCGGTCGATGGCAAGCTCGACCAGATCGAACTGCAATGGGACCGTCGCACTGCCCTGGGCGTGGTGATGGCCGCCCACGGTTACCCCATGACCCCCCGCAAGGGCGATGTCATCACCGGTTTGCCGGCTGAGGCTGACGATGCTGTGGTGTTTCATGCGGGCACTGAGCTGCAAGACGGTGCTGTGCGCGTGACCGGCGGGCGAGTGTTGTGCGTGACGGCCTTGGCCGACAACGTCAAGCTGGCACAGCAGCGCGTGTATGAGGTGGCGGCGGGCATTCATTTCGACGGTGCGCAGTACCGTCGTGACATCGGTCACCGGGCGGTGAAGAGCTGATGGAGGCCGCACACGACGCCGTGGCCTCGGTGCGGTCCTGGCTGCTGGGACTGCAAGATCGCATCACCTCAGCGATCGAAGCCCAGGAAACAGCCGGGGGCGGCGCAGCCCGCTTCCTGGCCGACGCCTGGGACAAACCTGCCGGCGAGAAGTTGCAGGGCAATGGCCTGACCAAGATCCTGGAGGGCGGCACGGTGTTTGAGCGCGCCGGCTGCGGCTTTTCGCACGTGCGTGGCCCGCAGTTACCGCCCTCGGCCACCCAGCACCGCCCGGAGCTGGCCGGTGCGCCCTTCGAGGCGATGGGCGTGTCGCTGGTGTTCCACCCGCGCAACCCCTATGTCCCGACCGTGCACATGAACGTGCGCATGATTGCTGCCACTCCGGCGGACAAGGCGCCGGTGTGCTGGTTTGGCGGCGGCATGGACCTCACGCCCTTTTACGGTTTTGATGAGGATGCACGGCACTTTCATACCACCTGCCAGGATGCGCTCGCCCCCTTTGGCGACGACAAGTACCCTCGCTTCAAGACCTGGTGCGATGAGTATTTCTTCTTGAAGCATCGCAACGAACAGCGTGGCGTGGGCGGGGTCTTTTTTGACGATTTTGCTGAACTTGGCTTTGATCAGAGCCTGGCCATGACGCAGGCCGTGGGCGATGCATTTTTGCAGGCCTACCTGCCCATCGTTGAGCGCCGGGTGAGCACGCCTTATGGCGAGCATGAGCGCGCGTTTCAGCTGTACCGTCGTGGGCGCTATGTGGAGTTCAATCTGGTCTGGGACCGGGGCACCCACTTTGGTCTGCAGTCGGGTGGGCGCACCGAGTCTATCCTGTTGTCGATGCCGCCGCTGGCCAGTTGGGCTTACCAGCAGACCCCGGCAGAGGGCACGGCTGAGGCGCGCCTGTACGAGCACTTTCTGGTGCGCCAGGCGTGGGTCTGACCCTGAAACAGCCCCGTTTGGGGGTGTTCGGCGGGGCATTCGACCCGCCTCACCGGGCCCATGTCGCCTTGGCCGAGGCGGCGCTGCAGCAACTGAGCCTGGCGCGCTTGCATGTTCTGCCCACGGGGCAGGCCGCGCACCGGGCCGGCTTGTCGCCAGGCGAGCATCGACTCGCGATGGCCCGACTGGCCTTCGCCAGCCTGCCCGGGGTGGTGGTGGACGAGCGTGAATTTCATCGCGCCGGCCCCAGCTACACCGTGGACACGCTTGATGAACTGAAGCGCGAATATCCGGCCTACGAGCTGGTGCTGATCATCGGTGCCGACCAGGCCCGGGCCTTTGGCCAGTGGCATCGCCACGATGAGATTTTGCGCAAAGCTATAATTTCGGTAGCTGGTCGTGAGCAAAGTGCTGCGGCCGGCGGTCAAACTGAGCTTCAAGATCTCCCGGGAGGGCGATGGGAGCCTCTGCAGTGGCCCCTCATGTCCGTGAGTGCAACGGACATCCGGTCGCGCGTCGCACAAGGCCTGGGCATCGAACATCTGGTTCCCGCTGGCGTTGCGCGCTATATTGAACAACATCATCTTTACAAATCCGCCTGATGACCACCTCCACGGACTCCTCCGCTAAAAAAGACATCCAGAAACTCCAGCGGGCCATCGTCGATGGCCTGGAGGATGTGAAGGCCCAAGACATCCAGGTTTTCAACACCGAAGCCCTCTCGCCGCTGTTTGAGCGCGTGATCGTGGCCTCCGGGACCTCCAACCGCCAGACCAAGGCCCTGGCCTCCAGCGTGCGCGATGCCGTGCGTGAGGCCGGCTTCAACAAGCCCCGTACCGAGGGCGAAGAAAACGGCGAATGGATCATTGTTGACTGCGGCGCAGCCGTGGTCCACGTGATGCAGCCCGCGATCCGCCAGTACTACCGCCTGGAAGAGATCTGGGGCGCGACGCCAGTGCGTCTGAAACTGGGTGCGCCCAAGCCGGTTGCCGCAGAAGGTGCCAAGGCGCCGGCCAAGAAGGCTGCAGCCAAGAAGACGGCCGCCAAGTCTGCCAAGACCGCCGAGCCCGCCGCCACCACCCCGGCCAAGGCTGCTGCCAAGGCCACCAAAGCCTTGAAGGGCGCCCCTGTGGCTGAGAAGGCACCTGCCAAGACATCAACCCGCGCACCCGCCAAGACGGCGGTCAAGGCCCCTGCCAAGACGGCTGCAAAAACACCCACCAAGACCGCAGCCAAGACCAGCACGGCCAAGCCGGCGGCCAAGAAGGCTCCGCTCAAGGTGATCAAGGTGGGCGCACCGAAGAAGCCGGCAGCCAAGAAGGCGGCTGCTGCACCGGCCCCGCGCAAGAAGCCCAGCAAGGCTTGATGGATCGCCAGGCATGAAGCTGGTGATCGTGGCGGTGGGGCAGCGCGTGCCCGATTGGGCTCAGACAGCCTGGGACGATTACGCTAAGCGCTTCCCCCCTGAGCTCAAGGTCGAGCTCAAGGCCGTCAAGACTGAGCCCCGCAGCTCCAAGACGCTTGAAACCCTGCTGGCGGCCGAGCGTGAGCGCATCGAGGCGGCCATTCCGAAGGGCGCCCGTGTGGTGGCGCTCGATGAGCGGGGCACCCAGCTCACCACCGTGGCGCTGGCCGCCAAGCTCAAAGGCTGGCAGCTGGCGAGCGACGACGTGGCCTTGATCATCGGGGGGCCCGATGGCCTGGAGCCCGCGTTTCGTCAGGCTGCGCATGAGCGCATCCGTTTGTCCGACCTGACGCTGCCTCATGCCATGGTGCGCGTGCTGCTGATCGAGCAGCTTTACAGGGCCTGGTCGGTCAACGCTGGCCACCCTTATCACCGCGAGTGATTTCCGGGGCGTGGCCTTGGCTGCGCCCTGTTCCGTGTCAACCTGGCTGGAGCCTGTCCATGGCCAACCCCGAATTCATCTACCTTGCCTCCCAGAGCCCGCGTCGGCGCCAGTTGCTTGAGCAGTTGGGCGTGTCGCATCGGTTGCTCCTGCCGAATACCGATGGTGACCTTGGCGAAGATGCCGAAGCCATCGAGGCTGTGCTGCCTGGCGAGGCGCCGGCCACCTATGTGCAGCGTGTGACCGGCCTCAAGCTGGATGCCGCCTTGGCCCGGCTCAAACGCCGAGGCCTGCCGGTGGCGCCTGTGTTGTGTTCTGACACCACGGTGGCCCTGGGCCGGGAGATTTTTGGCAAGCCCGATGATGCCGCCCATGCCCGGCGCATGCTGGCTGCGCTGTCTGGCCAGACCCACCGGGTGCTGACGGCTGTGGCCATTCAAAAAGGCCGCCGTCGCATGGCGGCGCTGAGCACCTCCAAGGTGACCTTTGCTGAACTCACGCCGGCCCGTATCAAGGCCTACGTGGACAGTGGTGAGCCGTTGGGCAAGGCCGGGGCCTACGCAGTACAAGGCCGCGCTGCGGCGTGGATCTCGCAGTTGAGCGGAAGTTATTCGGGCATCATGGGGCTACCGATGTTTGAGACGGCCGAACTGCTGCGCCAGTGCGGCTGGAAACTTTGAGGCCTGCCCGGCCTGACTTTGAGGAAAAAGCCAAGCCATGCAACAAGACATTCTGATCAACTGGTCTCCCCAGGAGACCCGCGTGGCCGTGATCGAAAACGGCGCTGTGCAGGAGCTGCACATCGAGCGTTCGCTGGAGCGGGGCTTGGTGAGCAACGTTTATCTGGGCAAGGTCACCCGCGTATTGCCTGGCATGCAATCCGCCTTCATCGACATCGGGTTGGAGCGCGCGGCATTCCTGCACGTGGCCGATGTCTGGCAAAAGCATCCCGAAGGTGAGGCGCCGCCCGCGCGACAGGCGCAACCAGCCGTGCCCATTGAACGCCAGGTGTTTGAAGGCCAGGCCTTGATGGTGCAGGTGATCAAGGACCCCATTGGCACCAAGGGCGCCCGCCTGTCCACCCAGATCAGCATTGCCGGGCGTCTGCTGGTGTTCTTGCCACAGGACGAGCACGTTGGGGTGTCTCAGAAAATCCCGGTCGGCGAGCGGGAGGCCTTGCGCAGCCGCTTGCAGGCGCTGGTGGGCGAGAAGGCCACCGGAGGCGGCGGCGGATTCATCCTGCGGACCAATGGCGAAGATGCCAGCGATGCGGAGTTGGCCGACGACATTGCGTACCTGCGCAAGACCTGGGCCCGCATCAAGGATGCGTCGGTGCGTCTGCCACCGGCTTCGTTGCTGCATGAAGACCTCAACTTGCTGCAGCGCGTGTTGCGCGATCTGGTGGGCGAGCAGACCCAGAACATCCGCATCGATTCGAAAGAACAGTCTGAAAAGTTGTTGGCTTTCGGGCAGGAGTTCATGCCTTCGGCCGTAGGCAAACTTCAGCATTACAAGGGCGAGCGGCCGATCTTTGACCTTTTCGGGGTGGAGGAAGAGATTGTGCGAGCCCTGGGGCGGCGGGTGGACCTGAAATCGGGGGGCTACCTGATCGTGGACCAGACCGAGGCCCTGACCACGGTGGACGTGAACACCGGTGGCTTTGTGGGGGCGCGTAACTTTGACGACACCATCTTCAAGACCAACCTGGAGGCGGCCCAGGCCATTGCACGTCAATTGCGGCTGCGCAATCTGGGCGGCATCATCATCGTCGACTTCATCGACATGGTGCGTGATGACCACCGTGAGGCCGTGCTGGCGGAGTTTCGCAAGCAACTGGGCCGGGACCGGGTCAAGACCATGATCGGGGGCTTTTCGCAACTGGGCCTGGTCGAGATGACGCGCAAGCGCACCCGTGAATCACTGGCCCACATGCTGTGCGAACCTTGCCCGCAATGCCGCGGCTCGGGGCAGGTGAAGACGGCCCGCAGCGTGACCTACGACATCCTGCGGGAGATCCTGCGGGAGGCGCGGCAGTTCAATCCCCGCGAGTTCAGGGTGGTGGCATCGACGCAGGTGGTCGATCTGTTCCTGGATGAAGAAAGCCAGCACCTGGCCGGCCTGTCGGACTTCATCGGCAAACCGATCTCGCTGCAGGCCGAAGGCAGCATGGGGCAGGATCAGTACGACATTGTGCTGTTGTGAGGCCCGGGATGCTGAACGGTCAGGAGGATGCGCAGGGCTTGCGCCACCAGGCTTTGGGGGCGCAGTTGCTGCAGGCAGTCACCCCACAGGGATTGTCTCTGCTGTACCTCAGCCCCTTGAGTTTGGCCGACCAGCCGGCGCGTGGGGGCGTGCCTTTGCTGTTTCCGCAGTTCGCGCAGTTTGGCCCGGGGCGCAAGCACGGCTTTGCCCGGCATCAGCGTTGGACGCTGGAGCGCGCCGAGCCTGACTCTCTGAGCTACTGCCTGGAGGTACTGCCAGACCAGTTGGATGGATGGCCGCACGCAGCGCGATTGCGCCTGATTGCCACCCTGGACAGAGAGGCCTTGAATCTGAATTGGCAGGTGGAGAACACCGGGCAGACGGGTTTTGAATGGGGGGGTGGCCTTCATCCGTATTGGGCAGTGTCCTCGCTGGAGGCTTGCGAGCTGCTGGGGTTGGAGGCCACACCGGGGTTGGACAACCTGTCCGGTCAGCCCTTGCCACCCCAGGCTCAGCCCTGGCGCTTTGGGCCGGAGGGCATGGAGTACCTGTTCGAGGGGCTTCCCTCACTGCAGCTGAAGACCTCGACCCACACCTTGTACCTGCAGGCCAGCGGCTTCACGCAGTGGATGGTCTGGAATCCAGGGCTGGAAGGGGCCCGGGGCCTGTCAGACCTGCCTGATCACGAGGCACTCCAATTCATTTGCATCGAGCCGGTGTGCGCCCGCCCCATGCAGTGGCTGGCACCGGGGGTGGGTTTCAAGGGCATGCTTCAGGTACGTTGGGAGTGTGTTTCGGGGGCACGCCCCGATGGTGCCTAAGAACCCCAAACCACGCGGTTCTTGCAGGGCTGCGGATTCGCGCCAAGTCTGACTTGGCTCCTGCGGCTTGAAGGCTCCAGCAGCCCACAGTTCAGCTTGTTCATAAGACTCTAAATGTTATCTGCATCGGTTTAAGAGGCTGCCCACCCAGCCAGTTTTCAGGATGAAGGGGGCGTTGGGGGCGCGCTCCAGACATGCCGGGGGCGCTCTAAAGGCTCAGTTGGGCTGCTCAGGTGGGCTGTCGAGCGAGGTGCTTGGGCTCATGCCGTGCCCGCCGCCGCTTTGGGCCTGCAAACGGGCGTAAAGGCCCTGCCGGGCCATCAATTCCGCATGGGTGCCTTGTTCTGCGATCCGCCCCTCGGCCATCACCACCACCCGGTTTGCATGCTCGATGGTGGAGAGTCGGTGCGCAATCACCACAGTGGTGCGACCAGCCATGAGTCGGTTCAGGGCCTCTTGCACCAGCCGCTCAGACTCCGTGTCCAAGGCCGAGGTGGCTTCGTCGAGGATCAGGATCGGTGCGTCTTTGTACAGTGCGCGGGCGATGGCCAGGCGTTGGCGCTGCCCACCCGACAACTGGTGTGCGTTGTGGCCCACCACACTGCGCAGCCCCTCAGGCTGCCGGGCCACGTAGTCGCCGAGGTTGGCGGCCTGAAGGCAGGCCAGAACACGAGCTTCGTCCACGGCCTGACCCATGGCCACGTTGTTGGCCAGACTGTCGTTGAACATCACGACATCCTGACTGACCAGGGCGAACTGATGGCGCAGAGAGCCGAGGTTCCAGTCGGGCAGGGCCACACCGTCCAGCAGTACCTGCCCCTGGCTGGGGCTCACAAAGCGTGGCAGCAGATTGGCCAGAGTTGTCTTGCCCGAGCCCGACGGACCGACCAGGGCCACCACTTCGCCAGGCTCGATCCGCAGGCTGACCTGGTCCAGGGCAGGCGGATTGTCGGCGTGGTAACTGACCGAGACGCTTTGCAGTTCCAGGTGTCCACGCACCGTGGTGGCCTGGTGTGAACCTTGGGTTTCAGGCTGGACCTGGTCCAGCAGCCGCAGTCCGCGTTCCAGTGCGGCCAGGCCGCGTGTCAGCGGGTTGGCCAGATCGGCGAGTCGCCGGATGGGGGCGATCAACATCAACATGGCGGTGATGAAGGCCACAAAGCCCCCCACGGTGATGGCCGCATTGGCCGCACCAGCCACCTGGCGCCCCTGCCATAGGGCCACGCAGATCACCATCGACAGGGCGCCTGCCGACAGCAACTGGGTCAAGGGCGTCATGGCCGACGAGGCGATCGTTCCCTTGATGGCCAGGCCACGCAGGCGTTGACTCAGGCCCTCAAAGCGCCCAGCCTGGCCACGCTGTGCGCCATGCAGGCGCACCATTCGATGAGCCAGCACGTTTTCTTCGACCACATAGGCCAGTTCATCCGTGGCCTGTTGGCTGGCCTTGGTGAGGCGGTAAAGGCGTTTGGATAGGGTTTTCATCACCCAGGCCACCCCCGGCACGACCACTCCCACGATCAGCGTGAGCTGCCAGTTCAGGTAAAGCAGATAGCCCAGCAGGGCCAGCAATGTGAAGCCGTCGCGCGAGAAGCCCAGCGCGGACTGCACCAGCAACTGGGCACCGGTCTGCACCTCGTAAACCACCGTGTTGGACAGTGCACTGGCACTTTGCTCGCGGAAAAGGCGCAAGTCAGCGCTGAGCAGGCGATCAAACAGGTCTTTGCGCAGGCGCATCATGCCGTCATTGGCGATGCGAGCCAGTGCGTACTGGGCGATGAATTGAGCCAAGCCACGGATGGCAAACAAGCCCATCAGTGCCAATGGCACAAACCACAGCGGCAAAGTGCCCTTGGTAAAGCCCTGGTCCAGCAGCGGCTGCATCAGGGCCGGTATCAGGGGTTCGGTGCCGGCGCCGATCAGCGTGGCCAGCACGGCCATGCTCCAGGCCATGGGCTGGCGCCCAAAGTAGCTGTTCAGGCGCGCCAGTCGTTGGCGCAAGGGCAGAGTAGGGTGGTTGGCATCATCGGTGGGCATGTTGGGGGCCGATTCTACGGGTCCCCCGCGTGGCCGAGCGGTATGGAGACCCGGCCTGAGCCCCCATGAGGGCCCGCGCTTGATACAGATTGACACCTCTGCGGACCATGTAAAGTACACACTTTGTGACAGTGCCCCTTGGGCAGTGTGTAACATCACGGTCTTTGGCGCGGTGCCACTCGCCTTTCATCCGCCGCCCAACCAATTCCCGTGTCGTCACCTGACCACCACTGCGAATGAATCTCCAACGCCACGATCTCCCTGGTTCAGCTCCTTTTTTCCAAGCCTCGCGGCGCGCTCTGCTGACGGGGCTGGCCCTGTCGGCGGCCATGCCAGCCATGGCCCAGTTCCGCGTCGAAGTGTCTGGCGTGGGCCTGACACAACTGCCCATTGCTGTGGCGCCCTTCAGGGGCGAGACCAGCACGCCTCAGCGACCGGCAGGCATCATTGCGGCCGACCTGGAGCGAAGCGGACAGTTCCGCCCCATCGATGCCTCAGGGCCCCAGTTGGACGAGGCTTCCCGCCCGGACGTGAGCCTGTGGCGGCAGCGCAATACCGATTCGCTGGTGACCGGCAGCATCTCCAAGTTGGCCGACGGCCGCTATGACGTTCGCTTCAGGCTGTGGGATGTGGTCCGAGGGCAGGATCTGGGTGGCCAGAGCTATGCCGTGCCAGCCGCCGACCTGCGCCTTGTCTCACACCGCATCGCCGACTTCGTTTATGAAAAGCTGACCGGTGAAAAAGGCATTTTTTCGACCCGCATCGCCTACGTAACGAAGGCGGGTCTGAAATACAACCTTTGGGTCGCCGATGCCGATGGTGAGAACTCCCAGTCGGCCCTGACCAGCCCTGAGCCCATCATTTCGCCAGCGTGGTCGCCCTCTGGAGGGCAATTGGCCTATGTGTCTTTCGAGTCGCGCAAGCCTGTGGTCTATGTGCATGACGTGGGCAGTGGCAAGCGTAGGCTGATTGCCAATTTCAAGGGCTCGAACAGTGCCCCGGCCTGGTCGCCCGATGGACGTCAGTTGGCTGTCACGCTGAGCCGCGACGGGGGCTCCCAGCTCTACACCATTGACTCGGTCAACGGCGGAGAGCCACGTCGGCTTTTGCAGAGCAATGGCATTGACACCGAGCCGGTGTATTCGGCCGATGGCCGTTACATCTATTTCGTCAGCGACCGCGGCGGCGCTCCGCAAATCTACCGTGTGGCCACCACTGGTGGGGCCGCTGAACGGGTGACCTTCACGGGCGGGTACAACATTTCGCCCACGCTGAGCCCGGACGGTCGATGGCTGGCGTACATCTCGCGGGTGTCAGGCGCTTTCAAGCTCCATGTGATGGATCTTGGGTCGGGCACCGTCAACGCGATCACCGATACCCAGGCTGATGAGAGCCCCAGCTTTGCCCCGAACGGCCGGCTGATCGTTTACGCAACGCAGCAAGGGGGGCGTGAAGCCCTGATGACGACCACGCTCGATGGCAAGATCAAAGCCCGCTTGGCGGGGCAGGGCGGCGACATCCGCGAACCCGACTGGGCCCCTTTCCAGAAGAATTGAGCTTGACGATGCCTTGTGCACGGCAGGCCCTACAGATTGACAGATCAACATCATTCAGGAGTTTTTCATGAGCCAACGTTTCTCCATCGCCCTGGTGGCCGCCATGCTGGTGGCGGGTTGCAGCTCCGGCGTCAAGCTGGACCCGGCCCCGGTCGAAGACCGCAGCGCCACCAGCACCACAGGTTCGACAGATGCCAGCGGCAATGCCTCTGGCACGTCACAAAGCGGTGTCAAGGGGGTGGACCTGAACGGTGCGGACAGCAAGGCCGCAGGCCCGGTCGGTGTTGAGCGTCTGGTTTATTTCGATTACGACAGCTACGTGGTCAAGCCGCAGTTCCAGGCCTTGCTGGATGCGCATGCCCGTTTCCTGAAATCCAATCCGGCCCGCAAGGTGAACCTGGAGGGTCACACTGATGAGCGTGGCGGCCGCGAATACAACCTGGCCCTGGGCCAAAAGCGTGCCGAAGCGGTGCGCCGTTCTCTGACCTTGCTGGGGGTGTCTGATTCGCAGCTTGAGGCTGTGAGCTTTGGCAAGGAAAAGCCGGTGGCTCTGGGCGCCGACGAGGCCTCGCTGGCACAGAACCGCCGCGTTGAAATCACCTACCGTTGAGCATGGCCATGCGCTGCTCCATGAACCCTGTGGCCCGCACCTTGTCGGGCGTGGCATTGGCCTGCGTGGCCTTGGTCTCGCAGCCCAGCCAGGCTGCGCTGTTCGGTGACGATGAGGCTCGTCAGGCCATCATCGAGTTGCGTCAGAAGGTGGACGGTCAGACCCGCCGCCAAGCCGATGAAGCGTCCCGTGCTGCAGAAGACCTGGCCCAACTGCGCCGCAGTCTGTTGGATCTGCAGGCGCAGATTGAGACTTTGCGCGCTGAACAGGCCAGTCTGCGTGGCCAGAACGAGCAACTTGCACGTGACGTGGCCGAGATGCAGCGTCGGCAGAAGGACATTGCCCAGGGCGTGGATGACCGCCTGCGGCGCTTCGAGCCCGTCAAGGTGACGGTGGACGGTCGCGAGTTCCAGGTGGATCCGGCCGAAAAGAAAGACTTCGAGGCTGCCCTGGGACAATTCAGGCAAGGGGCGTTCCCTCAGGCGCAGAGCGGGTTTGCTGATTTCATCCGTCGCTATCCGCAAAGCGGCTATATGCCGACGGCCTTGTTCTGGTTGGGCAACGCGCAGTACGCGACACGTGATTACAAAGAGGCCATTGCCAACTTCAAGACGCTGTTGAGCGTGGCCTCCGATTCTCCTCGGGCGCCGGAGGCCGCGTTGTCGATTGCCAACTGCCAGACCGAGTTGAAGGACGCCAAGGCTGCCCGCAAGACCTTGGAAGACTTGGTCAAGGTGTACCCGCAGTCCGAGGCTGCCACGGCAGCACGTGACCGCATCGCCCGCTTGAAGTAAGCCTGTGGCCGACCTGCTGGAGGGCCTTGAGCCTGACCTCGACAGGCGCTTCGGCGGCTTGGCGCGTTTGTACGGTGTCGAGGGTGCCGCGCGCATCCGCGCGGCCCATGTGGTGGTGGTAGGCATCGGCGGCGTGGGCTCCTGGGCAGCCGAGGCTTTGGCGCGCAGTGGCGTGGCTGAGCTGACCTTGATCGACCTGGACAATGTGGCCGAGTCCAACATCAACCGCCAGATCCATGCCTTGGGTGCCACGGTGGGGCAGGCCAAGGTGGACGCCATGGCCGAGCGCATCGCCGACATCCATCCGGGCTGTGTCGTGCATCGGGTGGAGGATTTCGTGACCCCCGAGAATTGGCATGACTTGTGGCCTGTCGGGGCTTCTGCGGTGATCGATGCCTGTGATCAGGTCAAAACCAAGACGGCGCTGGCCGCCTGGGCCCGGCGAAAGTCGGTGCCCTTCATTTCGGTGGGTGCAGCCGGTGGCAAGCGTCAGGCTCATCTGGTGGACATTGACGACCTGAGCCAGACCACCCACGATCCCTTGCTGGCTCAACTCAGATACCGCTTGCGCCGCGAGCATGCGGCGCCCAAGGATGGTAAGCGCATGGGTGTGGCCTGCGTGTTCAGTCGCGAGGCAGTGGCCCCCCCGGATCCATCGTGCCAGTTGGCTGGCGACGGATCCTTGAATTGCCATGGCTATGGGTCGGTGGTTAGCGTGACCGCCACGTTCGGACAATGTGCGGCAGGCTGGGTTTTGGATCAATTGGCTGCCGTGAGTTCTAAACGGTCAAAAAACACGATATAATCTGAGGCTTCGCTGATTCAGATATCGAAAATTTGAAAAAGCTGTTGGGACGTTAGCTCAGTTGGTAGAGCAGCGGACTTTTAATCCGTTTGTCGTGGGTTCGACCCCCGCACGTCCCACCAAAGACACCCAAGCCAGCCCGTGGGGCTGGCTTTTTTCATGGGCCGTCATGACGACTTCTAGTGCTGTCAATCGAATGCCTCTGGTGGACGCCCTCAAAGGCGTCGCCTGTGTGCTCATCGTGAGTCACCATCTGGCTTTTTATGGGCCCATGTCGGATGTGGCGCTGGCCCTTGCGCCGGCCCTCATCAGTTGGCTGTATGACTATGGTCGCCTGGCTGTTCAGGTGTTTTTGGTCATGGCTGGTTTTCTCACGGCAGGCCAACTGTCCCGCTTTGCCCGTTCTGGGCAGCGTGTTCCTCTTTTCTCCCTTGTCTGGCAGCGGTATCTTCGCCTGGCAATCCCTTATGTCTCCGCCTTGCTGCTGGCCATCGTCATGGCTGCTTTGATCAGGCCATGGTTGCACCATGAGTCGGTGCCGTCGGCGCCTGATTTTTGGCGTGTCATCTCGCATGTGTTCATGTTGCATAACTGGCTGGGGCATGAGGCGCTGTCTGCGGGTGTCTGGTATGTGGCCATCGATTTGCAGTTGTACAGCCTGGCGGTGTTGTTGTTCTGGATGGGTCAGAAGCTGGCCGGGCCCATGGATCCCCATGATGTGGTGGCACGATCGCGCCTGACGGCCTGGGTGGTCAGTCTCACCAGCGTGCTCATGCTTGCTTCGCTGCTGTTCTTCAATCGGGATGCCGGGTTTGATGTCACTGGGCTCTATTTCTTCGGCTCCTACGCGCTGGGGATGATGGCGCGTTGGGCTTCGGGGCGCCGTCATCCTTGGTTGTGGCTGGCTGCTCTGGCGGCGGTCGGTGGTCTGGCGTTGATGCTGGAGTTCCGCATTCGCATTGCCATTGCCTTGGCAACTTCGATGTTGCTTGGCGTGGTGTTGCTGCGCGGTTCCTGGCATTGGCTGCATCATGGTTTGTTGGCTTGGCTGGGCCGAATTTCCTATTCGGTTTTCTTGATTCACTTTCCCATCTGTCTGTTGTTCAACGCCGCTTGGCATCATTGGTTTCCGACCCAGCCCTGGGTCAACATCCTTGGGATGGGCTTGGCCTTGATGAGCAGCCTGGCTTGCGGTCACCTGTTCTGGCTGCTGGTCGAAAATCGTGGCAGCGCCAAGGTCATGGGTGCGTTGGCGGCTCTGCGCTGATCCGGTCTTTTATCGGGCTTCTGCTATGGGTGCTTTGGTCGGCGCCCGTTAGAGTGCTTTGTATCTTTGATTCAAGGCGAGTGAGGTGGCTGGTGCAGCGTGATTGGTGGTTTAAGGCCCTTGTGGGTGTGATCTTGCTGGCATCGGCCTTGTCATGGGCTCAGAAGCCGAATGGTGGTGCGCCGGCCCCGATGTCGAATTCTGCTGTGCCACCTCCGGACTCGATGGCTGCACGTCTTCAGGCCTGTACGGCCTGCCATGGCCGCGAAGGGCGGGCCACTCCGGACGGGTACTTTCCTCGCTTGGCGGGCAAACCGCAGGGCTACCTTTACCATCAGTTGTTGAATTTCCGGGAGGGTCGCAGACGCTATCCCCTGATGTCCGGTTTGCTGGAGCACCTCAGCGACGCCTACCTGGCGGAGATGGCGGGCTACTTTGCCGAGTTGGAGATCCCCTATCCGGCACCGCGTCCACCGCAGGTGGATGCCGTGCAGCTGGAGCGTGGCAAACGCCTGGTTCAGCAGGGCGATGGTGCACGCGGCTTGCCGGCCTGTGTTCAATGCCACGGCCCGGCGATGACGGGTTTGCAGCCGGCGGTGCCTGGCCTGCTTGGTTTGCCTCGGGATTACCTCAACAGCCAGTTGGGCGCATGGCAGACGGGGCAGCGACAGGCTTTGGCTCCTGATTGCATGGCTCGTGTCGCACGCATGCTGAGTGCTGACGAGGTCAGCGCCGTATCGGCATGGCTGGCCGCTCAGCCGTTGCCTGCGAATGCTCGGGCGGTCAAGAGTCTGCCTCAGCCCCTGCCTTTGAAATGTGGTGGCCTGAGCGTGAGGGAGGCGTCATGAGGCGATTGATTTGGGTCGCGGCGTTGGTTTGTGGGGCGGTGTTGACGGTGTTTGCTGCGCTGCTTTGGATGGGTTGGCGCGATCCGGCGGAGGCTTTGCCTGTCCTGTCTGGGGGGGGTGAACAGGCCTTGCCTGCCGATCAGGTGTCCCGGGGTGCCTATCTGGCCAGGGCAGGCAATTGCGCAGCTTGCCATACCGCACAAGGTGGCCCGATATATGGCGGGGGGCGAGCGATCGAAACCCCGTTCGGGCGTGTGTTTTCCAGCAACTTGACATCCGATCCAGCGACGGGTCTGGGGCGTTGGACGGCGGACGATTTCTGGCGGGCTCTAAGGCACGGGCGTTCGCGCGATGGGCGCCTGCTGAATCCTGCGTTCCCGTACCTTGAGTTCAGTCGGGTGACGCCAGAGGATGCGATGGCTTTGTGGGCTTTTTTGAGAACGATTCCGCCAGTCACTCGTGAAAATCGGCCTCATGATTTGGCTTGGCCTTACCGCACGCAATGGGCGCTGGCTTTCTGGCGCGGCTTGTATTTCCGTCCCGCAGTCTGGCAGGACCTGCCCGATCGAAGCCCGTCCTGGAACCGCGGTGCCTATCTGGTTCAGGGATTGGGTCATTGCGGTGCTTGTCATACTCCGCGAGATGCCCTGGGTGGCTATCGCCCTGGCGCTGAATTGGCGGGGTACCGTCTGCCTGGACAGGGGTGGTATGCCCCGTCACTCATGGATGTGGAGCAGGCTGGGGTGGCGGCTGGGAGGGGTGAAGAGTGGGTGAAGGTGCTCAAATCGGGCGCGGGCGCAGCTGCCGTGGTGACCGGCCCCATGGCCGAAGTCGTCTTCCGCAGTACGCAGTACCTCAGTCCGGAGGATTTGCGCGCCATGGCGTCCTATCTGGAGCTATCTTCGCAGGCGTCTGGACACTTGCCCTCCTCGGCGGAGGGGGGGCGGGTGCATGTGCCTTCTGTCGCTGCGGCGGGTCCAGGGGGGCAGCTCTATGAGCGCCATTGTTCCTCCTGTCATGGTGAGCAGGGGCAGGGCGTCAAGGGGGCCTACCCCGCGTTGGCTGGCAATCGGGCTGTGCTGATGCCGCAAACCAGCAATCTGGTGCGTACGGTGCTGGAGGGTGGGTATGGACCCAGTACGCTGGACAACCCGCGGCCGCATGGCATGCCGCCTTTTCGTCTGGTCTTGCGTGACGAAGAGGTGGCTGCTGTGTTGTCCTATGTGCGCAATGCCTGGGGAAACGCCGCGCCGCCAGTCCTGCCTCTGGATGTTCTTCGCGACGGCGGAACTGCGCATTGAAAATGCGGCCCATGGATCATGAACTTGCAAAAGTTTGCGCTACCATCCGGCCAAACTGGGGGTGTCGATGTCAGAGTGGTTTGTGGTTTGTCTCTGTGCCGGTTGGTGCGGGGTCTGCAAGGAGTATTCGGCAGGATTCCGTGCTCTTGCGGTGCGCCATCCTGAAGCTGCCTTTCATTGGGTGGACATTGAAGACGAAGCGGAGGTCATGGGCGACGTGGATGTGGAGACCTTTCCCACCTTGTTGATCGCTTGTGGCACTGAGGTGCACCACTTCGGCGCCTTGCCTCCGCAGCCCGAAGTTCTGGCGCGTTTGCTGGGTGGATTCCAGGCCGATCCGGGGCGCGTTCCGAGGACTGATGCCGAAGCAAAGGCCTTGTGGCAAAGGGTGCGCGGGGTGCTGGGCGTCGATACGGTATGCACTGATCCCGCCTCGTGCAAAAACTAAAGCTGAAACCTTTGCAAATCAACACTTTAGACGTTACAATAAGGGCTTCACGACCAAACGGGCGGGTAATTACCGCCCGTTTTTTTTGGTTAATCGTTTTTGGTGTGGTGCTTGTGCCCTGGTGTGAACCTGGCTTTTGGCGCCACTGACCACCTCTTAACAGGTTGCATCCGGATCAACGTGGCGCTACAGCAAACCGTCGAACAAACCGTAACTGGACTGGGTTATGACCTCGTGGAGATCGAGCGCTCCGCATCGGGCTTGCTACGCATCACCATTGATCTGCCCTGGTCTCCCGAAGCCGCAGCCCTGCCGCCCGTGTATGTCACGGTCGAAGATTGCGAAAAAGTCACTCGCCAACTGCAATTCGCTCTTGAAGTCGAAGATGTGGACTATCGGCGTCTCGAGGTCTCCTCTCCCGGTCTGGACAGGCCGTTGCGCAACGAACAGGATTTCGTGCGTTTTGCGGGCGAGATCATCGACATCACCTTGAAAAGCCCCATGGGCGCCGCAGCCGGTGGCCTGGTTAGCGCGAGTCGCAAGAAATTTCGCGGCACGCTGGAGCGTGTCGAATCTGCCGAAGCACCGGCCCAGTGGCAAATCGTCTGGCGTGATGAGCCGGCGGTCAAGCCTGGGCAGAAGATCAGCAAGAAGCGCGTGCCTGCGCCCTTGCAGGTGCTTGGTTTCACGCTTGATGAGCTTCGCGAAGCCCGTCTGGCGCCCATCGTCGATTTCAAAGGGCGCGCTTCCCCGCAGGAAGCGCCGTCTGCTTGAACGGGTGCTTGGCCGAGCGATCTGCCAGCACCCCCATTGCATCGTTTTGGATAGGAGAGTCGTGACATGAATCGCGAATTGTTGATGTTGGTCGAAGCCATCTCGCGCGAAAAGAATGTGGAGCGTGATGTGGTCTTTGGTGCCGTCGAATCGGCACTGGCCCAGGCTACCAAGAAGCTCTATGAGGGCGAGGTGGACATTCGCGTGGCGATTGACCGCGACACGGGCAATTACGAAACCTTCCGCCGCTGGCACGTGGTGCCCGATGAGGCCGGTCTGCAATTGCCTGACCAGGAAATCCTGCTGTTCGAAGCCAAGGAACAGATCCCTGACATCGAACTCGACGAGTACATCGAAGAGTCCGTTCCTTCGGTGCCGATCGGCCGCATTGGCGCCATGGCAGCCAAGCAGGTGATTCTCCAGAAGATCCGTGACGCCGAGCGCGAAATGCTGCTCAACGACTTCATGTCGCGTGGCGACAAGATTTTTGTCGGCACGGTCAAGCGCATGGACAAGGGCGACATCATCGTCGAGTCGGGTCGTGTCGAAGGCCGTCTGCGTCGTGGCGAGATGATCCCCAAGGAAAACCTGCGCAATGGCGACCGCGTCCGCGCCATGATCATGGAAGTCGATCTGACCCTGCGAGGTGCTCCGATCGTGTTGTCGCGTTCGGCGCCCGAATTCATGATCGAACTGTTCCGTCAGGAAGTGCCTGAAATCGAGCAAGGCCTGCTTGAGATCAAGTCTTGCGCCCGTGATGCCGGCTCCCGCGCCAAGATTGCCGTGCTGTCGCACGACAAGCGTGTCGACCCGATCGGCACCTGCGTTGGTGTGCGCGGCACCCGCGTCAATGCCGTGACCAACGAATTGGCAGGTGAACGCGTCGACATCGTGCTGTGGAGCGAAGACCCGGCTCAGTTCGTGATCGGTGCACTGGCCCCGGCCAACGTGCAGTCGATTGTGGTGGACGAAGAAAAGCACGCCATGGATGTGGTGGTGGACGAAGAGAACCTCGCCATCGCCATCGGCCGCGGTGGTCAGAACGTGCGCTTGGCCTCTGACCTGACGGGTTGGAAGATCAACATCATGGATGCAGCCGAATCGGCTCAGAAACAAGCCAATGAAACACAGGCCACGCGCCAGTTGTTCATGGAAAAGCTGGATGTCGACGAGGAAATCGCCGAGATCCTGATTTCTGAAGGCTTCACCAGCCTCGAAGAAGTGGCCTATGTGCCGATCCAGGAAATGCTGGAGATCGAAAGCTTCGACGAAGACACGGTGAATGAACTGCGTTCGCGGGCCAAGGATGCTCTGCTGACCATGGAAATCGCTCGTGAAGAGAGCGTTGACGAAGTTTCCCAGGACTTGCGTGATCTCGAGGGCCTCAGCCCCGAATTGATCGGCAAGCTGGCAGCTGGCGGGGTCCATACCCGCGACGAACTGGCGGATCTGGCGGTGGATGAACTCACCGACATCACCGGCCAGACCCCTGAAGAAGCCACGGCTTTGATCATGAAGGCACGCGAACATTGGTTCGCGGGTCAAGAGTAATGGTCATGGAGGCAAGAACCAAATATGTCAAGTACCACTGTCGCCGAGTTCGCTAACGAACTCAAGAAGTCCCCTGAAACCCTGCTCGAGCAGCTTCGCACGGCGGGCGTTTCCAAGCGCTCCTCTTCCGACAACCTGACCGAGTCCGACAAGCAGCAGCTGCTGAGTTTTCTGCAAGCAAGCCACGGCACCACGGCTGTGGATCGCAAGAAGATCACGCTCGTCAAGAAGTCGACCAGCGAAATCAAGCAAGCCGATGCCACTGGCAAGGCGCGCACCATTCAGGTGGAAGTGCGCAAGAAGCGCACCTTCATCCAGCGCGAGGAAGACGTGCGCCCTGAATCCGCCGCTGTGGTGGAGCAGGATGTGCCGCCCACGGCCGCTGAAACCGCACACAACGCTGACCTGAGCCGCCGTGAGGAAGAAGCCCGTCGCCAGGCCGAGCAGATCCGTGATCAGGAAACCGAGCTGGCGACCAAGCGCCGTGAGCGCGAAGAGCTGGAGCGTCGTGAACGCGAAGCCGAAGAGCGTGCCGCCGCCTATGCCGCCCAGGAAGAAGCCCGTCGGGCCCAAGCCATGGCTGAGAAGGAAGTGGCCAGCAAGGAGCAGGCCGAAGCTGCCGCTGCCGTGCGTGCCGCCGCTGCTGCTGCACGTGAGAAGGCTGAGTCCGAATCCCGGGCCCGCGCTCAAGAAGAGGCCACCCGTGCTGCCGACCTGAGCGAGCGCCGCCGCAAGGCCGAGGCCGAAGCGGCCGCCATCCGTTCGATGATGGCCACCCCCAAGAAGGTTCTCGTGGCCAAGAAGCCCGAGGAGCCGAAGCCGGTGGCCAAGCCGGCCGATGCCAAGGCTGGCGTCAAGGGCACGCTGCACAAGCCTGCCGGAACACCTGGCGCTGGTGCGGGCACCCGCACGGCCAACGCTCCGGCACCTGCCGCAGGCCCTGGTGGCAACAAGGAAGTCAAGTCGGCCAAGCTGTCCTCCAGCTGGGCGGGCGATCCGGCCAAGAAGAAAGAAATCAAGACCCGCGGCGACAGCAGTGGTGGCGTGGGTCGTAACAGTTGGCGCAGTGGTCCGCGTGGCCGCCGTGGCAATGACCGCGACAGCCGCGATGACCAGCAGCAGCAGGCACCGGCCGAAGCACGTGTGATCGAAGTGCACGTGCCTGAAACCATCACCGTGGCCGAACTGGCCCACAAGATGGCGGTCAAGGCCTCCGAGGTGATCAAGCACTTGATGAAGCTGGGTCAGATGGTCACCATCAACCAGCCGCTGGATCAGGACACCGCGATGATCGTGGTCGAGGAAATGGGGCACAAGGCCATCGTGGCCGCACTGGATGACCCGGAAGCCTTCACCGACGAAGACGTGGCAGCCCAGGACGCCGAACAACTGCCTCGTGCACCTGTCGTGACCGTGATGGGCCACGTCGACCACGGCAAGACCTCGCTGCTGGATTACATCCGTCGCACCAAGGTGGCCTCTGGCGAAGCCGGTGGCATCACCCAGCACATTGGCGCCTACCACGTGGAAACCCCGCGCGGCATGGTGTCCTTCCTGGACACCCCGGGCCACGAGGCCTTCACGGCCATGCGTGCCCGTGGCGCTCAGGCCACCGACATTGTCATCCTGGTGGTGGCTGCCGACGACGGCGTGATGCCGCAGACCAAGGAAGCCATCAAGCATGCCAAGGCTGCGGGTGTACCGATCGTGGTCGCCATCAACAAGATCGACAAGCCGGATGCCAACCTGGAGCGCGTGAAGAGCGAGCTGGTGGCTGAAGAAGTCGTGCCTGAAGAGTTCGGTGGCGAGTCTCCCTTTGTGCCGGTGTCGGCCAAGATGGGGACGGGCATCGATGAGTTGCTCGAACAGGTGCTGCTGCAGGCTGAAGTGTTGGAACTCAAGGCCCCGGTTGATGCCAACGCCAAGGGCCTGGTGATCGAAGCCAAGCTCGACAAGGGCCGTGGCCCCGTGGCCACCGTGCTGGTTCAGTCCGGTACGCTCAAGACGGGTGATGTGGTGCTGGCTGGCCAGACCTACGGTCGTGTGCGTGCCATGCTCGATGAAGCCGGCCGCGCCATCAAGTCGGCAGGTCCGTCGATCCCGGTTGAAATCCAGGGTCTGACCGAAGTGCCTCAGGCCGGTGATGAATTCATGGTGCTCACGGATGAACGCCGTGCCCGTGAAATCGCCACCTACCGCGCCGGCAAGTTCCGCAACACCAAGCTGGCCAAGCAACAGGCCGCCAAGCTGGAGAACATGTTCTCCGACATGTCGGCAGGCGAAGTCAAGACCTTGCCGATCATCATCAAGGCCGATGTGCAGGGTTCGCAGGAAGCCCTGGCTGCCTCGCTGCTCAAGCTCTCCACCGACGAAGTCAAGGTGCAACTGGTCTACGCCGCTGTGGGCGCGATCAGTGAATCCGACATCAACCTGGCCATCGCATCGAAGGCCATCGTGATCGGCTTCAACGTGCGTGCCGATGCCGGCGCCCGCAAGACGGCCGAAGGCAACTCGGTTGACATCCATTACTACAACATCATTTACGACGCCGTCGATGAGTTGAAGGCAGCGATGTCGGGCATGCTGACGCCGGACAAGAAGGAAGAAGTCATCGGTACGGCCGAAATCCGCACTGTGTTCGTCGCCTCCAAGATCGGCACGGTGGCTGGCTGTATGGTCACCTCTGGCATGGTCAACCGCTCGGCACGCTTCCGCCTGCTGCGCGACAACGTGGTCATCTACACTGGCGAGCTTGAGTCCCTCAAGCGCGTCAAGGACGATGTCCGCGAAGTCAAGGAAGGCTTCGAGTGCGGTATCAAGCTCAAGAACTACAACGACATCTCCGTGGGCGACCAGTTGGAGTTCTTCGAGATCAAGGAAATCGCCCGCACGCTGTGAGCGTGAGGCGACGACCCGAGCAAGACGATGGTACGCAAGGCATCCAGCACCCCTAACCGCAGCTTCAAGGTGGCCGATCAGATCCAGCGCGATCTGACCGAGCTGATCGCGCGCGAACTCAAAGATCCGCGTGTCGGCATGGTCACCCTGCAGGCTGTGGAGGTGACGCCCGACTATGCGCACGCCAAGGTGTATTTCAGTCTCCTGATTGGCGACCCGAAAGAAACCGAGGAAGCGCTGAACCAGGCCGCCGGCTTCCTGCGCAACGGCCTGTTCAAGCGTCTGCACATTCACACTGTGCCGACACTGCACTTCCACTTCGACCGCACCACCGAGCGTGCGGCCGACATGAACGCCTTGATTGCCAAGGCGGTCTCTTCTCGCGCGAAAGACGACTGACCCCATGAACGCGCCACGCACAAGGGTGCAACGGCGCCCTGTGCATGGGGTGTTGTTGCTCGACAAACCGCTCGGACTCTCGAGCAACAATGCCTTGCAGAAGGCCAAATGGCTGCTGCGCGCCGAAAAAGCGGGCCACACCGGCACGCTAGATCCTTTGGCCACCGGGGTGCTGCCGCTGTGCTTTGGTGCTGCCACCAAGTTCAGCCAACTCCATCTGGACGCCGACAAGACCTATGTGGCGGTGGCCCGCCTGGGTCAGCGCAGCAGCACGGGTGACCGTGAGGGCGAGATCATCGAGACCCGTGAGGTCGATCCCGCCTGCCTCAGCCCGGTGTCACTGGCGGCAGTCCGCCAACGCTTTCTGGGGCCGATCCGTCAGGTGCCGCCCATGCACAGCGCCCTGAAGAAAGACGGCAAGGCTTTGTACGAATATGCCCGCGAGGGCATTGATGTTGAGCGCCCGGCGCGGGATGTGACCATTTTTGAGCTGCAACTGACAGACGTTTCGGCAGAGCAGGGGTTTCCTGCGGTGCGCATCGAGGTCCGTTGCAGCAAGGGCACTTACATCCGTACCCTGGGCGAAGACATTGGCGAAGCGCTGGGTTGCGGGGCCTACCTCGTGTCCTTGCGCCGCACCGTGACGGGTGACTTCGACCAAGGCCAGTGCGTCAGCCTGGAAGCGCTGGAGGCTCTGCCCGAAGGCGAGCGCCTGGCCAGCCTGATGCCGGTACAGACCTTGCTGACGCATCACACCCGCGTCACGCTGGACAGTCAGAATGCGGGGCGATTTCTGAGCGGCATGCGCCGCCGAGGCGCCTGGGCTGATGCCCAGGCCGTGGCGGTGTTCGGTGATGAACCGCCCGCTTTGCTGGGGGTGGGCCACACGTTGGCCGGTGAGCTGATCCCGGAGCGGCTGTTGAGCCCCATCGAGATCCAACAGATTCTTGAAAACATGGAACGAACCCACGGAAGCGAAGGCAACCGTACTGAGGAAACGAAATGAGCAAACAAATTCGAAACATCGCCATCATTGCCCACGTTGACCATGGCAAAACCACCATGGTTGACCAACTGCTGCGTCAGTCGGGCACCTTCGCGGAACACGAGAAAATCGTGGACACCGTGATGGACAACAACGCCATCGAAAAAGAACGTGGCATCACGATTCTGGCCAAGAACTGCGCCGTGAGCTGGGAAGGCACCCACATCAACATCGTCGACACCCCGGGCCACGCGGACTTCGGCGGTGAAGTCGAACGTGCCCTGTCGATGGTGGACGGTGTGGTGCTGCTGATCGACGCCCAGGAAGGCCCGATGCCGCAAACCCGTTTCGTGACCAAGAAGGCACTGGCCCTGGGCCTGCGCCCGATCCTGGTGGTGAACAAGGTCGACAAGCCCGGCGCCAACCCGGACAAGGTCGTCAACGCTGCTTTCGATCTGTTCGACAAGCTGGGCGCGACCGACGAACAACTGGACTTCCCCGTGGTGTATGCCTCGGGCATCAATGGTTGGACCTCGCTGGAAGAAGGCGTTCCGGGTGAACAATGGGGCCCCGACATGTCGGCCCTGTTCAATACCATCCTGAAGCACGTTCCGTCGCAAAAGGGTGACCCGAACGCTCCTCTGCAACTGCAAATCTCGGCATTGGACTTCTCCACCTTTGTGGGTCGCATCGGTGTGGGCCGCATCAGCCAAGGTACGCTCAAGCCCATGAGCGACGTGCTGGTCATGGAAGGTCCGGACGGCAAGGCCGTCAAGGGCCGCGTCAACCAGGTGCTGACCTTCCAGGGCCTGGACCGCGTCCAGTCCACTGAAGCCGGCCCGGGCGAAATCGTGCTGATCAACGGCATTGCCGACATCGGTATCGGCGTCACCGTGACCGACGTGAACAACCCGGCTCCGCTGCCCATGCTGAAGGTTGACGAACCGACCCTGACCATGAACTTCTGCGTCAACACCTCGCCGCTGGCCGGTCGTGAAGGCAAGTTCGTGACCAGCCGTCAGATCTGGGACCGCCTGCAAAAGGAACTGCAACACAACGTGGCCCTGCGCGTGAAGGAAACCGACGAAGAAGGTATCTTTGAAGTCATGGGTCGCGGCGAACTGCACTTGACCATTCTGCTGGAAAACATGCGTCGCGAAGGCTATGAAATGGCCGTGTCCAAGCCGCGTGTGGTGTTCCGCGACATCGACGGTGTGCGCTACGAGCCGATCGAGATGGTGACGGCCGACATCGAAGAGGGCCACCAAGGTGGCGTGATGCAAGCCCTGGGCGAGCGCAAGGGCGAGCTGGTCAACATGGAACCCGATGGCCGTGGTCGCGTCCGCCTGGAATACCGCATCCCGGCCCGTGGCCTGATCGGTTTCACCAACGAGTTCCTGAACCTGACACGCGGTTCTGGCCTGATCAGCAACATCTTCGACAGCTACGAACCCCACAAGGGTGAAATCGGTGGCCGTAAGAACGGCGTGCTGATCTCCATGGACGATGGTGAAATTTTCACCTACGCCCTGGGCAAGCTGGACGACCGTGGCCGCATGTTTGTGAAGGCCAACGACCCGGTGTACGAAGGCATGATCGTCGGTATCCACAGCCGCGACAACGATCTGGTGGTCAATGCCACCCGCACCAAGCAGTTGACCAACTTCCGCGTGAGCGGCAAGGAAGACGCCATCAAGATCACGCCCCCGATCGAACTCACGCTGGAATACGGCGTTGAATTCATCGAGGACGACGAACTGGTCGAAATCACGCCCAAGTCGGTGCGTCTGCGCAAGCGCCACCTGAAGGAACAGGACCGCAAGCGCGCCAGCCGCGCTTGAGGTGGCTGACTCAGCCCCGCCTGTGTTCATGTGACGCAGGCAGGGTTGTGAAGAGAGAAGGGGGCTTTGGGCCCCCTTTTTTGTTTTTGGAGCGGATGCCGACCTGGTGAGGTGTGCGTTTCTCGGACGGGCCGATATCGGCTCGGGGTGGTCGGCTACCTCGACACGGGCTTGATCAAGGGGCGAGTCCGTTGGGGAAACGCCCGAGGCTGGGCGGGGGGCTAAAACAGCTCATCAGAAGCCATGGCTTCGACGCTGCTCACTTGACCCGCTGCTTCTCCAGCTTGCGGGCCAGGGTGCGGCGGTGCATGCCCAGGCGGCGCGCCGTTTCGGAGATGTTGAAGCCCGTCTCAGCCAGGGTTTCGTGGATGCGCTCCCATTCGAGCGTTTTGATCGAGGTGGAGCGGTTGGTCAGTTCGACCTCGGTGCTGCCAGCCACATGGCCAAAAGCGGCTTCGATGTCGTCGGTATTGGAGGGCTTGGCCAGGTAGTGGCATGCGCCCAGCTTGATGGCTTCTACCGCGGTGGCAATGCTGGCAAAACCGGTCAGTACCACGATCAAGGCCTCAGGCACTTTCTGGTGCAGTTGCTGCACGCAGGTCAGGCCAGTGGCATCTCCGTTGAGTTTGAGGTCGATCACGGCGTAAGCCGGCTGGTGTTCTTGCAGCAGGGCCTGCATGTCGTGCAGGGTGCTGGCGTGCAAGGTGCGATAGCCACGGCGTTCGAACGATCGGCCCAGGGTGCGCGCAAAAGCGGCATCGTCTTCAACGATCAACAGCAGACGTTCAGCTTCCATGGCCGCTATTGTCGTCGAGTGTGATGGCCCGCAAAGGCAATCTCAGGGTGACAACCGCACCCCCGTCAGGGCGATTTTCGGCCCGCACCGAGCCGCCCAGGGTACGGGCCACGTTGAAGACCAGAAACAGCCCCAATCCACCGCCCTGGCGCCCTTTGGTGGACTGGTAAGGTTTGCCAATCTGGCGCAGAACCTCCACTGCAAATCCCGCGCCCCGGTCTGACACCTGCAGGGTCAGCCAGTCGTCGTCGCTCTGCGCGCTCACCTTGACCCAGCCGGGTGAGGCCTCCTGGGCGTTGTCCAGCACATTGCAGATCATCTGGCGCAAGGTGGTGTCGGCCGCCAACGGCAGGTCGGTCTTCAGCTTCATTTCAAACTCGAACTGGCCCAGTTCGCGGGTACCGCGCCATTGCGTCACCACCTGTTCGAGAAAGGCCTGCAAGGTGCTGCGTTCGGCCCCCTCACCGCGTGCCTCACCAGCCGACATCAGGATGCCGGTGACGATGGATTTGCAGCGCGCCAACTCTCCCTGCATGTCGGTCAGCTCATCCAACAGGTCGGGGTTCTGGCGGAACAAGGGCATGCGCCGCCAATCTCCGAGGATCACCGCCAGGGTCGACAGGGGTGTTCCCAGTTCATGGGCCGCTCCCGAGGCCAGCAAGCCCATGCGAATGATGTGCTCCTGCTCGGCGGCTTGCTGCCTCAGGTTGGCCAGTCGGGCATCGCGCAGGCGCAGGTTGTCCTGAATGCGGGTCATGAAGACCACCAACAGGGCGGCATTCAACATGAAGCACAGCAGCAGGCCCAACACGTAGAAGCTCGCCAAGCCCCGGTCATGGTCCAGGGGCAAGTCCAGTGGACGGGCCAACAAGGCCAGGCCTGCCACACACAGCGTGCACACCACCACCATCGCCCAGGTCGACCAAGCCTCGAGCAGCATGGCGCACAGGGCGATTTGCAGCAGGTAAAGAAAGACAAACGGGTTGGTGGTACCGCCGCTCAGGTACAGCTGCAAGGTGAGCACGGCCACATCCACGCTCAGGGCCAGCAACAGCTCATGGTTGCCCACCTCGCGCTGTTCATGCCAGCGCAGGTGGCTGGCGATGTTGAAGCCGATCAGGCAGGCCAGCACCTCCACCATCTGCGGCATGGGCAGATGGATGTCCAGCATGAGCTTGGCGACGGCAATGGTGGCAATCTGGCCCATCACTGCAAACCAGCGCAGCTGGATCAGCAGCAACATGTTGCGGTGTCCGGTCAGGTGGTCCAGCCGGGATTGCTCTTTGCTTGTCATGGGCTGCGCATCAGGGGTTGGGAGGCGGTTCATTCGGCCCGCCACACCACGGGCGCGGCGGACGGTCAGGCTGTGGCGTGCTTTTGGCGCCAGGCATAGACCAGGGCACCGGCCACCATCACGGCCAGGGCATACCAGGTCAGCGCATACACCAAGTGGTTGTTGGTGAAATTCACGACGGTCAGGCCCCCCACGGGGCGTTGGGGCTGACCGGCCTTGGCATCTTCGTTTGCGCCGGATTGTCCCAGATCGCCGGCACCTGCGTCGGCATCGATGAAATAGGGGGCCACCGTGCTTAGGCCGTGGATCTGGGCCAGAGCCTGCACATCGCGTGAGTACCAACGTTGTTCGGCGGTATCGTTGTGACGCAGGAAGCCGCCTCCAGGCTCGCTCAGCCGCAACAGGCCCTGAATCTCGATCTCGCTCGTCACGGGGTCAGCCACGGGCGCCCGGTGCTCTACAAAGCCGCGGTTGATGAACACCACCGCGCCAGTCGAGGTGCGCAAGGGGGTCAACACCCAGAAGCCGGCACCCCGCACGGTCGAGGCCTGTACCAGGCTCGTCTTGTCCGAAAGCAAGTGCCCGCGCAGGCTGACGTGGCGGTACTCATCGCTGCGGGCCGTGATTTGGGGCCATTGGCCCGGGCCGGGGGCCGGTGTGGCTGGGGCGTGCACGCGTTGTTCGACGCGCTCGATCAGGTCCAGCTTCCAGCCAAGGCGTTGCACCTGCCAGGAGCCCAGGGCCAGAAACAAGACCATCAGCAACACCCCGGCCAACAGCAGGGCCACGTGCAGTGCGCGAGAGCGCTGTCGTGGTTCTGCCGTTGATTGGGGGGTTGCCGTCAGGCTCATGGCAGGTTGCGCATCTCATGTGCCGAGGTCGGCATCATGTTGTGGTTCAGGTGGAACATCACCCAGAGCGAACCGGCCAGTGTGATCACCACCAGCATGGTGGTGAAGATCAGGGCCAGCATTGACCAGCCGCCTTCGGAACGGGTGTTCATGTGCAGGAAGTACACCATGTGAACCACAATCTGCACGGCGGCAAAGCCCAGGATCACCATGGCGGTGGTGCTGGAGCTGCCGAAGGTCTTGCCCATCACCAGCCAGAACGGGATGGCGGTCAGGATCACCGACAGGATGAAACCCGTGGCGTAGCTCTTCAGACTGCCATGGTCGTGGCCGCCATGCTCATCGTGGTCGTCGTGACCATGGCCATGATCGGCGTGGTCGTGGTGGTGTGCGCTCATGGCAGAACTCCCATCAGGTAAACGAAGGTGAAAACGCCGATCCAGACAACGTCCAAGAAGTGCCAGAACATCGACAGACATTGCAGACGGCGGCGGTTGGCGGCGTTGAGGCCGTGCTGCTTCAGCTGGAACACCAGCGTCACCAGCCACACCAGACCGAAGCTGACGTGCAGGCCGTGGGTGCCCACCAGCGTGAAGAAGGAGGACAGGAAGGCACTGCGCTGCGGGCCGGCACCTTCGTGGATCAGGTGGGCAAATTCATACAGCTCCAGGCTGATGAAGCCCGCGCCCAACACGCCGGTGACCAGCAGCCAGGCGATGGTGCTGTTCAGGCGCTTCTTCTGCATTTCCAGCATGGCAAAGCCATAGGTGATGGACGACAGCAGCAGCAGCGAGGTGTTGACCGCCACCAGGGGCAGGTCGAACAGCTCGGCGCCCGAGGGGCCGGCCGCATAGCTGCGCCCCAACACGGCGTAGGTGGCAAACAGGCAGGCAAAGATGAGGCAATCGCTCATCAGGTAGAGCCAGAAGCCCAGCAGCGTGCCGTTTTCCGGATGGTGTTCCAGCACGTAGTAGCGCGAGCTCGGGTTCGAGCCCGCCGATGCGCCGGCCAGGCCGGCAGAGGCGGTGTGTGACTTAGACATGGGCGGTGGCCAGTTGGCGGGTACGGGCGGCTTCAACACGCACGACCTCTTCGGCCGGGATGTAGTAGTCGCGCTTGTAGTTGAAGGTGTGGACGATGATGGCAGCCAGTGTGGCCACAAAGCCCAGACCGACCAGCAACCACATCTGCCAGATCAGGCCGAAGGCCGTGGCGGCACTCAGCGCAGCGATCACGAAGCCGGCGGCCGTGTTCTTGGGCATGTGGATGGCCACAAAGCCCTGCTGCGGACGCTGGTAGCCGTTTCTCTTCATGTCGTCCCATGCATCGTTGTCATGCACCACGGGGGTGAAGGCAAAGTTGTAGTCGGGCGGCGGCGACGAAGTGGACCATTCCAGGGTACGGGCATTCCATGGGTCACCCGTGGTGTCGCGCAGTTGTTCGCGGCGCAGGTAGCTCACCACCAGCTGGATGATGAAGCTGCCGATGCCGAGGGCAATCAACACGGCACCGAAGGCGGCCACCTGGAACCAGATCTGCAGCGACGGGTCTTCGAAGTGGCTCAGACGACGGGTCACGCCCATCAGGCCCAGCACGTACAGCGGCATGAAGGCCAGGTAGAAGCCGACCAGCCAGAACCAGAACGAGCACTTGCCCCAGAACGAGTCCAGTTTGTACCCAAAGGCCTTGGGGAACCAGAAGTTGATGGCGGCAAACACGGCAAACACCACGCCGCCGATGATCACGTTGTGGAAGTGGGCGATCAGGAACAGCGAGTTGTGCAGCACGAAGTCGGCCGGGGGCACGGCCAGCAAGACGCCTGTCATGCCGCCGATCACAAAGGTCACCATGAAACCGATGGTCCACAGCATGGGCACCTCGAAGCGGATGCGACCCTTGTACATGGTGAACAGCCAGTTGAAGATCTTGGCCCCGGTCGGGATCGAGATGATCATGGTGGTGATGCCGAAGAACGAGTTCACACTCGCCCCAGAGCCCATGGTGAAGAAGTGGTGCAGCCACACCAGGTAAGACAGGATGGTGATCACCACGGTGGCGTAGACCATCGAGGTGTAGCCGAAGAGGCGCTTGCCGCAGAAGGTCGAGACGATTTCGGAATACACGCCGAAGCAAGGCAGTACCAGAATGTAGACCTCAGGGTGACCCCAGATCCAGATCAGGTTCACGTACATCATGGCGTTGCCGCCGAGGTCGTTGCTGAAGAAATTGGTGCCGACATAGCGGTCCAGCGACAGCAGGGCCAGCACGGCGGTCAGCACCGGGAAGGCTGCGACGATCAACACGTTGGTGCACAGGGCGGTCCAGGTGAACACCGGCATCTTCATCAGCGTCATGCCGGGTGCGCGCATTTTCACGATCGTGGCGATCAGGTTGACCCCCGAGAGCAGCGTGCCCACCCCCGCGATCTGCAGGGACCAGATGTAGTAATCCACCCCCACGTCCGGGCTGCCCAGGATGCCCGACAGCGGCGGGTAGGCCAGCCAGCCGGTACGGGCGAATTCGCCCACAAACAGCGAAGCCATCACCAGAACGGCGCCGAAGGTGGTCATCCAGAAGCTGAAGTTGTTCAGGAAGGGGAAGGACACGTCGCGCGCGCCGATCTGCATGGGCACGATGTAGTTCATCAGGCCCGTCACGAAAGGCATGGCCACGAAGAAGATCATGATCACGCCGTGGGCCGTGAACACCTGGTCGTAGTGGTGCGGCGGCAGGAAGCCGGCGGCGTCACCAAACGACAGGGCCTGCTGCGCACGCATCATCAGCGCGTCGGCAAAGCCGCGCAGCAGCATGATCACGCCCAAGATCATGTACATGATGCCGATGCGTTTGTGGTCGATGCTGGTGATCCAGTCGCGCCACAAGGGGCCCCAGAGGCGGAATTTGGTCAGCAAGGCCAGCACGGCCAGGCCGCCAAGCGCCACCATGATGAAGGTGGCCAGCAGAATGGGTTCGTGGAACGGGATGGCGTCCCAGGAGAGACGGCCAAAAATAAGCTTCGTCAGGTCAAGATGTTCGAGCATGGTCAGTCTCGCGGGGAAAGAGTAGGGGAGCCGTGCGCGGTCTGGCCGCAGGCGTCAGTGGCAGCTCGTGTCACAGGCCGGTGGAGGCACTGGAGGCCCCTTCTAGGTTGCTGGGGTCGTTGGGGGTGCACAGCTCGGCCTTCACGTAACGTGCGCCGCGCTGCTTCCAGCCCTGGGCTTCGCCCCGGGTGGCCACGCTGAAGTTGTTGGTGCCCATGCCGCCGGCGGCGTCAATGGCCATCATCTCGTTCATGCACATCTTGCTGCTGTCCACACAGCGGTTCAGGATGGCGTTGTAAAGGTCGGGCGCCACGCTCGCAAAGCGCTGCACGGGATCACGTTCGCTGGGTTGCTCCAGCTTCAGGTATTCGTTGCGGCCCAGGGTGCTGCCCGAGTTTTTGTTGGTCTGCACCCATTTTTCGAAGTCAGCACCGCTCAGACCGTGGAACTTGAAGTGCATGCCCGAAAAGCCCGCGCCGCTGTAGTTGGCCGAGAAGCCTTCAAATTCACCAGCCTGGTTGATCACGGCGTGCAACTGGGTCTGCATGCCCGGCATGGCGTAAATCTGACCGGCCAAGGCTGGGATGTAGAACGAGTTCATCACCGTCGAGGCCGTGATCTTGAACTGGATCGGCACGTCCACCGGCGCCGCCAGCTCGTTCACCGTGGCAATCCCTTGTTCGGGGTAAATGAACAGCCATTTCCAGTCCAGTGCCACCACTTCCACCGTCAGGGGCTTGATGTCCGAGGGCATCTCGCGCTGGGCATCCAGCCGATGCAGCGGGCGATACGGATCCAGGGTGTGGGTGCTGATCCAGGTCAGCAGGCCCAGCGCGATGATGATCAGCAGCGGCGCACCCCAGATCACCAGCTCCAGCTGGGTGGAGTGATCCCAGTCCGGTTCGTAGGCCGCGGCCTTGTTGCTCTGGCGGTAGCGCCAGGCGAACAGCAAGGTCAGCACGATCACCGGAACGATGATCAGCAGCATCAGCAAGGTGGACACCACGATCAGGTGGGCCTGCTGGGATGCGATGTCCCCCGAAGGGTTCATCACCACGGTATTGCAACCGGTCAAGAGAACTGCAGCCAGCGGCAGCAATCCCCGAAGGGGCTTGAGGAGGGTCATGCCAGGGAAAAGCAGTATGTGCTAAGGAGATTGGGTGCGGTAATCTAGCGCTGCCTGCCGTTTTTGGCGATTGGACGTTTTGTCCCAGGTCAAATGTCGGTGGGGGTTCGCTTTGGGCCTGCCCGGGCGGATGGCACAACTATTTGAGAGGCAAACTATGGTGTCCAGCATGACTCATACCCTCGGCCTTGGCGCCGAAGCAAACCTGCCGTCTCAGGACGCAGTCCGCCGCGAGGGCCACGGCGCCCACGGCAGTCCCATCGCCCCCGGAGAGATCGCCGTTGGCGTGATTGTCGGGCGAGCGTCCGAGTATTTCGATTTCTTCGTCTATGCCATCGCGTCGGTGCTGGTTTTTCCCAGCGTCTTCTTTCCGTTTGAGGGGCGGCTGGAAGGTACGCTGTATTCGTTTGTGGTGTTCTCGTTTGCCTTTGTGGCCCGCCCGGTGGGGTCGGTGCTGTTCATGGCCATTCAGCGGCACATGGGGCGTGAGGCCAAACTGACCCTGGCCTTGTTCCTGCTGGGGCTGTCGACGGCGGGCATGGCCTTTTTGCCCTCGTATGCGCAGTTGGGCATGGCTTCCATCGTGCTGCTGTCGGTGTTCCGGGTGGCGCAAGGCATTGCCCTGGGGGGCTCCTGGGATGGTCTGCCCTCCTTGTTGGCGCTGAACGCGCCGGCTGAGCGCCGGGGCTGGTATGCGATGCTCGGGCAATTGGGCGCGCCGCTGGGCTTCTTCATCGCCGCGGGCCTGTTCTCTTACCTGCTGGGCAACCTGGAGGCATCTGATTTTCTTGAGTGGGGCTGGCGTTACCCCTTCTATGTGGCATTCGCCATCAACGTGGTGGCCCTGTTTGCCCGCCTGCGTCTGGTCTCGACCAATGAATACGCCCGGCTTCTTGAAGAGCGTGAACTGCAACCCACCCGCGTGACCGAGCTGGTGCGTTCGCAAGGCCGCAACCTGATCATTGGCGCCCTGGCTGCCCTGGCCAGCTATGCGCTGTTCCACCTGGTCACGGTATTTCCACTGTCCTGGATCACCTTGTATTCCAACCGCTCCATCAGTGAGTTCCTCATGGTGCAGATGTTCGGCTCGGTGCTCGCCGCCGGGGGGGTGGTGATGTCGGGCCTGATTGCAGACCGCTTTGGGCGCCGTACCACACTGGGGACCCTGGCGGCCTTGATTGCCTTGTTCAGTGCCGCCGCGCCCACCCTCATGGGGGGTGGCCAATCGGGCCAGGATGCCTTCATCGTGACCGGCTTTTTACTGTTGGGGCTTTCTTATGGGCAGGCCGCTGGTGCTGTGACCGCCAATTTCCCGGCCAAGTTCCGTTACACCGGGGCGGCGCTGACCTCTGACCTGGCCTGGCTGGTCGGCGCTGGCTTTGCGCCGCTGGTGGCTTTGGGCTTGTCGGCCCATTTTGGTCTGGCCTATGTGGGAATCTACTTGCTGTCGGGCGCCATCGGTACCTTGGCTGCGCTGAGCTTGAACCGCGCCCTGGAGATCCGCGACTGAGCGCGGCCCGATCCCGATCCTGGCTCTGACCCCGCCCCCGGCACCAATCCGGGTGGCACGGCGGCAGACGGGCCCCGCGCTCGACGCGTCGGGCTGAGGATCGTGCAAAATATTCAATTTGGCCCGATGCGCCGGGTCAGTCCCCTTGTCCGGGCCCCATGAGGGGCCCGGCTTTTCTTTCTTTGTGATGCGACTTTCCCATTCCCGAGCGGTCATTCTGATGGTGGCCGTGACCCTGATGTGGTCGATTGCAGGCGTCGTGACGCGTCAACTCGACCATGCCCAGAGTTTTGAGGTCACCTTCTGGCGCAGCCTGTTCAATGTGCTGGCCTTGTTGCTGATCCTGCCTCTGGTGCAGGGGCGCGCCGTGTACGCCAACATGCGCCATGGTGGGCGGGCGCTGTGGGTATCGGGGGTGTGCTGGAGTGTGATGTTCACAGCCTTCATGGTGGCCATCATGCTGACCACGGTGGCCAACGTACTGGTCACCATGGCCTTGGGGCCCTTGTTCACGGCCTTGATTGCGCGGGTGTTTCTGGGACATCGCATCGCTACACGGACCTGGCTGGCCATCGTGGTGGCCGGGCTGGGCATCGCCTGGATGTATGGCAGCCAATTGGGCCATGCTCCCTGGGTCGGTACCCTGGTTGCTTTGTGTGTGCCGCTGGCGGGTTCGATCAATTGGACCGTCGTTCAGCGCTCCCATGCCCAGGGTCACACCATCGATCTGGTGCCCTCCGTGCTGATCGGCGCATTGATTTCGGTCCTGACCACCTTGCCGCTGGCGTTTCCCTTTCAGGCCAGTGGCTCGGATCTGGGCTGGCTGGCCCTGCTGGGGGTGGTTCAGCTGGCGATTCCCTGTGTGCTGGCGGTGCGCTGCGCGCGGGTCCTGAAGGCCCCCGAGGTGGCCTTGCTGGCCCTGCTGGAGGTGATTTTCGGCATTCTGCTGGCCTGGCTTGGGGCCGGAGAGCGGCCCGCACCGCAAGTGCTGGCCGGCGGGGCTCTGGTGATCGGGGCCCTGGTATTCAACGAACTATTAGGTTGGAAGGAGCAAAACGCATGAGTATTTTCAATGGCGACGTGGTGACCGAGGTGCGTGGCCGCGTTGGTCTGATCACGCTGAACCGGCCTCGGGCGCTGAATGCGCTCTCTTTGGGCATGGTGCGTGACCTGACGGTGGCCTTGCAGGCCTGGGCGCAAGACCCGGCCGTGCTGGCTGTAGCGATCCGTGGCTGCAACAAGGAGGGCGCTTTCGGGGCGTTCTGTGCCGGTGGCGACATCCGTTTTCTGCACCAGGCCGGAACAACGGCTGATCCGGATCTGGAAGCCTTCTTCACCGAAGAGTACGCGCTCAACCACCTGATCCATGCCTACCCCAAGCCCTACATCGCCTTCATGGATGGCATCGTCATGGGTGGTGGCATGGGCATCAGCCAGGGCGGCAGCGTGCGCATCGTGACCGAGCGCACCAAGATGGCCATGCCTGAGACCAACATCGGCCTGTTCCCGGACGTGGGGGGCGGCTACTTTCTGTCGCGCTGCCCTGGCCGCGTGGGCGAATGGCTGGCCTTGACGGGGGATGCCATCGGTGCCGCGGACGCCTTGGTATATGGGCTGGCAGACCACTACCTGCCCGCAGAGCGGCAGGCCGGCCTGTGGGAGGCCCTGGCCAGCGGTGAATGGGCCACGACCGAGGCGCTGCAGGCCTTTTTGCAGACCCAATGGGTTCAGCCACCAGCGGCAGAGCAAGCCCACCGCGCTGCGGTGGACCAGCATTTCGCCCTGGCGGATGCCAGCACCATCGTGGCCTCGCTGGCGGCTTCTGGCGACGACTGGGCCCGTCACACGGCGGCCACCTTGCGCAAGCGTTCCCCTTTGATGCTGCATGTGGTGCTGGAGCAGATCCGGCGCGCCCGCAGCCTGGACCTGGCGCAAGACCTGCGCATGGAACGAGACATGGTGCACCGCTGCTTTCACCTGCGCCCTGGCCAAAGCGAGACGGTGGAGGGCATCCGTGCGCTGGCCGTGGACAAGGACCACCAGCCACGCTGGAACCCCAGCCGGGTCGAAGACGTGCCTGCGGATCTGGTGGCTCAGTTCTTCAGCAGCCCCTGGTCGGCGTCCGAGCACCCCTTGCGTGACCTGAAGGGCTGAGCCCCGAGGTCTTTGACGCGGCCTCAGAGCTGCTTGTAGACGGCCAACGCCAGGTCCAGCAAGACTTGGCGTGGCAGATCGGCCTGCAGGGCATAGCCGAAATCGCCCTCGACCCAATAGAAAGAGGGCACCGGCCCCTCCTGGCTGAAACTGAACCCCGCCAGCGGGGCGGCTCCGGCCTGAGTTTGGCCTGTCCCTGTGCCCTGCGCTGGCGATGGGGGCAGGGCACCCAGGTACAGCGTGAGCCGATGCCCTTGCCCATCCTGGTACATGAACTGGGCACGCGCACCGGTGTCGCCGGGCAGCAATCTGCCCCCGACCAGGGCATACCCTTTGGTTTGCAGGTCGGGCAGTTTGAGTGGGCGTCCCAGCCGCTTGGAGAGCCACTGCACCAGATGTTGTTGTTGGCTGGCATCCACCTCCACAGGGTGTTTCTGTTCGGGGGCATACACCGCATGGGCCACGCTGGCCTGCGCCGAGAACTGGCGGCCAGGCGCGCGATCCAGCGCCAGGTTCTGGCCAGGGGCTTGCAGGCCCCGGCTCCACCAGCCTGCACCAAACGTGAGCAACACGGCCGCGGCCATGGCAGACCATCGGGCAGCGCTGTGCCAGTGCTGCTGTCGTCTGCCGGCGCGCTCCAGCGTCGCCTGCAACACGGTGGGGATGGGTTCTTCAAGCACCTCGGCATGCAGCGCCTGCAGGGCCAGCCGATCGGCCTGCTGGGCCTGCACCTCGGCAGTCCGGGCCGGCTCGCGAGCCAGGGCCTGCCAGGCGGCGGCGCTATCGGCAGGGCCCAGGCGTTGGTCGATCAAGGCCTGCAGAACGTCATCGGGCGGCAGGTTCGGCGGCTGGCCCTGAGAGGGGTGTGGGGTGTTGTCAGGCATGGCTGGATGGGCTGTGGGGGCCTCAATGAGGCCGTTGCCGGGCAATCGGGTGCACCTTGCCCGTGGTGTCCGGCGTCAGGGCTGGTACCGCGGCCTGGGGCCGTGCCGGGGCTTCGAGCAATTCCCGCAGTCGCGCCCGGCCGCGCGACAGGCGTGACATCACGGTGCCCACAGGCACGCCGGTGATGTGCGCCACCTGTTCATAGCTGAGGTCTTCCAGGCTGACCAGCAGCAGGGTTTCCCGTTGCTCGTGTGGCAGCCGCAGCAGGCAGCGCTGCAAGTCCATGGCCTGCTCATGGCCCGAGACGGGGGCGGCCACGCGGTCCAGCGCCGAGCCGCTCAGATCGTCCTGCCCGGGGCTGTCGCTCACGATGTGCAGGGCTGGCCGGCGCAACTGGTTGATGAACACGTTGTGCATCAGCGTGAACAACCAGGCCCGCAGGTCGGTGCCGGGCAGCCACAGTCGCCACTTGCTGCAGGCTCGTTCCAGGGTGTCTTGCACCAGATCGTCGGCAGCCCAGCGGTCGCCCGTCAGCGAGCGGGCATAGCGCCGCAGGCGGGGAATGTGTTCGCTGAGCGCCGTGGCATTCATGGTTTGAGACGATCAGGGGCGGGCCGTGTGCCAGACCTGATTGAAACCGTCGCCCGTGCGGTCGCCCGGCTTGCTGTCCTTGGCCCAGTGGTACAGCGGCTTGCCTTTGAAGGCCCACTGCAGTTGGCCATCATCTCGGGTGATCACGCTGTAGTCGCCTCGGGCCTTGTCGGAGGCGCCGGCCTTCAGGGGCGGCCAGTTGGTGGCGCAGGCACCGTTGCACATGGATTTGCCTGAGTTCGCGGCGTCGCGGTCAAACACATACAGCGTCATGCCGCTGGGGCCGACCAGGGCATCGCCCGACACGGTCGCTGGAGGGGGCGGTGCGCTCATCGAGGCGCACCCGCCCAGCAAAGCAGTGGCCAACAGAGTGGCGACAAGCGCCGAACGCGAAAAATTCAAGGGGGTCATGGTGTTCTCCTGGGTATGCAGGGGGTCTGCAAGTGGGTGAACAGGTCGCGAGCCCGGAATATTCCGTGACGCTGAAAAAAATTTCAGGGTCAGCGGTTGCGGCTCTTCATGGCCCGCTCCACCTCACGCTTGCCCTCGCGGTCCTTGATGGTGTCGCGCTTGTCGTGCTCGGCCTTGCCCTTGGCCAGAGCCACTTCGCACTTGATCTTGCCGTTCTTCCAATGCAGGTTGATCGGCACCAGGGTGTAGCCTTTTTGTTCCACCTTGCCGATCAGGCGCTTGATTTCGTCTTTCTTCATCAGCAGCTTTTTGGTGCGGATGGAGTCCGGGCTGACGTGGGTGGAGGCTGATCTCAGCGGGTTGATCATGCAGCCCAGCACATACAGCTCGCCATCACGGATCACGACATAGCCGTCGGTGAGCTGGACTTTGCCTTCGCGGGCGGCCTTGACCTCCCAGCCTTGCAGCACCATGCCCGCCTCGAAGCGCTCTTCGAAGAAATAATTGAACGCGGCCTTCTTGTTGTCGGCAATGCGGGTAGAGGTTTCGGGTTTTTTCGCCATGGTGTCCAGATGGGGCGGCAACAAGAGATTGAAAGAGCCGGGCCATCCCGACCCTGCCATCGCCGCGGCTTGCTGCCAAAAGGCGGCAGCCACTCACTACAATCCGTTTCGCCTGAACCCAAGATTTTAGGCGCCCCGGTGCCTGTGGGGCGCCGAGTTGCGGGCTGGCCCGCAAATTCATGAAAACCGTCAACAAGTCCGTCCTGATCTGGTACAGCCCGCAGGAAATGTTCAAGCTGGTCACCGATGTGGCGCAATACCCCCAATTTCTGCCTTGGTGCGACCACGCCCAGGTCCTGGCCAAGCAAGAGGGCGGTATGACGGCCGAGGTGGGCATCGCCTTCAGCGGCATCCGTCAGACCTTCGTCACTGAAAACACCCATGTGGAAGGCCGCGAGGTGGGCATGAAACTGGTGAAGGGGCCTTTTTCCAAGCTCGAAGGCACCTGGCAATTTTTGCCGGTGGGTGATGGCACGCAGCGCGCCTGTCGTGTTGAGCTGGTGCTGAGCTATGGTTTTTCCAACAAGGCGCTTGGCGCGCTGGTCGGGCCGGTTTTCGACAAGATTGCCGGCAGCCTGGTGGATGCTTTCGTCAAACGGGCTGAGCAGGTGTATGGCTGAGTCCACCCCGTTGCTGACCCTCACCGTGGCGATGGCCCCGGCGCCTCGTCAGGTGCTCGAGCAGGCACTGAGGCTGCCTGTGCCCGTCACGGTCATGCAGGCGCTTCGTGCCTCGGGATGGCTGGAAGCCGGCGAGGGCATCGATCTGAACCACTACACCGTCAGTGTCTGGGGGCGACGGGCTGGCTGGGATCAGCCCCTGCGGGAGGGTGACCGGGTCGAGCTGTGTCGCGCCCTGGTGGTCGACCCCAAGGTCGCGCGGCGCGAGCGCTTTGCCAAGCAAGGTGCACGGGGCACCGGTCTGTTCGCCCGGCGCCGGCCAGGGGCTGCGGCCGGTTACGGCGCCTGAGGCGGGCTGGCCGCGCCGCTGCCGGCGCTGGGTGCCAGCCAGTCAGCGGCAATCCGAGTCGATCATGGCCTGAGCACGGGTGACTTCGGCGTTGCGGGCACTGTCGTCCAGAATGACCCGCTCGCCGTTTTCGTTGACCTGCGCCAGTCGGATGCCTGATTGCAGGGTGGCCATGTTTTGGCGGGCCCGCGCGCAGTTGTCGGCCTTTTGGCTGGCAATGCGTGCCTCTTCTGCTTTCTTTTTCTCGTTTTCTGCCGCTTCGGCCTGGCGCTTGCGCTCTTCGACGGCCTTGTCCAGATTGCTCTTGCCAGGGTTTGCGGCGGGTTTGGGGGCGTCCGGCGTGTCGCTGCGAGCGCCATTTGCCGCGTCGTTGCCCCCCGAGGCATCGCCTGCGGAACGCGCCGGCATGCCAGGCTGCTTCAGGATGCTCTTGGCCGGCACCTCGGGTGGCGGGGCCCGATCGCTGAACACTTTGCGGCCATCCTTGTCCAGCCACATCCATTGGGCAAAAGCAGGGGTCGCCGCCATCAGCAGGGCGGCAGAAAGCAGCAGCAAAAGTGATCTCATGGCCTGAGTTTATCCTGCGGCCATTGTCCCGCGACAGTCCGCCAAAAGCAGGTTGTGAGGGGCCAGCCGGTCAAGGGTCCCTGACACGGCTACAATCCTTCTTTTGGAGCTTTGACATGCGCCTTCTCGGAAAAGCGCTCACCTTCGACGATGTGTTGTTGGTGCCAGCGTACTCCCAAGTCCTGCCAAAGGACACTTCCCTCGCCACGAAATTCACCCGAAACATTACCCTGAACCTGCCCTTGGTGTCTGCCGCCATGGACACGGTGACGGAAGCCCGCCTGGCGATCGCGATCGCCCAGGAAGGGGGCATCGGGATCGTCCACAAGAACCTCACTGCGCAAGAGCAGGCCGCTCAGGTGGCCAAGGTCAAGCGCTACGAATCCGGCGTGTTGCGCGATCCGGTGGTCATCACCCCGGAGCACACCGTGCTGCAGGTGATGCAGCTGTCCGAGCAACTGGGCATCTCGGGTTTCCCGGTGTGCGACGGTGGCAAGGTGGTGGGCATCGTGACCGGCCGTGACCTGCGTTTTGAAACCCGCTACGACGTCAAGGTCTCGCAGATCATGACGCCGCGCGAGAAACTCATCACGGTCAAAGAGGGCGCCACCGCCGAAGAGGCCAAGGCCCTGCTGAACAAGCACCGCCTGGAGCGCCTGATGGTGGTCAACGACGCCTTTGAGCTCAAGGGCCTGATCACTGTCAAAGACATCACCAAACAGACCAGCTTCCCCAATGCTGCACGCGATCCCTCGGGCCGTCTGCGGGTGGGCGCTGCCGTCGGCGTGGGTGAGGGCACCGAAGAACGCGTTGAAGCCCTGGTCCGGGCCGGCGTCGATGCCATCGTGGTCGACACCGCCCACGGCCATAGCAAGGGTGTGATCGAGCGCGTGCGCTGGGTCAAGCAGAACTACCCCCAGATCGAAGTCATTGGCGGCAACATCGCCACCGGCGCTGCGGCGCTGGCCCTGGTGGAAGCCGGTGCCGATGCGGTCAAGGTCGGTATCGGCCCCGGCTCGATCTGCACCACCCGCATCGTGGCCGGCGTGGGTGTGCCCCAGATCATGGCCATCGACAACGTGGCCAGTGCGCTGAAAGGCACCGGTGTGCCCCTGATCGGCGACGGTGGCATTCGTTACAGCGGTGACATCGCCAAGGCTTTGGCGGCAGGCGCCTCCACCGTGATGATGGGCGGCATGTTTGCGGGCACCGAAGAAGCCCCGGGCGAAGTGATCCTGTTCCAGGGCCGCAGCTACAAGAGCTACCGCGGCATGGGCAGCATCGGCGCCATGCAACAAGGCAGTGCCGACCGCTACTTCCAGGAGTCCAGCACCGGCAACCCGAATGCCGACAAGCTGGTGCCCGAAGGCATCGAAGGCCGTGTGCCCTACAAGGGCTCCATGGTCTCCATCGTGTACCAGATGGCGGGCGGCATCCGGGCCTCCATGGGCTACTGCGGTTGCGGCACCATTGCCGAAATGCATGAGCGTGCCGAATTCGTCGAGATCACCTCGGCCGGCATCCGCGAAAGCCACGTGCACGACGTGCAGATCACCAAAGAAGCGCCCAACTACCGCGCCGAGTAAGCGAAGCCCCTGCGATGCAACACCAGAAAATCCTCATCCTCGACTTCGGCTCCCAGGTCACCCAGCTGATCGCACGTCGCGTGCGCGAAGCCCATGTGTTCTGCGAGGTTCATCCCTGCGACGTGTCTGACGAGTGGATTCGCCAATACGCGGCCGATGGCCAGCTCAAGGGCGTGATCCTGTCCGGCAGCCATGCCAGCGTCTATGAAGAAACCACCGACAAGGCGCCTCAGGCCGTGTTCGAGCTGGGGATTCCGGTGTTGGGCATCTGCTATGGCATGCAAGCCATGGCGCACCAGTTGGGCGGCAAGGTCGAAGGCGGCCACAAGCGTGAATTCGGCTTTGCCGCGGTGCGCGCCCGCGGGCATACCCGTCTGCTCGAAGGCATCCAGGACTTCGTCACCGACGAAGGCCACGGCATGCTCGACGTGTGGATGAGCCACGGCGACAAGGTCACCGAGTTGCCCCCGGGCTTCAAGCTCATGGCCAGCACCGACAGCTGCCCCATCGCCGGCATGGCCGACGAAGACCGTCGCTTCTACGCCGTGCAGTTCCACCCCGAAGTCACGCACACCAAACAAGGCCCGGCCTTGTTGCAGCGCTTTGTGCTGGGCATCTGCGGCGTCTCGCCGGATTGGATCATGGGCGACTACATCAGTGAGGCGGTCGAAAAGATCCGCCAGCAGGTGGGCGACGAAGAGGTGATCCTGGGCCTGTCGGGTGGCGTGGACTCCAGCGTGGCCGCCGCGCTGATCCACCGCGCCATCGGCGACCAACTGACCTGTGTGTTCGTCGACCACGGTCTGCTGCGCCTGAACGAGGGCGACATGGTGATGGAGATGTTTGAAGGCAAGCTCCACGCCAAGGTGATCCGTGTGGATGCCTCCGACCTGTTCCTGGGGCAATTGGCCGGCGTCAGCGAGCCCGAAGCCAAGCGCAAGATCATTGGTCGCGAGTTTGTCGAAGTCTTCAAGTCCGAAGCGGCCAAGCTCAAGGCCGGCAATGGCGGCCACAAGGGCGCCACCTTCCTGGCCCAGGGCACCATCTACCCCGACGTGATCGAGTCGGGCGGTGCCAAGAGCAAGAAGGCCGTCACCATCAAGAGCCACCACAACGTGGGCGGCCTGCCCGAGCAACTGGGCCTGAAGCTGCTGGAGCCCCTGCGCGAGCTGTTCAAGGACGAAGTGCGCGAGCTGGGCGTCGCCCTGGGCCTGCCTCACGAAATGGTCTACCGCCATCCCTTCCCGGGCCCCGGCCTGGGGGTGCGCATCCTGGGCGAGGTCAAGAAGGAATACGCCGATCTGCTGCGCCGCGCCGACGCCATCTTCATCGAAGAGCTGCGCAACTTCCGTGACGAGGCCACCGGCAAGACCTGGTACGACCTCACCAGCCAGGCATTCACCGTCTTCCTGCCGGTCAAGAGCGTGGGCGTGATGGGCGATGGCCGCACCTACGACTACGTGGTGGCCCTGCGCGCCGTGCAGACCAGCGACTTCATGACCGCTGACTGGGCCGAGCTGCCCTACGCGTTGCTGAAGAAGGTCTCCAGCCGAATCATCAACGAGGTGCGTGGCATCAACCGCGTCACCTACGACGTGAGCTCCAAGCCGCCAGCGACGATCGAGTGGGAGTGAAATCAGGTCCTTCTGGGACTATCTCAGATGATCGAGAAACTGCCGTAACGTATTGATTTAAAAAAGAATACGTCACGGCAGCTATCGGTTGTTATCGCCGGCCAGCAGAAAAGGTTGGCGGTCGAACTGCCGGCAAGAACCGAGGGCCGGATCAAGGCCTGCCAGTTCACTATCCAGACCCAACCCGTGTTTCACGGTAAAGGTCTTATCGGGAAAGTTTGTTTGAGGCGGCTTTCCCGGCGTCAGCAGGCCTCCTGATCGTTGGCAGTGAAAGCCGTCACGAAACAGGAGAACGACCTCGCTGCTGACCGACCCAGCAATACGCAATCTCAAGCCCCAATATTTCGCTGGTGATGGCCCGTGAAAAGCGTGATCGCCGCCAAGAAGGCCGTCGCGCAGGGCAAGTCTCCCGCGCTGGAGAAGCTGCGGGAGAAACGCCGCCTGACCGCCGCATGTCCAAGGCGACGCTCAGCCGAGTGACCCAGATCGTGTCCGAGCGCACCAAGGCCGACGACCTGCCGCTCGCCCACGAGGACTGCTGTTCCTCGTGTTCGATCCGCAACACGGCCGAGTACGCCGAGCAGCGGCGCCATATGCTGCGGAGTGGGCGGATATGGTAGATGCCTGGATTGACAGGCGAACCCATGTGCCGAAGCCGCTTTCTGAATACGTGGTGGTGTCCGTCTGCAGCGCGGCATTGTGAAGGGAGAACGGCATGACAGCTCTCTCTGAATGTGCCGCCAATGCCCGGCGCGTGGTTTATTTTTTTCGTAAAAAGATCACTATAAGTGATCTTTTTCATCTTCAACCAAACCTTCAGGCCTTGGCAAGAGTTTATAAAAGCTGTATTTTGAGCATTATGAGTGATCAAAAAAAAGGGAATCTGAACCTGCTGCTGGCCGAGCTTGGCGACACACGCCTGATATCGAGCCGCTGGCTGCGAGCGCACGGCTACTCCAACAGCCTCGTCGCGCGTTATGTGAGCAGCGGCTGGCTGGTGTCACCTGTACGCGGCGTTTACATGCGCAAGGGTGGCCACCTGCAGTGGGAGGGGGTGGTTCGCAGCTTGCAGGTTGGCGAGGGGATGCCACTGCATGTCGGCGGCCGATTCGCTCTAAGCCTGCAGGGGCACGAGCACTACCTGCGTCTGGGCGACGCAGGAGCAATCACGTTGTATGGGCCGGAGCGGTCACCGGGTTGGCTCTACAAGCTCCCGTTGGAGCAGCGTTTCGAGTTCTTGGGCAGAGGGGCGTTCGATCTGTCATCCTTGTCGTTCATATCGGAGGTGTCTGAGAACACGCTGTCCGAACAAGGGCTGGCCTGGTACCAGGCGGCGCCAGGCACCGATGCCTTGGTCTGCTCTACGCCCGAGCGGGCCATGCTGGAGCTGTGCGACGGCATCGCAGGCGCAACGTGGGTCTACGAGGCCGATGCGCTGATGCAGGCCATGACGACGCTGCGGCCGCAGCGGGTTGGCCTGCTGTTGCGCCACTGTTGCAGCATCAAGGCCAAACGGGTGTTTCTGGCGCTGGCCCAGCGCCACCGGCATGCGTGGCTGTCGCACGTGTCGCTGGAGGGGGTTGATCTGGGCCGGGGAAAGCGCGCACTGGTGCCTGGCGGCCGCCTGCATCCGACCTATCAGATCACCTTGCCGGCAGACCTCGATGAACACCTGGCTTGATCACTGGGATCGCCGCTATACCGACCGGGTCCGGCTGCTGGTCGAGATCCTGCCGCTACTGGCGCAGGAACCGCGTTTTGCGCTCAAGGGCGGCACGGCAATCAATCTGTTCGAGCACGACCTGCCACGCTTGTCGGTGGACATTGATCTGGCTTGGTTGCCGGTACATGGCTATGCCGAGGATGCGAAGCTGATCGCCGAAGCGCTTGGGCGACTGGCCGACAGGCTGCGCGCCCGGCCCCTGCAGTTGCAGGTGCAGTTGTCTGCAGGCGAAGGCTCAGGCGTTACGCGGTTGGTGGCCAGTCGCGGTCGTGCGCGTGTGCAGATCGAGACAACCCCGGTCATGCGGGGGGCGGTGCATCCAGTACGCAACATGGTGGTACGCCCAAGGGTGGAGGACGCGTTCGGTTTCGCCTCGGTGCAGGTGTTGGACTTTGCTGATCTCTACGCCGGCAAGCTGGCAGCGGCACTCTCGCGGCAGCATCCGCGCGATCTTTTCGATGTTGGCTTGTTGCTGGAAGACAAACGAGCTGATCAGGTACTCTGGCGGACTTTCCTCGTCTATCTGACCTGTAGCCCCAAGCCTGCTTGGGAGATGCTGGCACCTCGCGTGCCAGCGGATTTCTCGGCTACCTTCGAGGTGCACTTCAAGGGCATGACGGCAGAGCCCATTGAAGCCGAAGTCTTGCTGGGCATTCGTGAACGCCTGTTGGCGCGTGTCGCCAGTTGGCTTGATGAGCCATCATGTGCGTTCCTACGATCCATTGAAGATCAGCAGCCGGACTTCGATCTCATTGGGCTTCCACATGCGGTCGATTTGCCGGCTGTGCGGCGCAAGCTACACAACCTGGCTCAGCGCACCGACGCCAAGCGTGTGGCGGACCGGAGCCTACTGGAGGAAACGCTGGCTCGGATCGTTGGTGCCCGATGAGGCGAGGTGCTGACAGCCAGCCTCGCTCACCACGAACTTCCGCGCAGCGAGTAGGGTGCAGGCCTGCCAGCCTTTGAAATCCAGGCACGCGCACTGTGAAGGGGTTTCAAGGCACAGGGTCAACGGTTTGACGCGCCTGTTTTCATGCATCGTGCCAGGGTTCCCATGAGGGCACGTTTTGCCTCAGTGAATTCCGAACCGGCATGATGTGGATTGCTCGATCATGTCGGCACTCACGCGGTAGAGATTTTGAGAGACAAAGCTCTCAACCTGGGTTGCGCGTTGCCGCAACAAGCTTGCCTTGAGTTTTCGGGCCAGGGTGATATCGGGTGCGTCGCTGTCTGACATGGCCAGCAGGTCGATCACATGGAGCGCCAATTGATGCTGCCCTGAATCGCCCAGTGTTTGGGCATGCTTGATCAAGGCACTTTTGTCGGTGATGGCTTCCGCCACGGCGGTCGCAACGGCTTCGGGCGCTGCCGGATGCAAGGAGGTCGGGTTGCGGTCCCACCAGCCGTTCTCGGAGCGATAGATGTCGCGCACGATGTAGCTGGGGTCGCCATAGCTTGGCTGCATCCATGGCACACAGAAGAGCTCTTGAGGGTACCGGATGGCTGCGAGCACCTGTTGTTCGTTCAAGCCCTCGTTCATCAGTCTCACCACTTCGGATCGCAGCCAACGCAGCGTGCGTGCCGTGTGGCCCAGTACCTGCTGCACGGACTCCTCACCCTCGATCACGGGGCCGAACTCGCGCACGGCCTTGAGTGGACGGAGTGCGGCCATGGCTTCCAGCGTATTGGCCCAGCGAGCCGTGTCCCGTTGGGTGCGAAAAGGCGTGCCGATGTTGGGGATGGAGTTCAGCAATGCAGCGCCCCCGTAAAGCACACGGTGGGCAGGGCACCACAGAGCAATCGCATCATCGGTCTCTGATGGTGCCCAAAAAAGTTCGATGCGCTGCTCATCGTTGCCGAGGATGAGGCGATCCGCGAAGGTCTCTGTCGGCTCATGCAAGTCGATCCGATGATCAAAGAAACCGGGCGATCGGTTGAACTGAACTTCCGCCATGCGATGTTGCAGTGCCAGAGTCTCCCGGTAGCGGGCGTACCGGCGTGGGAGGTTGTCGTGTGCGATCAGCCGTGGGGCTGCATCACCCCGTTCTGCTGCATGGGCCAGCCAGGTGGCCACGCCTGCGTTGTAGCCCATGTGCCCATGGCTGTAGCACAGCGCATGCACAGGAGACCTGCTGATCTGGCGCAGACTGGCGATCATGCTCTCGGTCACCGGGCCACCAGGGCCCGCATCGATGACGACCAGACCGACATCGGTCTCGGCCACAAAAGACTGGCCTTGGCCATGCAGGATGTGCAGGCCTGGCGCCACAGTTTCGCTGCCGGTGCCCATGAACAGGATGGAAGGGGTGTCGTCTTTGGTGGTCATGCTGATTCCTTTTTCTTTGGCGTCGGTACCCGTGCCGGCACGGTGCTCAGGCCGGTTGGCGCCGCTGCCCGCGGCAGTGCAACCCATCAGACCCACAAGGTGACTCAGGCAGCGCACTGTGCGGAGCGGGTGCATTCGCCGGGTTGGGGGGGCTTGCTGCTGAAAACCGGGTCAATCCAAGCTCACGCCGGTGGAGCGGGCCAGGTCGAGGGCAACGGGGAGAAAACTCGCGTAGGCGGCTGTGGCCTCGGCGGGCGTATTCCCAACCGGCTCAAGCCCCAGGCTCTCGACGCGTTCGCGGACCGAGGGCTCACGCATCACGGCGGCAAGCTCATGAGCCACGCGTTGAACAATGAAGTCGGGTGTCCGGGCGGGAGCCATCAGCGATATGGCACCCGTGTTGCTGTAGACAGCATCTTTGTAGCCCTGCTCGCTGAAGGTTGGAACCTGGGGGAGGCCTTGAGCGCGGTGGTTGCCCACCACCGCCAGGGCTCGCAACTTGCCGGTGTTGATGAAGGGCTTGAGGGTGGCGGCGGAGCCCAAGGTGATCTGGACTACGCCGCTGATCAGGTCTGCGGACATCGGACTTTCACCTTTATAGGCAACGTGCAGAGTTTGCAGGCCATAGGTTTTGTCCATGTACACCTGAATTTGATGGGGCAATGTGCCAGCGCCCCAAGATCCCATCGCATAGTTGCCGGGAGACCGCCGTATGGCCTCAATCAGCGTCCTGAAGTCTCGCGCCGGTACCGATGGATTGACCGCAAGTACCAAAGAGGGTCTGACGACATCCGAGATCATGCGCAGGTCAGTGCGCGGGTCGTAGGGTAGCTTCTTGTAGAGGACCAGGTTGGTGCTGATGGCCGCTGGCGTGGTCAGGAGCAGCGTGTAACCATCGGCAGCACTCTTGGCCACATGGTCGCTGCCGATGATGCCTGTGGCACCGCTGCGGTTGTCGACCACAAAAGGCTGATGAAGCCGCTTGCTCAGAGCTTCTGTGAGGATTCGCGCCAAGGTGTCGGTTGCGCCGCCAGCCTGGTACTGCACGACGATCCGCACCGGACGACTCGGATAGCCGTCGTTCGCGGGCGCAGCGCCTGCACCTGCTGCGCAACTCCAGAGCAGTGCCGCGCCAATTGGAGATATGTTCATTGTGACCTCTTTGGAGAACAGACAGGGGGGGGAATCGGTCCGAGCCCTCCGGCAGCCCACGGTCAGAGAAATCCTGCCAGGGCTCGGTTGTTCATGGCGTCTTTAGAAGGTGTGACGCAGGCCCACGGCCAGTGACCGCACGCCATCACCGCTTTGGGCTCGTATGGCCAACATGGCCATGTTGGCCATGGAGGTCGAGGCGTTGGCCAGCACACCCAACATTTGCACCGCCAATTGCGCCTCCGATTGCGCCCACGCAGCGGAGCCGAGCGCTCTCACGCCGCCGGCGACTGGCCATTGTTTTTGCTTCATGAACAGGTTCCCTTCATCACGTCTGTCACGACTAGATTGCCGATGTCTGCCTACTCTAGGACGCGAGGGGGGGCACTTTCTGTCAAGCTACCGACACATAGAGGCATGAGGGTTGCTGACTTCCTTGTTCAGGGCTCCGGCTGTCGTTTTGACTGAAAGATCGTGTCCGCAGCCGAGCCCGCAATCAGGTGATCTACGGGCATGTCAGGGTGGGCCAGATCCATCGGGAGGGCTAAAAGGGAACGGTGGCCTCGGGTTGGGCGGTGCTCGACTGGCATCAGGACCCAGGCGATCTTTTGCGGCCGGCTCAGGCGGTGTTCGACTCCAGGCCTCGGGAAACGCCTTTGTCCGCGTTGCCCGACCTGGCCGAGGAGGTGCTGAGTCGTTGCGAGACCGCTTTCAGTCGTCGTTCGGCCTTGCGCTCGCTCGGTGACCCGACCGAGTCCATACGGAAGGGCACAGAGGCCGAATGCGCCGACTCATCCTCCCCCAAACAATCCCCCCTCATCCAGCAACTCGAACGCGATCTCAGGCCGTTGCTCCAGGCTTTTCTTGATGGCGGCGGGGATGGCCTGGCGGGTTTTCTTGCACAGGCCAGGTTGCTCGTGGACCAGGATGGTGATGCCGCGCAGGGTGCGCACCTCGTTGGGGCTGGTGCTGATGGTCAGGCGAATGCCAAGCTGCTCTTCCAGGCGCTCTTCGAGGCGGCGCAGGTCGCTGAGGCTGGCAAGGTTTTCCAGCCGCTGCAGCAGGCGCTTTTCCTCTTCACGCGTCAGGCGCAGCACGCGCAAGTCACCGCTGGGGTTTTGCAGCAGGGCGTCACGGTCGCAGACGCAGGCGCCGGGCGGGCATTCGGTGCGGATCGGAAAACTGGCGCTGGGGGTCATCAAGGGGGTGTGGGGCAGGGCAGGCGAGCGTCATCTTACTGAAACAGCGGTGGCCGCGTTCTATCATCCCTGCCATGCTGGGGGCCGTCCAAGGCCGCTTTCCCTGTCCTTGATCGTTTTTCTCCATGGCCAAGATCGTTCTCTACTGCCAACCCGGCGCCAAGCAAACCCAGCTGATGGGCACCCATGACGGCAAGCCCAAGATCCAGCTGAAGGCGCCGCCGGTGGACGGCGAGGCCAACAAGGCGCTGATTGCCTTCGTTGCGCAACGCTGCGGGGTGTCCAAATCGGCCGTCACCATCGAGCTGGGCAGCAGCGGGCGCACCAAGCGGGTGGCGGTGGAGGGCATGGACGACGGTGCACTGCGGGCTCTGTTCGGTCTGTGACGGGCCGGGCCTGAAACCGGATGGGGGCGGGCTCGCTTTACCTTCCTGTGACGCTGCGCAAGCGCTGGTGTCATGCGGGGCTGGCAAACTGGGCGACTTGCAAGCCTCAGATTTTTCATGAACATTGAATTCAAACGCCTGATCCGTCCAGGGATCGCGGTCGGGGTATTGGCCATCGCCCTGGTGGCGGGCAAGAAGACCTTCTTCGCGCCCGCGCCGGCCCCCGCATACATCACCGCCCCGGTGGCTCGGGCCGACATCGAAGACACCGTGCTCGCCAATGGCACGCTCAAGGCCTTCAAGCAGGTCAGTGTGGGGGCCCAGGTGTCGGGCCAGGTCAAGTCGCTCAAGGTGGCCTTGGGTGACATCGTTCGCAAAGGCGACCTTGTTGCCGAGATCGACTCGCTCACCCAGCAGAACACCTTGCGCAACAACGAGGCTGCCCTGGCCAATGTGCAGGCGCAGCTGCGCTCTGCCGAGGCCACCCTCACGCAGGCCGAACTGGCCCTGAAGCGGCAGCAGCAGATGCGGGCTTCCGAGGCAAGTTCACAGGCCGATCTGGAGGCCGCTCTGGCCACCGAAAAGACCAGCCGGGCCAGCGTGGAGGCGCTGCGCGCCCAGGTGGACCAGGCCAAGGTGGCGGTGGACACGGCCCGCGTCAACCTGGGCTACACCCGCATCGTGTCGCCCATTGATGGGCAGGTGGTGGCCCTGGTGACCGAAGAAGGCACCACCGTCAACGCCAACCAGTCCACCCCCACCATCATCATCGTGGCCAAGGTCGACACCATGACCGTCAAGGCCTCGATCTCAGAGGCCGATGTCACCTCGGTCAAACCGGGACAGCGGGTGTACTTCACGATTCTTGGCGAACCGCAAAAGCGCTACGACGCCACCTTGCGCACCATCGAGCCGGCCACCGACAGCATCAGCACCTCCACCACCAGCAGTTCCTCCAGCAGCAGTTCCAGTTCGACCTCCACCAGCAGCGCCACGGCCATCTACTACAACGGCCTGTTTGACGTGCCCAACCCCGACAACAAGCTGCGCATCTCGATGACCGCCATGGTCTACATCGTGCGCGGTCAGGCCAAGAACGCGCTGACGATGCCTGTGGGCGCTCTCAGTGCCCGCCAGCGCGACGGCAGTTACCGGGTCAGCGTGCTGGGCGGCGACGGGCAGTTGCAGCCGCGCACCGTGCACGTGGGCATCAACAACAACGTGACCGTGGAAGTCCTGGACGGCCTGAAAGAGGGTGAGAAGGTGGTGCTGGGCAATGCTGCCGGGGCCCCGTCGGCCTCGGGCGAATCGCGCAGCATGCGCCCGCCACCGGGTGGGTTCTGACATGAGCGCGCACCCAACACCGGGCGGCGCGGCTCCCGCCTCGGCTTCAGATCCCGCCCAGCCCCTGCTGTCATTGCAGGGGGTGTGGCGCGAGTTCCTGGTCGGTGACAGCCCGCTGGCCGTGCTCAAGGACATCCGCCTCGATGTGGCCGCCGGCGAGATGATCGCCATCGTGGGTCAGTCGGGTTCCGGCAAGTCCACCTTGATGAACCTGATCGGCTGCCTGGACCAGCCCAGCCGGGGCAGCTACCAGATCAATGGTCGCGAAGTGGGCAGCCTGCAGGCTGACGAACTGGCCGCGCTGCGGCGCGAGCATTTTGGCTTCATCTTCCAGCGCTATCACCTGCTGGGCGACCTGTCGGCCGCCGGCAATGTGGAGGTGCCCGCGATCTATGCCGGCTCAGGGGCGCGTGAGCGCCGGGCCCGCGCCCTGGCCCTGCTGGAGCGCCTGGGCCTGGCCGGACGCACCTCGCATGTGCCGGGCAAGCTGTCGGGTGGCCAGCAGCAGCGGGTGTCGATCGCCCGAGCCCTGATGAACGGTGGCAGCGTCATCCTGGCGGACGAGCCCACCGGGGCGCTGGACACCCAGTCCGGCGCCGAGGTGATGAAGATTCTGGCTGAATTGCATGCGATGGGCCACACCATCATCCTGGTCACGCACGACATGCAGGTGGCCAGCCATGCCCAGCGCATTGTTGAACTGCGCGATGGCGAGGTGGTCTCCGACCGCAGCAACGTCCCAAGCCAACCCTTGACGCCCGCCTCGGCGGGTGACGCGGTGATCCTCCGCCCCAAGGCCGCTGGCCGGACTGGGCCCTGGACCGCCCTGAGCCGCTGGGCAGACCGGCTGGGTGAAGCCTTCCGCATGGCCTTGCTGGCCATGAATGCGCACCGCCTGCGCACCTTGCTGACCATGCTGGGCATCATCATCGGCATTGCCTCGGTGGTGTCGGTGGTGGCTCTGGGGGAGGGCTCGCGCCAGAAGGTGTTGGCCAACATCAGCTCCATTGGCACCAACACCATCGATGTGTACTCGGGCACCGGGTTCGGCGACCCGCGGGCCGCCCGCATCCAGACCCTGAGCCCGGCTGATGCGGACGCGCTCAAAGAGCAGAGCTATGTGGACAGCGTCACCCCCAATGTGCAGGCCTCGGTCACGGCGCGGTATGCCAACATCGATGCCTCGGTGCAGGTCACGGGCGTGGGCGAGCAGTATTTTCGGGTCAAAGGCCTGGAGATGGCCGGCGGCACGGCCTTCAGTGAAGCCGCCGTGCAGGCCTACGGCCAGGTGGCGGTGATCGATGAGAACGCCCGCAAGAAACTGTTCCCCAACACCAACCCGGTGGGCCAGGTGTTGTTGCTGGGCAGCATGCCGGTCTATGTGGTGGGCGTCACCGCCAAAAAGGAAGGGGGGTTCGGCCCCAACATGGAGACCCTCAATGTCTTCGTGCCTTACACCACGGCCATGCGCCGCCTGATCGGACAGGGCTATCTGCGCAGCATCACGGTGCGGGTGGACGATCGCATCTCGATGGCCGCCGCCGAGCAGGGCATCAACCAGTTGATGGAGCGCCGTCACGGCCGGGTGGATTTCTATGTGCTCAACACCGACAGCATCCGCCAGACCATTGAAAGCACCACCCGCACGCTCACGTTGCTGGTGTCGTCGATTGCCGTCATTTCGCTGGTGGTGGGCGGCATCGGCGTGATGAACATCATGCTGGTGAGCGTCACCGAGCGCACCGGCGAAATCGGCGTGCGCATGGCGGTGGGGGCACGGCAAAGCGATATTCAACAGCAGTTCCTGATCGAAGCCGTGCTGGTTTGCCTGTTGGGCGGTGTGCTGGGCATCTCGCTGGCTTTGGGCTTCGGGGCCCTTTTCAAGCACTTCAGCAACAACTTCACGCTGGCTTTCTCCACCTCGGCCATGGGGGCGGCCTTTCTGTGCTCGACCCTCATCGGGGTGGTGTTCGGCTTCCTGCCGGCGCGCAGCGCGGCCCGGCTCAACCCTGTCGAGGCCCTGGCCCGTGATTGACCCAGGACTGACCCGTGATCGACCCGAGATGGACGCCCCTGGACACAAGGCGCTGTGGCGCAACGATTTCATGATGGACCTTCCTTTTTCAAAGCCCAAGACACCGGCCCCGCATCGACTTGCGCTGCCGCTTGCTTTGGTACTGGCCCTGGCACAGGGCTTGTTGCTCGGGGCCTGCAGCTCGGTGCGCACCCCTTACCAGGCGCCCCAGGTGGCCGTGCCCGGCGCCTGGTCACACCCAGGCGCCGTGGTGACGGCCCCCGCCGATGGGCCTGATACTTGGTGGGGCGCCTTTGGCGACCCGCAGCTCAACACCCTGGTCGAGGCGGCCCTGAGCCGCAACAACGATCTGGCCGTGGCGGCCCTCAAGGTGCGCAAGGCGCGGCTGCAGGCCGAACTGGCGGAACGCAACCGCTGGCCCACCCTCGCAGGCAGCGTCAGCACCCAGGGCCAGAAGCCGCTGGACGGCGGGGCCAGCACCCGCAGCAGCGGCGCCAGCGTCTCAGTCAGTTACGAGGCCGATTTGTGGAACCGCCTGGGCAGCTTGAGCGATGTGTCGCGCTGGGAGTCGCTGGCCACCGAGCAGGATCGCCAGGCCACCCGCCTGAGCCTGATCGGCAGCGTGCTGCAGGCCTACTGGCAACTGGCCTACCTGAACCAGCGCATCAGCACCGGTGAGCAAAGCGTGGCCTACGCCGAAAAGACCCGAGACCTGGTCCAGGCTCAATACCGGGCCGGTGCGGTGTCGGCCCTGGAGATCAGTCAGGCTGAGGCCACGGTGCTGAGCCAGAAGGCCACGCTGGCCGACCTGCAGCAGCAGCGGCTGAGCGCCCGCACCACCCTGGCCCTGTTGTTGGATGTGGCGCCGAGCGACACGGCCTTGCAGCCCTGGTTGGGTACCGAGCCGCAGCGCTTGCCGCTGCAGGCCATGCCCGAGGTGGCGCCCGGGCTGCCGGCCCAATTGCTGGGTCGACGCCCCGACCTGCGTGCGGCCGAGTTGCGCCTGCGTGAGACCCTGGCCAGCGCCGATGCCACCGCCGCCAGCTACTACCCTGCGCTCACCCTCACCGGGGCCCTGGGCAGCAGCAGCCTGGCTTTGGGGCAGGCTTTGTCCAATCCCTATGCCTTGCTGGGCGCCGGTGTGACCCTGCCGTTCCTGCAGGTCAACACCATGAAGCTGAACAACGCCATTGCCCGCACCCAGTACGAGAGTGCGGTCGTCAGCTTCCGCCAGACGCTTTATTCGGCCCTGGGCGATGTCGAAAACGCCCTGAGCAACCGCAGTGCCCTGGCCCGGCAGGGCGAACTGCTGGCCGGCTCGCTGGCCGCCAGCCGGCGCAGCGAACAACTGTACGAGGTGCGCTACCGCCAGGGTTCCGTGGCCCTGAACCTGTGGCTGGATGCCCAGGAGACCCGCCGCACCGCCGAAACCGCCTGGGCGCAGAATCAGCTCTCGCAACTCAAGAACCAGGTCACCCTGTACCTGGCTCTGGGCGGCAGTGCCCAGGGGGCGCCATAGAGCAGGCGGTCTGGCACACAATATCGAACTTGTCACGCTCTGACGCAGAGAGGCTCATTCGATGTACCTGCCCCCGCAATTCGACGGCTCGGACCCGGCGCTGGCCCACGCGCTGATGCGCGAGCACCCCCTGGCCAGCCTGATCTCGAACGACGATGACGGTCTGCCCTATGTCACCCATCTGCCTTTGCATTTGGCAGCCGAGGACGGGGCAGGGGGCCCGGCGCTGCTGCTGGGACACTGTGCCCGGGCCAACCCGCACTGGCGCTACCTGCAACAGCGCCCGCGTGCGGTGCTGACCTTCATGGGGCCGCAGGCCTATCTATCGCCGGCGGTCTACCCCGATCTGGCGCGAGTGCCCACCTGGAACTACCTGGCGGTGCATGCGACCGTGCAGGCCCGGCTGCTTGACGAGGCCGAGGCCAAAGACGCCTTGCTCAAGCAGTTGATCGCCGATCACGAGCCGGGCTACGCTGCGCAGTGGCACGGGCTGGACGCCGATTGGCGCCAAGGCATGCTGCGCGGCATCGTGGCATTCGAGCTCCGTGTCGAGTCGCTGCAGTGCAAGCTCAAACTCAACCAGCACCGGCCCGAATCCCACGCCGCCATGTACGAGGCCTACCGCAGCGCCGACAACGACGCTGCGCGTGGCCTGGCTCAATGGATGCAACGTCTGGGCCTGGTCCCTCAGGAGAATCTGTGATGCGTGGTGGAATCGGTTTGATCGGATTGGTGCTGGCCCTGGTCATCACGGGCCTGCTGGTGAAGCGGCAACTGGGCAGCGCCGTGGCGCCACCGCCCCTGGTCAGGCCCGCGTTACCGGCGGCGGCCAGCGGTTCTGCCGGTGCGCCGCCTGCGGCGGTGCCCCTGAACCAACTGCCCCAGCAGACCAAGGAGGCGGTTGACGCCCTGATGCAAAAGCCGCGGCCCATGCCCGACGAGAATTGAGCACACCATGTTGACGGCTTCTGATACCCCGCTACCGGACCCGCAATCCGCGATGGACCACGCCTTCATGCAATTGGCCTTGGCCGAAGCCCGACTGGCGGCGGCCGCGGGTGAGGTCCCGGTGGGCGCGGTGGTGGTCAAGGCGGGGCGTGTGATCGGTCGCGGCCACAACCAGACCATTGCGCGGCACGACCCCAGTGCCCATGCCGAGATCGTGGCGCTGCGCGAGGCCGGTGCGGCCCTGGGCAATTACCGTCTCGACGGCTGCAGCCTGTACGTCACGCTGGAGCCCTGTGCCATGTGCAGCGGGGCCCTGCTGCAGGCCCGTCTGGACCGCGTGGTCTTTGGTGCTGCCGAGCCCAAGACCGGGGCGGCGGGTTCGGTCCTCAATCTGTTCGGGCAAGCCCAGCTCAACCATCAGACCACGGTGCAGGGTGGCGTGGCCGAGCACGATTGCAGCCTGGCCCTGCAGCATTTTTTTCAGGCCCGGCGAGCGACTCAGCGTGAGCAGGCCAGAGCGGCCCACCCGCTGCGTGACGACGCGGTGCGCGCACCCGACAATGCCTTTGCCGCGCTGCCCGGCTACCCTTGGGCGCCCCGGTACTTGAGCGATCTGCCGGCCCTGGCCGGATTGCGGCTGCATTACCTGGACGAGGGGCCTGTCGACGCGCCCATCACCTGGCTGTGTCTGCATGGCAACCCGGGCTGGAGTTACCTGTACCGTCACATGCTGCCGGTGTGGCTGGCCGCCGGGCACCGGGTGGTGGCCCCCGACATGCCGGGCTTCGGCCGCAGCGACAAGCCCAAGAAGCCGGCCGCTCACCAATTCGACTGGCATCGCCAGGTGCTGCTCGAATTGGTGCAGCGCCTGGATCTGCAACGCGTGGTGCTGGTGGTGCAGGACTGGGGCGGCATTCTGGGCCTGACCCTGCCCATGGCCGAGCCCTCGCGCTACCAGGGCCTGCTGGCCATGAACACCCTGCTCGCCACCGGTGAGGAGCCCTTGTCCCCAGGCTTTCTGGCTTGGCGCGAGATGTGCCGCAGCAAGCCTTTGTTCGACGTGGGGCGCCTGATGGCACGGGCTGTGCCCGCGCTCAGCACCGAGGAGTGCGCGGCCTACAACGCGCCGTTTCCCGATCGAGGGCATCGCGCTGCGCTGCAGGCCTTCCCACCCATGGTGCCCGAGCACCCCGGGTCGGCTGGGGCCGCGCTGTCGCGCCAGGCCCGGGATTTCTGGCAGCAAGAGTGGGCCGGTCGCAGCCTGCTGGTGGTGGGGGCAGCCGACCCCGTGCTGGGCCTGCCGGTGATGCAGCGCCTGCGTGAGCAGATACGGGCATGCCCCGAGCCCTGGGTATTGCCAGAGGCCGGGCATTTTGTTCAGGAGCACGGTGAGCCGATTGCCCGCCGGGCTGTGGAATACTTCAAGCCATGAACCGCGGTGGCTGCAGGCCCCGCACAACCAAGGAGCCGCGGCCCCCAGGCCGGCGGACAAGCACTTTGTCAGACTTCGACGATCACGACCACGCGGCCTGTGGGCACGACCACGGCCCCAAGCACATCTACATCTATTCGCCTTCGAGCGCGGTGCGCGACAAGGCAGCCTTTCGCCGTGGGGTGGCCCGGTTGCGGGCCATGGGCCATGAAGTGGAGATCGACCCCGATGCCCTGGCGAGCCACACCCGTTTTGCGGGTGATGACGACACCCGTCTTGCCGCCATTGGCCGGGCGGCCGCCAGCGGTGCCGACATCGCGCTGATCTCGCGTGGCGGCTATGGCCTCACACGGCTGCTGCCCCAACTGCCCTACAAGGCGATTGCCAAAGCCGTTGAGCGCGGCACCGAATTTGTCGGCATCAGCGATTTCACCGCTTTCCAGAATGCCGTGTTGGCCAAGACGGGCGCCATCACCTGGGCCGGCCCAGCCTTGGGGGCCGACCTGGGCACCGAAGAAGAGCCCGACGACATCATGTTGGCCTGCCTGGACGACCTGTTCAGCGGCCATGGCGAGGGGGCCGGCTGGGAGTTGCCACGCCCCCGCAAAGGCACGGCCGCCGCGGCCACCGCGCCGGTGCAAAAGCCCTTCACGGTCAAGCAGGGCACCCTGTGGGGCGGCAACCTGGCGGTGCTGTCCAGCCTGATCGGCACCCCCTACCTGCCTGACATCAAGGGCGGGGTGCTGTTTTTCGAAGACATCGGCGAACACCCCTACCGTCTGGAGCGCTTGCTCACCCAGTGGCTGCATGCCGGGCTGCTGGCCCGCCAGAAGGCCATCGTGCTGGGCCAGTTCAATGAGTACAAATTAACGCCCCATGACAAGGGTTTCAAGCTCGACTCAGTGGTGCAGTGGCTGCGCAGCCAGCTGAAGGTGCCGGTGCTGACCGGCCTGCCGCATGGTCATGTGGCCACCAAGGTCTTGCTGCCGGTGGGCGCGCCCGTGTCGCTGTCGGTGGACGAGCGCGATGCCCTGCTGTTTTGGGGCCACCTGCGCTGAAATTTGCGCTGAAATTTCGCTGAAGCATCGGCCTGTGCCGTCATCGAGTGAGGACCCCTTGGACAACGAAGCTTATTTTTACGAACCAGCCCAGGGCCACGGCCTGCCGCATGACCCGTTCAACGCGATCGTGGGGCCGCGCCCCATCGGCTGGATCTCGACTTGCTCGGCTGACGGCGCCTTGAACCTGGCTCCGTACAGCTTTTTCAATGCCTTCAATTACGTGCCGCCCATCGTGGGGTTCGCCAGCATTGGGTACAAGGACACGGTACGCAACATCGAGCAGACCGGGGAGTTTGTCTGGAACCTGGTGAACCGGCCACTGGTCGAGCCCATGAACCAGAGCTGCGCCGCCGTGCCGCCTGAGGTCAGCGAGTTCGAACTGACAGGGCTGACGCCCAAGGCCTCGCGTCTGGTGAAGCCGCCACGGGTGGGCGAAAGCCCGGTCAACTTCGAATGCCGCCTGACCCAGTTGCTCCAACTCCAGACCGCGGCCCACGAGACCGTGCCAACCTGGCTGGTGCTGGGTGAGGTGGTGGCGGTGCACATCGAGCGCAGCCTGTTGCGCGACGGCATCTTTGACACGGCCGCTGCCGGCCCCGTGCTGCGTGGGGGTGGCCCGGCCGACTACTTCAGCGTCGGGCCTGAGCAGCTGTTCAAGCTGTACCGGCCGCGGTGAGCGTGGACCCGGACGACGAAACCCGCAACCCAGCCCCCGCCGGCGCGGGCCCGGTGGTGCGCGAAGAAGAGGTGGAGTTCAGCGCCATCCGTGCCCAGGGCGCGGGCGGCCAGAACGTGAACAAGGTGTCCAGCGCGGTGCACCTGCGCTACAGCATTCCCGATGCTTCCCTGCCCGACGATCTGAAAGAACGGCTGTTGGGGCTGCGTGACCACCGCATCACCGCCGAGGGTGTGGTGGTGATCAAGGCCCAGACCCAGCGCAGCCAGGAGCAAAACCGGCTGGAAGCCTTGCAGCGTTTGCAGGCGCTGATCGATTCAGTGGCCGTCCCTCCCAAGACACGGCGAGCGACCAAGCCCACCCGTGGTTCACGCCTTCGGCGATTGCAGGACAAGAGTCAGCGCGGGCAGGTCAAGCAACAACGCAGTCGGCCACGCGATCTGGGCAACGCTTGAGTTTGTTGTGTGCTGGCCGCAACACGGGAGATGAAAACGGCAATTTGCAATCGACCTGGGTAGCGGTTGCCGGTTTGGATTTATCATCCGCGCAAGGGAGAAAATATGAAACAAATTGTTCAACCCTTGCGATCCAGCCAAGCCCAACGCCAGTGGCAGATTGCACGCATCCTGATCGTGTTGGGCCTGGCCGCAGCCTGGGGTCATCTGGCGGGTCACTCCATGGGGCTCAGCAGCCAGGGCACCTCGGCACTCACCCCGATCAGCATCCTGGCCCTGGTGGCTGGTTTTGCGCTGGCGGCCTTGACCCGCCAGGAACAGAAGGTCTGCCTTGCCCAGCAGGGCTGGTTTATGGCACAGCAAGCCGCGATGGAGCGCCCCGCCAAGGCGGTCAATGTGACGCGACGTTTGCAGCTCATCCAGGGCAAGCTGCCTGTGGACACCGCTCGTTGACACGCTGACAAAGGCCCGGCCGTCCTGGGCGGCGTGACGGCAAGATGGGCATCTTGTTGGTTCGTGCGGCGCAACTGGGACACAATCCAGGGCTTGACGACGCATTTTTCGCGCGCATTGCCCATGATCCCCATCAAGACCGAATCCGCCTGGCGCGGAACCTCCGACTGCAGCGCCTGCGCCGTGCGTGACATGGCGTTGTTCGCCGAGCTGGATGAGCGCGACTTCGCTCAGATCCACGCCCCGATAGACGACCTCGAATACAAGGCCGGTGAATCCATGTACTCGGAGGGACAGGCTGCACAGGGGGTTTTCACCCTGCGCAAGGGGCTGCTGAAGTTGGTTCGCCTGACCTCTGACGGGCGTCAGCGCATCGTGCGCGTGGTGCGGCCCGGCGATGTGGCGGGCCTGGAGGCCTTGGTGACACGCCGTTACGACAGCGAAGCCGTTGCGCTATCCGATGTGCTTGTGTGCCGGATACCGCTGACGGTCTTGCAAGGTCTGGCAGCCCAGAGCCCGCGCCTGCATGGTGCACTGATGGCCAAATGGCAAGGGGCCCTGAAGGCCGCGGATGACTGGCTGGCCGAGCTCAATTTCGGGTCGGCACGGCAACGGGTCAGCCATTTGGTGCGCAAGATGCAGATCCGTGAGCAGCCCGACGAGGTGCTGCTGTTCCGGCGTGAGGACATGGGCGCCATGCTGGATCTGAAGCTGGAAACGGTCAGCCGCGAGGTCAGCGCCCTGGTCCGCGACGGGATTCTTGAGCCCATGGACCGGCTGGGGCGGCGCTACCGCCTGCTTGACAACGCCGGCCTGCTGGCTCTTCAGCAGGGCGACTGAACAGCGCCCTGGGCTTGGGTCAGTCCTGTGCAGGGGGCTTGACGATCAGCACCGGCACCGGAGAGGCCTGCAGCAGATCATGGGACACCGATCCCTCCAGCGCCGTGCGCAGCAGGCTCTTGCCGTGGCCGCCCATCACCACCATCGCGCAGCGTTTGAGCTCGATCAGATCGAGCAGGGCCGGGACCGGATCCCCGGTCACCACCTCGGTGTGGTGGGGCACCCCTGCGGCATGCAGCAAGGCCTGTGCCTTTTCCAGGGCATGGCTGCCCGCTGCGGTGCTGATCTGCTCGATCACCTCGGGGTTGGGCGCCTTCACCAGTTCATACAAGGTCGCCGGGGATTGCACATTGGCCAGCAGCAGATGCGCCTGCAGGCCGTCATGGGCCAGGCGGATGGCAAAGCGGACGGCGTCCAGAGACAAATCGGTTCCGTCGATGGGCACGAGGATGTGCATGAGGATTCCTTTCAACAACCGGTTGCCACGGTGTGGCAACCCTGTGAAATCAATATACCTCTGGCAGCCATCTCCTGGATGTCCAAGACCCTGTGGGCAGGATGTGGCGGCGGCTCCTCTTGACGCAGGTCAGGACTTGCCCGGCCCTGCGTGGGCTCAGTGCAGGGGCTTGGCGTCAGGGCGTGTGCGGTAGAAGGTCAGGGGCTCGGCTTTGGCCTGGTTCAGCACCGATCGCTTGATTTTGCCCACCACGTGCATCTCGCAGGGCTTGCAGTCAAAGCGCAGCGTGAGCTTCTCCTTGCCATTGATCAACGTGAGGGGCTCGGCCCGGACCGTGCCCTGCACGCCGGTCACACCCTTGGCCTGCTTGGGGCACAGGCTCATCGAGAATCGCACACAGTGCTTGGTGATCATCAGCGACACCTCGCCTTCTTCCTCGTGGCTTTCATAGGCTGCGGCGATCACCTTCACGCCGTGGCGTGCATAAAAGGCGCGGGCCTTGTCGTTGAAGACGTTGGCCAGGTAGGTGAGGGTGTCTTCGGGGTAATTCACTGGCGGCTGCACGGCCTGCCCGCGCTCTGGGCGCTGATAGGCGGCCGCGCGGGCGGTCTCCAGGGCCGCGATGGCGTCCCGACGCAGCGGGTTGAGCACCGAGGCGGGCACAAACCAGGGCTGGCTCAAGGCCACGCTCACATCAATGGGTTCGAACACCGTCGCGCCGAACTTGCTCAGGTGCTCGCGCAGGCTGGCCTCGTTGCGCTGGGCATCGCGGGCGGGCTCATGCGGGTGCTGCAGCCGTGCATGGCCCTGGTGACCCTCTTCATCGGTCAGCTGCAGTTCAAACCCATCCGGCGTGTCCTGCAGCGCAGCCCACACCCCGATGCGGCGCTCGCTCGACTTCTTCTCCAGCAGGCGCACCCAGTCCATGTCGCGGTTGCGGTTGATCTCGGTCCCGCGGCGCAGGTCCTTGAAACCCTCCATCGGGTCTTTGGGGAAGACGCGCCACTGCCCCACCTTGCCGGCTGCCGCTGGCTCGGCCCGATTGATCGCTACGCCGACCAGCTCTTTTTGCAGGTCGTAATAGCAGAGGCCATCACCGTTGTGCAGCACCGTGGCGGGGCTGCTGGTTTCGAGTTCGATCCAGTTGGGGCCCACCTGGGTCACCCAGCCGATGGCCTGGCCGGGGTTCTTGGGCGTGTCAAAGGCACCGATGTCTTCCTTGCGGCCGTTCACAAAGTAGTCGGTGAACTCGCGGTTGAAGTTCTGGTCGGGGTCCGGGGTGAAGGTGAAGCGGGTGCGGCCGCTGGAGGCCCGCGCCAGCGGCGGGCGGGCGGGATCGTAGGAGCCTTCACGCGATTCGATCACCTCGTCGATCAGGCGTCGGTAGTGGGCCGTGATGTTTTTCACATAGGCCATGTCCTTGTAACGGCCTTCGATCTTGAAACTGCGCACGCCGGCATCGATCAGGGCTTCCAGGTTGTCGGACTGGTTGTTGTCTTTCATCGAAAGCACGTGCTTGTCGTGCGCCACGAAGCGGCCCTGGCTGTCGGTCACCTGGTAGGGCAGGCGGCAGGCCTGCGAGCAGTCGCCCCGGTTGGCACTGCGGCCGGTGTGGGCGTGGCTGATGTAGCACTGGCCGCTGTAGGCCACGCACAGGGCACCGTGCACGAAAAACTCCAACTGGCAGCGGTTGGGGTCCAGGCCTTGATGGATGTCGCGGATCTGCTCCAGCGTCAGCTCACGTGCCAACACAATCTGCGAAAAGCCCACGTCTTGCATGAAGCGGGCCTTCTCCACGCTGCGGATGTCGGTCTGGGTGCTGGCGTGCAGCTGGATCGGGGGCAGATCGATCTCCAGCAGGCCCATGTCCTGCACGATCAGCACATCGGCGCCGGCGTTGTAGACATCCCAGGCCATCTGGCGCGCGGGCTCCAGCTCGTCGTCGCGCAAGATGGTGTTGAGGGTGATGAAGATGCGACTGCCAAAACGGTGGGCATGGCGGCACAGCCGTTCGATGTCGCGGATGTCGTTGCCGGCCGAGGCCCGGGCACCGAAACCGGGGCCACCGATGTAGACGGCGTCGGCGCCATGGTTGATGGCTTCGATGCCGATCTCGGCATCGCGTGCCGGGGCTAGAAGCTCGATTTGGTGGTTGAGCAAAGACATGGGTGGGCTCACCGGCAGTGACCGGTCGGCTGGACAGGAGGAGGGCGGATTTTAGCGGCCCTGCCCACGATGCGGCGATCAGCCGGATGCATCGGCCCCTCTACACTCAGGGCATGACCCGGAATTCAGCCCGTTTTGACGCCATCGACGCCCTGCGGGCGCTGGCCATGTTGTGGATGACGGCCTACCACTTCTGCTTCGATCTCAACCACCTCGGGTGGCTGCACCAGAACTTTTTCCAGGACCCGTTCTGGACGGTTCAGCGCACTCTGATTGTCAGCCTGTTCCTGCTGTGCGCCGGACTGGGGCAATCGGTGGCCCTGGCCCAGGGCCAGGGCTGGCCGCGCTTCTGGCGGCGCTGGGCCCAGGTGGCGGCCTGTGCACTGGCCGTCAGCGCGGGCTCGTACCTGATGTTTCCCAACAGCTTCATCTATTTCGGCGTGCTGCACGGCCTGGCGGTGATGCTGATCCTGGCCCGCCTGAGCGCCGCCTGGGGGCGCTGGCTGTGGCTTGCCGGCGCCGCGGCTCTGGGGGCCGCGTGGGCTGCACCGATGCTGCACCAGGTCTGGCCGGCCTTGTCGGTGTTGGATGGCCGGGCCTTGAACTGGCTGGGACTGATCGGCCACAAGCCGGTGACCGAGGACTATGTGCCCGTGCTGCCCTGGCTGGGCGTGATGTGGTGGGGGCTGGCCGCTGGCCAATGGCTGATGCGCTCGCAGCCGGCCTGGCTGACCCGGCCATTGCCGCTCTGGGGCCGGTGGCTGGGCCCCCTGGGCCGCATCAGCCTGAGCTGGTACATGCTGCACCAACCCGTGCTGTTGGGCGCACTGATGACCTGGCGCTGGGCCTTCGCCCAAGGCTGATGGGGTTTCAGACAACAAAAAAGCGGCCTGAGCCGCTTTTTTGATGGAACCGGCAAGGTGGGGTCTTATTCGACCTTGGCCTTGGCGCGCAGGTCTTCCTGGAACTTGGCCAGGCGTTGCTGCTGCAGTTGCTGGGCAATCTGCGGCTTGACTTCGTCGATCTTGGGCAGTTGAGCCTGGCGCACGTCGTCCAGACGGATCACGTGCCAGCCGAACTGGCTTTGCACCGGGGCGTCGGTGGTCTGGCCCTTGTTGAGCTTGATCAGGGCTTCGGTGAATTCCTTCACGTAGCTGCCGGGGTTGGCCCAGTCCAGATCGCCGCCCTTGGCGCCCGAACCTGGGTCCTTGGATTGCTTCTTGGCGATGTCTTCGAACTTCGCACCCTTCTTCAGGCGGGCGATGATGTCCTTGGCTTCGCTTTCCTTCTCGACCAGGATGTGGCGGGCCTTGTATTCCTTGCCACCGTTGGCGGCGGCAAACTTGTCGTACTCAGCCTTGATTTCCTCGTCGGTGACCGGATTCTTCTTCTGGAAGTCGGCGAACAGTTCGCGGATCAGGATGGTCTGGCGGGCCAGTTCGAGTTGGGTCTTGAAGTCTTCGGTGGCGTCCAGACCCAGCTTCTGGGCTTCCTGCATGAAGATCTCACGGGCGATCACTTCGTCCTTGATCTGGCCTTCCAGCTCAGGGGTGACCGGGCGGCCGGAGCGGGCCACTTGCTGGGCCAGCGCTTCGGCGCGGGCCTTGGGCACTGCCTTGCCATTCACGATGGCAATGTTTTGCGCCGAGGCCGGCAGGGCCAGCGTAACGGCAATGGCAGCAGCAGCAATGCTGCCCAGAGACAGTTTCTTCATCCTTGTTCCTCAGAAAATCCGGAGATGTTGGGGCCTTGGGGCCTGATGGATAGACAAGCCTGGTGGGCGTTAAAGCAAATAAGGCGGTTAAAGCACTTCGATGGCGAGGGCATGCAGGCCCTGGTCCATGAAATCTCGCAGCGAATCATACACAAGCCGATGCTGGGCTACGCGTGAACGGCCCGTAAACAAGGGCGAGGCGATGCGCACCCTGAAATGGGTGCCCGAACCACTGCCGTTGGCGCCCGCATGGCCGGCATGGGCTGCGCTTTCGTCCAGTACTTCCAGGGTGTGGGTCTGCAAGGCCACGCGCAGCGTGTCGGCAATGGCCTGGGCGGTGACAGCCTGCTGCGTCATGAGGGATCCTTGGCGTCGTCGGTCTTCATGTAGCGCGACAGCACCAGGGCCTGCGCGATGACAAATACAAACATCAGGCCCATGCCGCCGAACAGCTTGAAATTGACCCAGGTATCGGTGTCAAAGTGGTAGGCCACCCACAGGTTCAGGCAGCCCATCACGGCAAAAAAGCCCACCCAGCTCCATTGCGTCAGTCGCCAGGCGTCTTCGGGCAACTCCATTTGGGTCCCCATCAGGCTTTTGAGCAGGTTCTTCTTGAAGACCAGTTGCCCGATCAGCAGAGCTGAGCCCATCAGCCAGTAAAGGACCGTGGGCTTCCATTTGATGAAGGTGTCGTTGTGCGAGATCAGCGTGGCGCCTCCAAACAGCACGATCACCCCCAGGCTGATCCACTGCATGGGCTCGATCTTGCCGGTCTTGTAGCGCAGGTAGCCGATCTGCAGAATGGTCGCCACGATGGCGATGGCGGTGGCCGCGTAGATGCCGGCGAACTTGAACGCTGCGAAAAACAGCAGGATCGGGAAAAAGTCGAGAAGCAGCTTCATGCTTTGGGTTCGAAGTTGAGCGAGGCCGAGTTCATGCAATACCTCAGGCCGGTCGGGGCCGGGCCGTCTTCAAAGACATGGCCCAGGTGAGCCCCGCATTGTGCACAAACTGTTTCGGTGCGGACCATGCCGTGGCTGCGGTCCACGATTTCGCGGATGGCGCCGGGCAGCGCTGCCTGCCAGAAGCTGGGCCAACCGCAGCCCGCATCGAACTTGGTGTCGGCGTCGAACAGCTTCTGGCCGCAGCACATGCAGTGGTAGGTGCCAGGGGCCCAGTGGCTTTCGTATTTGCCCGTGAAGGGTCGTTCGGTGGCAGCCTGGCGAGTGATCTGGAAGGCGCCGGGCTCGGCACCCTTGGCGGCCAGCTCGGCCTGCCATTCGGCATCGGTCTTGTGGATAGAGGTCATGATGAACAGCTGATGGAGATGGAAGACGCCCAATCGGGCGGGAAGTCGGCATAGGCCTCGTGACCTGGGTGCTCGTCAAAGGGGCGCTCCAGCAGTTGCAGCAGGGTGTGCACCTCGGACATGTCACCGGCCTGGGCCTTGTCAATCGCTTGCTGGCCCAGGTGGTTGCGCAGCACAAATTTGGGGTTGCTGCGCAGCATCCGGGCGGCATCCGGCGTGCCGCAGTCGGCCTGGGCCCGGCTCAGGTAACCTGGCAGCCAGTCGTCAAAGGCCCTTCGGTCCATGAACAGATCGCGCACGGGGCCGTAATCGGCGTTGCCGGCCGCCAAGCTCAGGCGGCGCCAGAAGATCGTGAAATCGACACGCTGCTGGGCCAGCAGGCGCAGCGTGCCGTCGATTCGTTCGCCGTCGCCCGGCCGGGGCTCGCACCAGCCCAGCTTGTCGCGCAGGCGGGCCTCGAAACTGGCAGGGAACACCGTTTTGTACGACTCAAGGGCGGCCAGGGCATCGTCTTGCTCGCCGATCAGCGGCAGCAGGGCCTGGGCCAGGCAATACAGGTTCCAGTAGGCGATGTTGGGTTGACGCTGGTGAGCGTAACGGCCCTGGCTGTCACTGTGGTTGCAGATGTGGTCCGGGTCGAAGGTGTCCAGGAACTGGAATGGGCCGTAGTCAATCGTCAGCCCCAGGATGCTCATGTTGTCGGTGTTCATCACCCCGTGGCAGAAACCCACTGACTGCCATTGGGCCATCAGGCGGGCTGTGCGCTCGCTCACCTGTTCCAGCAGGGCGGCGTAAGGCTTGCCGGGCCAGCGGGGGTGTTCGCGGCACTCAGGCATGAATTGGTCGATCACGTGGTCCGCCAGTTGACGCAGTGCAGGCAGTTCATCGCGGGCGGCAAAGTGCTCGAAATGCCCGAAGCGGATGAAGCTGGGCGCCGTGCGGGCCACCACGGCGGCGGTTTCGATGGTTTCGCGCCGCACCGGCGCCGGCGAGCCCGTCACACTGAGCGCACGGGAGCTGGGGATGCCCAGGCCGTGCATGGCCTCGCTGCATAAAAATTCACGGATGCTGGAGCGCAGCACGGCACGACCGTCGCCCATGCGGGAGTAGGGGGTTCGGCCGCTGCCTTTGAGCTGCAGTTCATCGCCCGAGGGCGTCTGGCCCAGCAAAATGGCACGCCCGTCCCCCAATTGCCCGGCCCAGACGCCGAACTGGTGGCCGCTGTAGACGCTGGCCAGCGGCCGCATGCCATGGAGCAATTGGTTGCCGGTGAGCACCTGCAGGGCTTCGTCGGATTCGAGCCAGTCCGGATTCAAGCCCAGGCTGCGGGCCGCGGCCTCGCTGCGGCCCACCCACACCGGTGCGGGCAGGGGGCTGGGGTTCAACAGGGTATAGAAGGTGGGGCCCAGGGCACAGAAGCGGCTGGACCAGTCGTGGGTGGCGTCCGAGGCGGCGGGCACAGAGGCAAGATCGGTCATCCGTGCATTGTCCTGCAGGGGCAAACGCCTGTGCGGTGCAGGGGCATGGCTCAGGACGGGAGGGGCAGGCTCGGAGTGCCTGGGATGTCATCCGCGCTGGCCAGGTAGCGCCCCAGGGCGGCATCACAGCGGATCAGCACTCGGCCGTGGTCGAGCGAGATGATGCCTCGGGCCGCCAGGTCACGCAGCACCCGATTCACGGTCTGGCGAGACACGCCAACCAGCTTGCCGAGTTCCTCCTGGGTGACGTACAGCTGGCGGGTGCTGCGCCAGAACAGGCGGCTCAGGTGCAGGGCCACCCGGTAGTCAGGGCTGCGCATGCGTCCGGTTTCGATCAGGGTCATGGCCTGGCCCAGCCGCATGTTCAGGTGCTGGGCCAGGTATTGGTTGAAGCCCAGGCTGGTGGCGTACAAGTGCTGGAATCGCTCTTGGGGCAAGCACAGCAGCCAGGTGTCGCGCAGCGCCACCACGTTGTAACGCCGAGGCTCGTTCTTGAGCGCCGAGCCTTCGCCAAACCATTCGCCGTCGGGCATGCCGATAAAGGCCGATCGGCGCTGGCCTTGCGACTCACTCTCCAGCAGCACCAGCCCAGACAGCACGGCGTACCAGCCGTTGACGCGTTGGCCCTGTGGCAGGAGCACCTCGCCCTTGCGGGCCAGAAAGGTCTGTATGGAAGCCTGCAGCGCCTCCTGTTCGGCCGCGGGCAGGCCGTCATACCAGGGTTGGGCAGCCAGGAACTGCCTGGCCATGAGGTCGATACCGTGAAGCATGGCGCGATTGTGAGCCCTTCGGCGACCGACGGCTTTGACCTGGGGCCATTCGGGTTTGCCCTAGCGGCCTGTCAATGGCACGACACGGTTTGTGCCCAGGGCACTGCGGCCTGACAGTGCACACAGTAACCGATGGGACATGCGTGGGCCGTGGGCTGCCGTGGCGGTGCCAGAATCGTCCTGAGGCGGCTGTGAATGGCCCTAGTGCCTGCGTTGACTCATGTCAATGGCGCGCAGTCCCCAAGGTTTAACTTGAACGACTGAATCAACTTAAGGAGCCAACATGCTCGGTCTCATGCAGAGCCAACCCCTCTTGATTTCCACCCTGCTTGAATTCGCGGATCGGCACCATGGCGATGGCGAAATCGTGTCGCGCCGGGTCGAGGGCGACATTCACCGCTACACCTACAAGGACCTTGCGACACGCTCGCGCCAGGTGGCCAATGCGGTCGAGAAGCTGGGCCTGCAATTCAGTGACCGCGTGGCCACCCTGGCCTGGAACGGTTACCGTCACCTGGAGCTGTATTACGGTGTGAGCGGTTCGGGCCGCGTGTTGCACACGGTCAATCCCCGCCTGCACCCCGACCAGATTGCCTGGATCATCAACCATGCCGACGACCAGGTGATGTGTTTCGACACCACCTTCCTGCCCCTGGTGCAGGCGGTGCATGCGCGCTGCCCCGGCATCAAGCTGTGGGTGGCGCTGTGCGATGCCGACAAGCTGCCGGCCGACAGTGGCGTGCCGGGCCTGGTCAGCTACGAGGCCTGGATCGCGGCTCAAAGCGGCGATTACCACTGGCCTGAATTCGACGAGAACACCGCGTCGAGCATGTGCTACACCAGCGGCACCACCGGCAACCCCAAGGCTGCCCTGTACAGCCACCGCTCCAGCGTGTTGCACGCCTACGCTGCTTCGCTGCCCGATGTGATGTGCCTGTCGGCGCGTGATTCGGTGCTGCCCGTGGTGCCCATGTTCCACGTCAATGCCTGGGGTCTGCCGTATTCGGCGGCACTCACCGGCTGCAAACTCGTGTTCCCGGGGCCGGCACTCGATGGCAAATCGGTCTATGAGCTGATCGAGGCTGAGGGCGTCACCTTTGCCGCGGGCGTGCCCACGGTGTGGCAGATGCTGCTGGGCCACATGAAGCCGGGTGGCCTGAAGTTCAGCCAACTCAAGCGCACCGTGATCGGAGGCTCAGCCTGCCCGCCGGCCATGATCAACGCCTTCCAGGACGACTACGGCGTGGAAGTGCTGCATGCCTGGGGCATGACCGAAATGTCGCCCCTGGGCACCCTGTGCACGCTCAAGAACAAGCACCTGAGCCTGTCCAAGGACGAGCAGATGAAGATCCGCATGAAGCAGGGGCGGGCGATCTTCGGTGTCGACATGAAGATCGTCGACGGTGACGGCGAAGAGCTGCCCTGGGACGGGCGCGCCTACGGCGACCTGCTGGTCAAGGGCCCCTGGATCCTGGGCGATTACTACCGCAACGAAGGAAGCCAACCGCTGATCAAGGACAAGCAGGGGCGGGGTTGGTTCCCCACCGGCGACGTGGCCACGATCGATGCCGACGGCTTCATGCAGATCACTGACCGCAGCAAGGACGTGATCAAGTCGGGTGGTGAATGGATCAGCTCGATCGACATCGAGAACATCGCCATGGGCCACCCGGCCATCGCCATGGCGGCCTGCATCGGCATGCCCCATCCCAAGTGGGACGAGCGCCCGGTGGTGGCCGTGGTCAAGAAGCCCGGTACCGAGGTGACGCGAGAGGAGCTGCTGGCCTTTTACGAGGGCAAGACGGCGAAGTGGCAGATCCCGGACGACGTCATTTTTGTCGACGCCATCCCCATCGGGGCCACCGGCAAGATGCTGAAAACTCGGCTGCGCGACCAGCTCAAAGGCTACAAACTGCCTGGGCTCTGAACGCAAGATGCCGAGAGGATTGGGCGACTGGCTGAATGGTTCAGTCGCCTGCGTGATAGATGCTAGGGGCATTCCCTGAGCGCTGCACTGCACAAAGACATTACGCTGAAAACATTCCAAACAGAACGGAGACAAAGCATGAAATTCGTGATGAAGACCGTGGTGGCCTCGACCCTGCTGGCCCTGGCTGGCGGCGCGTTTGCCCAACAGGGTGAAACAGTCAAGATCGCCTGGCTTGATCCGCTGTCGGGTCTGATGGCGGCTGTGGGCACCAACCAGCTCAAGAGCTTTCAGTTCCTGGCCGAAGAGTTCAACAAGAAAAATGCTGCCGGTGTGAAGTTCGAGATCATCGGCATTGACAACAAGCTCAGCCCCCAGGAGACCACCAGCGCCTTGCGCTCGGCCATCGACCAGGGTGCCCGCTACGTCACCCAGGGCAACGGCTCGGGCCCGGCACTGGCCATCATCGATGCACTGGAAAAGCACAATGCACGCAATCCGGGCAAAGAGGTGCTTTACCTCAACTATGCCGCGGTCGACCCCGACCTGACCAACAGCAAGTGCAGCTACTGGCAGTACCGCTTCGATGCCGACACCTCGATGAAGATGGAGGCCCTGACCACCTGGATGAAGGATCAGGCCGACATCAAGAAGGTGTACCTGATCAACCAGAACTACTCGCACGGTCAGCAGGTCTCGAAGTTTGCCAAGGCCAACCTGAGCCGCAAGCGCCCCGACATCCAGATCGTCGGCGACGACCTGCACCCGCTGGCCCAGGTGCGTGATTTCTCGCCCTATATCGCCAAGATCAAGCAGTCGGGTGCCGACACCGTGATCACCGGCAACTGGGGCTCCGACCTCGCGCTGTTGATCAAGGCCGCCAACGATTCGGGTCTGAACAACGTCAAGTTCCTGACCTACTACGCCGTCACATCGGGCACCCCGACTGCGATGGGTGCGGCCTCGGCGGGCAAGATCTACCAGGTCAGCTACGCCCACTACAACATGGGTGGCGACATCCAGAAGCTGGCCGACCAGTTCAAGGCCAAGTTCAACGACGACCTCTACACCACCGACATCTACACCGTGTTTGTGGCGCTCACCGAGGCCTTTGCCAAGTCCAAGTCGACCGACCCGGTCAAGGTGGCCGCCACCATGGAAGGCATGAAGTTCAAGAGCTTCAACGGCGAGGTCGAACTGCGCAAGACCGATCACCAGTTGCAGCAGGGCCTGTACATCACCAAGTGGGAAAAGGCGGGCGGCAAGTACCCTTACTCGCCTGAAAACACCGGCTATACCCTGGTGCCCCTGAAGTTCTATGAACCCTATGTGGCCAGCACCCCGACTTCGTGTGAAATGAAGCGACCCTGAACTGTTGTCGAACTTGCGAGGCCCGACGCCGCTCGGGCCTTTTTTTTGACCCTGATGCAAAAGACTTTCAATGAATCTTGAGTTTTTCACCATCTCCATGCTCAACGGCATCAGCTATGGGCTGCTGCTGTTCATGCTGAGCTCTGGGCTGACGCTCATTTTCAGCATGATGGGCGTTCTGAACTTCGCCCACACGAGCTTCTACATGCTGGGCGCGTACTTCGCCTACACCATCTCGAAGGCCATCGGCTTCTGGCCGGCGCTGTTCGTGGCACCGCTCGCGGTGGGCGCGCTGGGCTCTCTGTTCGAGCGCTACAGCCTGCGCCGGGTGCACAAATTCGGCCATGTGCCTGAACTGCTGGTCACCTTCGGCCTGTCGTATCTGATCCTCGAAGTGGTGCAACTGGTGTGGGGCCGCTCCACCGTGCCCTACGGGCTGCCCGAGCAACTGCAAGGTCCGCTGTTCACCTTGTATGGCACGCAGTTTCCCAAGTCGCGCAGCTTCATCATGCTGGTGGCGCTGTTGATGCTGGCCTCGGTCTGGCTGCTGCTGACCCGCACCCGCATCGGCCTGGTGATCCAGGCCGCGCTGACTCACCCCGACATGGCTGAAGCCCTGGGCCACAACGTGCCACGGATCTTCATGCTGGTGTTCGGTGGCGGTGCCGCTCTGGCTGGCCTGGCGGGCGTGATCGGCGGCAACACCTATGTCACCGAGCCGGCGATGGCTGGTTCGGTGGGCTCCATCATCTTCGTGGTGGTGGTGGTCGGCGGCATGGGCTCGTTGGCAGGGGCCTTTTTGGCTTCGCTGCTGATCGGTGTGCTGCAGACCTTTGCCGTGGCATTGGACTATTCGATGGCCACGGCGCTCGTGGGCCTGGGCTTTCACATCACCGAAGACACTGCGCTCTATTCCGTGCTCAAGCTCACCATCTCGCAAGTCGCGCCCATCCTGCCCTACTTGCTGCTGGTGCTGATGCTGATCTTCCGGCCCAAGGGCCTGCTGGGCAAACGGGAGGATTGATCCATGAGTTCCAACAACATTCAAGTTTACGGCTTCAAGCCCCTGAACCTGGGGCGCATCGTGATCTGGGCCCTGTTCGCGCTGGCCCTGATCGTGGCTCCGCTGCTGTTCAAGAGCAGCCTGGCGCTGACCATGCTCTCGCAGATCGGCTACCTCATCATCATCTGTCTGAGCTACAACATGCTGCTGGGGCAGGGGGGCATGCTGAGCTTTGGCCATGCGGTCTACACCGGGCTGGGCTCGTTCATCGCCATCCACGCCATGAACATGGCCGGCAAGGGGCTGAGCATCCCGGTGTCGCTGATCCCCATCGTGGGCGGCATGGCCGGCATGGGTTTTGCCGCCTTGCTGGGCTGGGTGACCACCAAGAAGTCGGGCACCACCTTTGCCATGATCACCATGGGCGTGGGCGAGCTGGTGGCCTCGATGGCTTTGATGCTGCCTGACTTCTTTGGCGGCGAAGGTGGCATCACCACCAACCGGGTGTATGGCCAGAGCTTCATGGGCATCAGCTTCGGGCCGCAGATCCAGGTCTATTACCTGATCGCGCTCTATTGCTTCGTCTGCACCGCGGCGATGTTCGCCTTCACGGGCACGCCGCTGGGGCGCATCCTGAACGCGGTGCGCGACAACCCCGAGCGGGTCGAGTTCATCGGCTACAACACCCAGCGCGTGCGCTATTTCGCCTTCATCATCGCCGGCTTTTTTGCCGGCGTGGGCGGCGGCCTGGCCACCATCAACTTCGAGATCGTCACCGGGGCCGACAGCCTCAGCGTGATCCGCTCCGGCGGCTATCTGCTGTTCACCTTCCTGGGGGGGGCCACCTTCTTCTTCGGGCCCATCATCGGTGCCGTGCTGCTGGTGTTCGCCTCGGTGCTGCTGTCCGAGCTGAGCAAGGCCTGGCTGCTGTACCTGGGCCTGGTGTTCCTGTTCATGGTGATGTATGCGCCTGGCGGCATCGCCAGCCTGGTGATGCTGAATGTGCGGCTGGCCCGTTTCGGCCGCCTCAAGCCCCTGCTGAGCTGTTACCTGGGCATGGCCTTGACCGGTTCGGTGGTGGTGCTGGGGGCGGCTTCGATGATCGAGATGCTCTACCACCTGCAGCTGAACGCGGCCCTGGGCCCCGAAATGGAGTTCCTGCACCTGCGCGTGAATGCGGAAGCCACCACCAGCTGGTTGTGTGCCGGTGCGGTGCTGGCCGTGGGCCTGGGCCTGTTCGAGCTGGTGCGGCGCCGTTTTGTGGCCCGCTGGCACCTGATCCAGGAAGAAATCGAAAAAGAAATCAAGCGCACGGAGGCCCACTGAGTCATGACCGCCACTTCTGAATACGCCCTGGAGCTCAACGACCTGCGCAAAAGCTTCGGTCGCTCCGAAATCATCCGCGGTGCCAACCTCAAGGTGGCCCACGGCGAGCGGGTGGCCATCATCGGGCCGAATGGGGCGGGCAAATCCACCCTGTTCAACCTCATCAGCGGCCGCTTTGCACCCACCAGCGGTGACGTGGTGCTCAACGGGCAGCGCATCAACGGCTTGCCGCCCTATGAGATCAACCGGCGCGGGCTGTCGCGCAGCTTTCAGATCACGAACATCTTCCCGAAGCTGAGCGTGTTCGAGAACCTGCGTTGCGGGGTGCTCTGGAGCCTGGGCTACAAGTACACCTTCTTGCGCTTCCTCTCGGGTCTGCACGATGCCAACGAACGGGCCGAAGAACTGATGCGGCAGATCCACCTCGACAAGAAGCGCGACGTGCTGGCCATGAACCTGACCTACGCCGAACAGCGGGCCCTGGAGATCGGCATCACCATCGGCGGCGGCGCCAATGTGATCCTGCTCGATGAACCCACCGCCGGCATGAGCCGCAGCGAGACCAAACGCTTCATCAGCCTCATCCGTGAGGTGACGGTGGGCAAGACCTTGCTCACGGTGGAGCACGACATGGGGGTGGTTTTCGGCCTGGCCGACAAGATCGCCGTGGTGGTGTATGGCGAGGTGATCGCCTTTGACACGCCTGAAGCCGTGCGCGCCAACCAGCGCGTGCAAGAAGCCTATCTGGGCTCCGTGGTGGCCGAGAACCAGGCCGGAGGACATTGAGCATGCTGAAGGTAGAGAACCTGCACGCCTTCTACGGCAAGAGCCATGTGTTGCATGGCGTGCATTTCGATGTGCAGCCGGGCGAAATCGTGGCCCTGCTGGGGCGCAACGGCTCAGGCCGTTCGACAACCGCGAAGGCCGTCATGGGCCTGGTCAACTGGGAAGGCTCGATCAATTGGAAAGGGCAGGCCCTGCAGGGTCGCAAGGCCTACGAGATCGCCCATCTGGGGCTGGGCTATGTGCCCGAAAACCGCGAGATCTTCCCCAAGCTCACGGTGCACCAGAACCTGCTGTTGGGCCGCAAGGGCAATGGCAAGGGCTCGCGCTGGTCGTTTGACGACATGTACCAGATGTTCCCGCGCCTGAAGGAGCGACAGCACACCGAGGCCGGCGTCATGTCGGGCGGCGAGCAGCAGATGCTCACGCTGTGCCGCACCCTCATGGGGGACCCCGACCTGATCATCATCGACGAGCCCACTGAGGGGCTGGCCCCGAAGATCGTCGAACTGGTGGGCCAATACCTGCAGAACCTCAAGGCTCGCGGCATTTCGGTGCTGCTGATCGAGCAGAAGCTGACCATCGCCATGTCCATCTCCGACCGGACGCTGGTCATGGGGCATGGCAGCATCGTGTTCGAAGGCACGCCTGATCAGTTGCGTGCCGATGCCGACGTGCGCAAGGAGTGGCTGGAGGTCTGAGACACGCCCCGAAAAACGGGGCAGGGCAGGGTGGTGAGCGGCCGCCCTGCACATCGTTTGTTAGGGGTTTTCCCTTGTGCATCGGTCAAAACCGCTCATTTTGTCCCGGCTGGGACAGCCCGGTCGTTGCGGTGCAGCAAGCTTTCCCTAAAATAAAAATCGCACGATCGTTCTTTTTTATTCATCGAGGAACACCCGCATGACGGCAGAATACAAAGTCCACGGCGATATCGCTGTGATCACCCTGAACAACCCCCCGGTCAACGGCCTGGGCCTCGCCACCCGCCAGGGCATCGTGGCCGGCCTTGAGCAGGCCAATGCCGATGCCGCCGTCAAGGCCATCGTGCTGACAGGCGCAGGCAAGGCCTTCTCGGGCGGTGCCGACATCAAGGAATTCGGCAGCCCCAAGGCGCTGCAGGAACCCAACCTGCTGAGCGTGATTGGCGCGGTCGAGAAATCGGCCAAGCCGGTCGTGGCCGCTGTGCACAGCGTGGCCATGGGCGGAGGCCTGGAGCTGGCTCTGGGGGCGCACTACCGCATTGCAGCCCCCGGCACCCAAGTGGCCCTGCCTGAAGTCAAACTCGGCCTGATCCCCGGGGCGGGTGGCACACAGCGCCTGCCGCGCGTGCTGGGTGTTGAAACCGCGCTCAACATGATCGTGAGCGGTGAGCCCGTCAAGAGCGAATTGCTGGCCAGCCTGCCGGGCCAGAAGCTGTTTGACAAGCTGGCCGCCTCGCCTGAGTCGCTGGCCGACGAAGCGCTGGCGATGGCCCGCGAGGTGGCCGCCAAGCATGCCGCCGACGGCTCGGCCTTCCCCCTGGTGCGCAACCTGCCCTGCAAGCACCCCCTGGGCGACGCCTACTTCCAATTTGCCCGCAACATGGTCAAGGGCATGGCCAAGAACTTCCCCGCCCCGGGCAAGTGCGTGGACGCCGTCGAGGCCGCCACCAAGAAGAAGTTCGACGACGGCATGGTCTTTGAACGCGACATCTTCATCAACCTGATGTGGACCCCCGAGTGCCGTGCCCTGCGCCACCTGTTCGTGGCCGAGCGCGCTGCCTCCAAGATCCCGGATGTGGCGGACGACACCCCCAAGCGCGACATTCGCCAAGTGGGCGTGATCGGCGCCGGCACCATGGGCGGCGGCATCACGATGAACTTCCTGAATGCCGGCATCCCCGTGAAGATGCTGGAAATGAAGCAGGAAGCCCTGGACCGCGGCATTGCCACCATCAAGAAGAACTACGAAGCCCAGGTCAAGAAGGGCAAGCTCAAGCAAGACAAATATGAGCAGCGCATGAGCCTGCTCAGCACCACCCTGAGCTATGGCGACCTGAAGGACGCCGACCTGATCATCGAAGCGGTGTTCGAGGAAATGGGTGTCAAGGAAGCCGTGTTCAAGCAGCTCGATGCCGTCGCCAAGCCCGGTGCCATTCTGGCCTCCAACACGTCGACGCTGGACGTCGACAAGATTGCGTCCTTCACCCAGCGTCCGCAGGACGTGGTGGGCATGCACTTCTTCAGCCCGGCCAACGTGATGAAACTGCTTGAGGTGGTGCGTGGCAAGGCCACTGCCAAAGATGTCTTGGCCACCGTCATGGCCGTGGGCAAGAAGATCAAGAAGACCGCTGTGGTTTCGGGCGTGTGCGATGGCTTCATCGGCAACCGCATGATCGAGCAATACAGCCGCCAGGCAGGCTTTCTGCTTGAAGAAGGGGCGACCCCGGCTCAGGTTGACAAAGCGGTCGAGAAGTTTGGCTTTGCCATGGGCCCGTTCCGCATGGGCGACCTGGCTGGCAACGACATCGGCTGGGCCATCCGCAAGCGCCGTTACACCGAGAAGCCCGACCTCAAGTACAGCAAGACCGCTGACCTGCTGTGTGAACTGGGCCGCTACGGTCAGAAGACCGGCGCCGGCTGGTACGACTACGTGCCGGGCAAGCGCGATGCCATCCCCAGCCAGCTGGTGGTCGACCTGATCGAGAAGCATCGCAAGGACCTGGGCATCACACCGCGCAAGATTTCCGACGAGGAAATCGTGCAGCGTCTGGTGTTCTCCCTGGTCAACGAAGCCGCCCACATTCTGGAAGAGGGCATTGCCAGCAAGGCCAGCGACATCGACATGGTGTACCTGACCGGCTATGGCTTCCCGATCTGGCGCGGCGGCCCGATGCACTATGCCGATCAGCTGGGCCTGTTCAACGTCGCCGAAGCCATGAAGCGTTTTGCCAAGAACCCGCTCGACGACGCCCAGTTCTGGCAGCCGGCCCCGTTGCTGGCCCGCCTGGTGGCCGAAGGCAAGACCTTCAATTGAGCGCTGTCGCCACCAGCTGACACGACATGAGCCTCAAGCGAATCTCTCTGGCTGTGCTGGTGCTGTGCGCCGGCCTGGGTGCTGTGGTGGTGGGCAACACCCTCCTCAAACCCTCGCGGCAACTGGCCGTCGAACGCATTGCCTCCCCGCAGGTCGATGCCGATGCCGTCGCCAAGCGACTGGCCGGTGCGGTTCGCATCCAGACGGTGTCGTCGGAATCCGACGCCCAGCTCAACGCAGCCGAATTCGACCGACTGCACGCCTATCTGGCGCAGCAGTTTCCGCGTGTTCACCAGCAGCTCAAGCTGGAGCGCTTCGGTGCCCACAGCCTGATGTTCATCTGGACCGGCAGCGATGCAAAAGCCTTGCCGCTGGCACTGATGGCACACCAGGACGTGGTGCCCATCGCCCCCGGCACCGAAGCCAAATGGACCGTACCTCCTTTCGAGGGTCGCATCCAGGATGGCTTTGTCTGGGGCCGTGGCGCCTGGGATGACAAGGGCAACCTGATGGCCCAGCTGGAAGCCATCGAATCGCTGCTGGCCTCTGGCTTTCAACCTCGTCAGACGGTTTACCTGCTGTCGGGCGGAGACGAAGAGGTCGGCGGGGCGGGTGCGCGGGAGATGGCCCAGGTACTGAAGCAGCGCGGGGTCCAGTTCGACTTCGTGCTGGACGAAGGCATGGTGGTCACCGAAGGCGTGTTGCCTGGCCTGCAAGTGCCGGCGGCGCTGATTGGTGTGGCCGAAAAAGGCATTGGCACCTGGCAGCTCAGCGTCGACACCGCCCCCGGCCATTCGTCGATGCCGCCGCCTCAGACCGCCATCGGCATGCTGAGCAAGGCTTTGACGCAGCTCGAAGCCCAGCAATTGCCCGCCAGCGTGACGGGTGTGGCCCAGGATCTGTTCAACACCCTGGCGCCCGAGATGCACGGTGTGAACCGCTTCCTGTTGTCCAACCTGTGGCTGTTCGGGCCCCTGGTGCGTCAGCAACTCGAGAAGTCGCCCAGCTCGAACGCCATGCTGCGCACCACCACGGCCCTGACCATCGTCAACGCCGGCAACAAGCTCAACGTGCTGCCCGGCCACGCCGAAGCCACGGTGAACTTTCGCCTGCTGCCCGGTGACAGCCTGGACTCGGTTGAACAGCATGTGAAAACCGTGGTGGCCAACGAAGCCATCCAGCTGCAACGCCTGCGCGACAGTGCCGAGCCCTCGGCCGTCTCGCCCACCTCGGCCCGAGGCTATCAACTCATCAACCGCACGGTGCGTGAGTTGTTCGCCGATGCCGTTGTGGCCCCTGGCCTGATGGTGGGGGGCACGGATTCCCGCTTTTTCGGCGACCTCAGCAGCAACATCTACAAGTTCTCGCCGGTGCGTGCGCACCCCGAAGACTTGCCACGTTTCCACGGCACCAACGAGCGCATCTCGGTGAGCAACTACGTGGAAGCGATCCAGTTCTATCAACAACTGCTGCGCAATGCCTCCAAGGCTTCGTGAGCACAGCCGAACCCCATAACCGACAGAAAGGCACCCTGCCATGACCAAGGCCGTTATTGTTTCCACCGCCCGTACCCCGCTTGCCAAGAGCTGGAAGGGTTCGTTCAACATGACCCATGGCGCCACCCTGGGCGGCCATGCCGTCAAGCACGCGATTGCCCGGGCTGGTATCGATGCTGCCCACATCGAGGACGTGATCATGGGCTGCGCCAACCCAGAGGGCGCCACGGGTGCCAACATCGCACGTCAGATCGCCCTGATGGCCGGCTGCCCTGTGAATGTGTCGGGCCTGACCGTGAACCGCTTCTGCTCCTCGGGTTTGCAGACCATTGCCCTGGCTTCGCAGCGCATCATCGCCGGCGAAGGTGAGGTGTATGTGGCTGGCGGCGTTGAAAGCATCTCCTGCGTGCAGCAGGAAATGAACCAGCACATGCTGGCCGATCCGGCGCTGCTGAAGGTCAAACCCGAAATCTATTGGTCCATGCTGCAGACGGCCGAGCAGGTCGCCAAGCGCTACAACATCGGCCGCGACGTGATGGACGAGTACGGCGCTGCCAGCCAGCAAAAGGCCTGCGCCGCCCAGGCCGCCGGCCTGTTCGATGCCGAAATCGCCCCCATCACCGTGACCGCCGGCGTGGCCGACCCCGTGATGGGCCTGCGCACCAAGGAAGTGACCGTGAGCCGCGATGAAGGCACCCGCGAAGGCACCACCAAGGAAGGCATCAGCGGCATCAAGCCGGCCATGCCTGGCGGTGTGGTGTCGGCCGGCAACGCCAGCCAGTTCTCCGATGGCGCCGGCGCCTGCGTGGTGGTCAGCGAAGAGTACGCCGCACGCCACAACCTGCAGCCGCTGGGCCGCTTCCTGGGCTTTGCTGTGGCCGGTTGCGAGCCCGACGAGATGGGCATCGGCCCCGTCTTTGCCGTGCCCAAGGTTTTGGACCGCCTGGGCCTCAAGGTCAGCGACATCGACCTGTGGGAGTTGAACGAAGCCTTTGCCGTGCAGGTGATCTACTGCCGCGACAAGTTGGGCATTCCGGCTGACCGCCTGAACGTGAACGGTGGCGCCATCGCCCTGGGCCACCCTTATGGGGTGAGCGGCCAGCGTCTGACCGGCCACGCCCTGATCGAAGGCAAGCGCCGCGGTGCCAAGCGCGTGGCCGTGACCATGTGCATTGGCGGTGGCATGGGTGCTGCCGGCATTTTCGAAGTGCTGTGATCGGCACCGGGAGGCGGTGCCGGCGTCCAGCGGATGCCGGCGCAGTCTCCCAGGCCTGAGCTGCCTTGGCGTGACTGACACCCTGGCAGCCAGGCCTCCGCACGGGCCACGGACACGCGCCATGCCCAGATTCAGCCCGCTCCGGGCTGCGGCATGCTCTGTTTCTGCTGGCTCCCCCTGATCTCTTCTTACGCACAGAGTCCACGCCATGAGCCTCCGTTCCAGCATCGATTTCCTTCTGTTCCAGTGGCTGCAAGCCGACAACCTGAACCAGCGTGAGCGCTTCGCGGACCACAGCCGCGATACCTTCGATGCCGTGCTGGACACCTGCGAGCGCATCGCTCGCGAAAAGTACGCCCCCTTCAACCGTCTGGTGGACACCCAGGAGCCCCATTTCGACGGTGAGAAGGTGACCTTGCCCCAGGCCACCCATGATGCCCAGAAGGCCTATGCCGAATCCGGCATGCTGAGTGCTGCGCAGGATTACGACTGGGGTGGCATGCAATTGCCCTACACGGTTGAAGCCGCCGCCAACGCTTTTTTCGGTTGCGCCTCGGTCAGCATCGGCTCGGGCATGCTCACCACCGGCAATGCCAACCTGCTGATGGCCCACGGCAGTGAGCTGCAGAAGCAGGTTTTCGCCAAGAACGAGTTTGCTGGCCGCTGGTCGGGCACCATGTGCCTGTCCGAGCCGCAGGCCGGCTCCAGCCTCAGCGATGTGGCCACCCGTGCCGTGCCCGATGGGGAGGGCGCCGAGGCTGATCCGTTGGGCCCGCGCTTCCGCCTCAAGGGCAACAAGATGTGGATCTCGGCCGGCGAACACGAGTTGACCGAGAACATCATTCACCTGGTGCTGGCCAAGATCCCGGGTCCCGATGGCAAGACCATTCCGGGCGTGAAGGGCATCTCGCTGTTCATCGTGCCCAAGAAGCTGGTCGACACCGAAGGCCGTCTGACGGGCGAGCGCAATGACGTCGTCCTCGCGGGTCTGAACCACAAACTGGGTTGGCGGGGCACCACCAACACCTTGCTCAACTTTGGCGAAGGCAAGTTCCAGCCAGGCGGGCAGGGCGGGGCCGTGGGCTACCTGGTAGGTCGCCCGGGCGAAGGCCTGAAATGCATGTTCCACATGATGAACGAGGCCCGCATCGGCGTGGGCATGGCCGCCACCATGCTGGGCATGGCGGGTTATCTGGCCTCGCTGGACTACGCCCGCAACCGGCCCCAGGGCCGCCCCATGGGCGTGGGTGGCAAGGACGCCGCTCAGCCGCAGATCCGCATCATCGAGCATGCTGACGTCAAGCGCATGCTGCTGGCCCAGAAGTCGTACTGCGAAGGCGCGCTGGCTCTGGAGCTGTACTGCGCCCGTCTGGTCGACGAACAACACACCGGCGCCCCTGAGGCCGCTGACGATGCGCGCCTGTTGCTGGAGGTGCTCACCCCGATCGCCAAGAGCTGGCCCAGCGAGTGGTGCCTGGAGGCCAATTCGCTGGCCATCCAGGTGCATGGGGGCTACGGTTACACCCGTGACTTTCCGGTGGAGCAGTATTGGCGTGACAACCGCCTGAACATGATTCATGAAGGCACCCACGGCATCCAGGCCATGGATCTGCTGGGCCGCAAGGTGCTGATGGAGAACGGCCGGGGCCTGCAGTTGCTGGCGGCCCGCATCAACAACACCATCGAGCGTGCGCTGCAGCAGCCCGAACTGGCCGCCCATGCCAATGCGCTGGGTGGTGCCCTGCAACAGGTCGGTGCGGCCACCAAGGCGGCCTGGGCCACTGGCGTGCCTACCGACGCCTTGGCCAATGCAGTGCCCTACTTGCAGGCCTTTGGTCACACGGTGCTGGCCTGGATCTGGCTGGACGTGGCGCTGGCTGTGCAGGCCGGTGGCCCCCGTGACGCCACGGCACAGGGACGTCTGGCAGCAGCGCGCTTCTTTTTCCATTACGAATTGCCCAAGATCGGGGCCTGGCTGCGGGTGGTTGAAACGCGTGACCAGACCTGCGCCGAGCTGCCTGAAGACGCTTTCTGAGGTCTTGCCCCGTGGCCCTGTTGCGTGTCAGCCCCCGCTTGTTGTTGCGCCTGCAGCAGCTCGTGTGGTGGCTGATCTACGGCGGGCTGCTGAGCGTGGTGCTGGGCCTGGCCACCGAGCGGGTCGCGCCGGGGCAGGGGGAGCGTCTGCTGGTCTGGGGTGGTCTGGCGACCGCTGCTGGCGTTCTGCTGATCTTTGTGCGCGCCGCCCTGCAAGCCCGTGAGGACCGCTGAGAGCCTGAAGTCAGCCTGAAGGTATCGCCGCCGAGACAGGTGGCGCCGCCTGGAATGCCCAGAATCCTTCTCATTCCATTTGATTCCGTTCCGTTCTTTTGACCCCGGCATGAGCCTGGCCAGCGCCGGGTTCGCCATCCAACAGCAGGAGACATTCCCATGACACGCAACGTGCAACAACTTTTTGACCTTCAAGGCCGCACCGCCCTGGTGACCGGCGGCTCACGTGGACTGGGCCTGCAAATGGCCCATGCCCTGGGCGAGGCCGGTGCCCGTATGGTGCTGAGTTCGCGCAAGGCCGAAGACCTGGAAGAGTCGGCCGCCGAACTCAAGGCCGCCGGCATCGACGCCAGCTGGATTGCAGCCGACTGTGCCCGTGAGGACGACATCCGCCGTCTGGCCGACGAGTCCATCTCCCGTCTGGGCCACATCGACATCCTGGTGAACAACGCCGGCGCCGCCTGGGGCTCGCCTGCCGAAGACCACCCGGTGGAAGCCTGGGACAAGGTCATGAACCTCAACGTGCGGGGCTATTTCATCCTCAGCCAGCATGTGGCCAAACACAGCATGATCGCCCGCAAGAAGGGCAGCATCATCAACCTGGCCTCGATCGCAGGCCTGGGCGGCAACCCCAAGGGCATGAACACCATCGCCTACAACACCTCCAAGGGCGCGGTGATCAACTTCACCCGCACCCTGGCCGCGGAATGGGGCCAGCACAACATCCGTGTCAACGCGATCTGCCCGGGCTTCTTCCCGAGCAAGATGACCGTGGGCACCCTCAAGGCCCTGGGCGAGGAACGTCTGGCCGCCCACGCACCGCTGGGCCGTCTCGGCGATGACGAAGATCTCAAAGGCCTGTGCCTGCTGTACGCCTCGGACGCGGGCAAGCACATCACCGGCCAGTGGCTGGCGGTGGATGGCGGTACCTCGATCGTGACAGCAGGCTGAAAATGCCCCGAACGGGGCGCACACTCGCGCTCTGAATCCCCATGGACCTTTTTATGAGCTTTGGCGTCGAAATTCCTTTTGTCACCCTGCTGGGGTTTGAACTCACCCGCTTCGAAGGCGGGCATTCCGAGATCGTGTACGAGCCCCGGCCTGAGCACATGAACTCGTTTCAGGTGGCGCATGGCGGCTCGATCATGACCTTGCTGGACGTCACCATGGCCACGGCGGCGCGCAGCGTGGCCCCCGATCTGGGGGTGGTGACGATCGAGATGAAGACCAGCTTCATGCGCCCGGGGACCGGGCGCCTGACCGGCAAGGGGCGGTTGATGCACCGCACCCGCAGCATGGCCTTCACCGAAGCCACGATCTACAACGAAGCCGGGGAGGCCTGCGCCCATTCGACCGGCACTTTCAAGTACGTGAAACGCACCGAAACGCCGGGCCAGGGCCCTGCCGCCGTGTCCACGGACTGATGTCCCCACGCCCCCTGAACACCCACCCAAGGCCGAATGATCGGCCTGACCAGGAGAAACCCATGCCCCAGAACAAGCAGATCGTGCTCGACAACCGCCCTCAGGGCGAGGCCACCGTCGACAATTTCAAACTCGTGGTGACCGACACCGCCCCCTTGCAGGAAGGTCAGGTGCTGGTTCAACACCATTACCTCAGCCTTGACCCCTACATGCGTGGCCGCATGAACGACGGCAAGAGCTATGCCCAGCCCCAACCCCTGGGCCAGGTGATGATCGGTGGCACCGTGGGCGAGGTGCTGGAAAGCCGCCACGCGCGCTACGCCGTGGGCGACAAGGTGGTGGGCATGGGGGGCTGGCAGCAATACAGCGTGGTCGATGCGTCCACGCCGGGCACCCTGCGCAAGGTGGACACCACCCATGTGCCGCTGTCCCACTACCTGGGCGCGGTCGGCATGCCCGGCGTGACAGCCTGGTATGGCCTGGTCAAGATCATCAATCCCAAGGCCGGTGAGACCGTGGTGGTCAGTGCCGCCACCGGCGCGGTGGGCAGTACCTATGCCGCGGTGGCCAAGGCGCGCGGTTGTCGCGTGGTGGGCATTGCCGGTGGCCCCGAGAAATGCGCCTACGCGGTGAACGAACTGGGCTTTGACGCCTGCATCGACTACAAGACCCACCCCGATGTCAAAAGCCTGTCGCAGGCCCTCAAGGAGGCCTGCCCCAACGGCATCGACGGCTACTTTGAAAACGTGGGCGGCTACATCCTCGATGCGGTGCTGCTGCGCACCAATGCCTTTGCCCGCGTCGCGGTGTGCGGCATGATCGCCGGCTACGACGGCAAGCCGTTGCCGCTGGCCAACCCGGCCCTGATCCTGATCAACCGCCTCAAGGTTGAGGGCTTCATCGTGGGTGAGCACATGGAAGTGTGGCCCGAGGCCCTGGCCGAACTGGGGAGCCTGGTGGCCAGCGGCAAGCTGCGCCCGCGTGAAAGCGTGGCCCAGGGCATCGAGTCGGCGCCCGACGCCTTCCTGGGCCTGCTCAAGGGCAAGAACTTCGGCAAGCAACTGGTCAAGGTGATCTGAGGCGCCCGCGCCCCCCAACCCCACGGAGCCCGCCATGCACGACCTGATCCTCCACCATTACCCCACGTCGCCGTTCTCGGAAAAAATCCGCCTTATCCTGGGCTACAAGCAACTGGCCTGGAAGTCGGTGATCATCCCCTCGATCATGCCCAAGCCCGACGTGCTGGCCTTGACCGGGGGCTACCGCAAGACCCCGTTCCTGCAAATCGGTGCCGACATCTACTGTGATACGGCCTTGATCTGCGACGTGTTGGAGCACCGCCAGCCCAGCCCCACGCTGTACCCTGACCACCAAAAGGGTGTGGCCCGGGTGCTGGCCCAGTGGGCCGACACCACCTTGTTCTGGGCCGCCATGGCCTACAACCTCAGCCCCAAGGGTGCGGCCGCCATGTTCGCCGGCGCGCCGCCCGAGGTGGCCAAGGCCTTTGCCGCCGACCGGGGCGCCATGTCCACCGGCATGACCCGTTTGCGCCCTGGCGATGCCACGGCCGCCTACAAAAGCTACCTGCGCCGCCTGGCCAACATGCTCGAAGACCACCCCTTCCTGCTGGGCGATGCGCCCACGGTGGCCGACTTTGCGGCCTACCATCCGCTGTGGTTCAGCCGGGTGCGCAACCCGGTCATGGGCGACATCCTGCAGGCCACGCCGGGCGTCCTGGGGTGGATGGATCGGCTGGCCGCGCTGGGGCACGGCCGCCTCGACAAGTTCGACTCGGCCGATGCCATCGCCGTGGCCGCGGCCAGCCAGCCGGTGGCTCTGGGCGACGAGCCCTTCCAGGATGAGCATGGCATTGCCCTGGGCAGCCGCGTGAGCATTGCCGCGGAAGCCTTTGGCACCGAGACCACCGAGGGCGAGCTGGTGGCCGCCACGCGCATGCACTACACCCTGCGGCGCACCGACGAGCACGCCGGCACCGTGCATGTCCATTTCCCGCGCATCGGCTACGTGCTGCGCGCGCTCGACGCGGCCTGAGCGCCTCCGCAACCCGTTCAATCAAGGAGACAAAGAATGATCAAGGATTTCAAGAACACCACCGCCGTGCTCACCGGGGCCGGCTCGGGCTTCGGCCTCGAATGCGCCCGCATTGGCGCCCGTCTGGGCATGAACCTGGTGCTGGTGGATGTGCAACAGGATGCCCTGGACAAGGCCCAGGCCGAACTCGAAGCTGCCGGCGCCCAGGTGCTGGCCCGCCGCGTCGACGTGGCCAAGGCCGACCAGATGGAGGCCTTGGCCACGGCGGTCAAGGAGCGCTTCGGCGCGCCGCACTTCGTTTTCAACAACGCGGGCGTGGGCGCCGGCGGGCTGGTGTGGGAGAACTCGGTCAAAGACTGGGAATGGGTGCTGGGTGTCAACGTCTGGGGTGTGATCCATGGCGTGCGCCTGTTCACGCCCATGATGTTGGAGGCCGCGGCCAAAGACCCGGCCTACCGGGGCCACATCGTCAACACCGCCAGCATGGCCGGCCTGCTGACCCCACCCAACATGGGCATCTACAACGTCAGCAAGCATGCCGTGGTGAGCCTGACTGAAACCCTGTACCAGGATTTGCGCCTGGTCAGCGATCAGATCAGTGCCAGCGTGCTGTGCCCCTTCTTCGTGCCCACCGGCATCAACCAGAGCCACCGCAACCAACCTGCTGAACTGCGTGACCAGAAGCCCACCAAGAGCCAACTGATCGGCCAGGCCATGAGCGACAAGGCGGTGGGCTCGGGCAAGGTGACGGCTGCCCAGGTCGCCCAGAAGGTGTTCGACGCCATCAGCGCCGATCAGTTCTACATCTTCAGCCACCCGCACGCCCTGGGCTCGGTGCAGACCCGCCTCGAAGACGTGGTGCAGGGCCGCAACCCCACCGATCCGTTCTCCCACAAGCCAGAACTGGGCGAGCAGCTCAAGGCCGCGCTGCGCGCCGCCTGAGCCGTTGCTTCAAGGCCGCCAGACGCCTTGGGCCGCCGTGCTGCGGCCCTGATCTGGCAGCACGCCGGCCCGGAACGTCGGTGCCGTGCTGCTGGTGGCGATCTGGCGGCGGTAATCGGCCCACGCTGCAAATGCGTAGCGACGCAGCCTGAAGATTGCCACCAGGTTGATCAACGCCATCACCCCCATGGCCACATCGGCCATGTCCCAGACCAGGGGCACGCTGGCCACGGCACCAAACATCACCATGCACAGCACCAACACCCGGAAAGCCATCACCAGGGGCTTGCTGCTGCGCAGAAATTCGACATTGCCCTCGGCATAGGCGTAGTTGCCGATGATGGAGGTGTAGGCGAAGAAGAACACCGCCACCGCCATGAAGGCCTGGCCTGCGCTGCCGATGTGGGCCTGCACTGCGGCCTGGGTCAGGGCGGCACCTTTGAGTGCCCCGCCTGGTACGAACTGGTCTGACAACAGAATGATCAGCGCGGTGGCCGTGCAGATCACGATGGTGTCCACAAACACACCCACCATCTGCAACAGGCCTTGCGACACTGGATGCTGCACCGTGGCGGTGGCCGCCGCATTGGGGGCGCTGCCCATGCCGGCTTCGTTCGAGAAAAGGCCTCGTTTGACGCCAAATTGCAGGGCCTGGGCCACGCCGTAGCCCATCAGGCCGCTGGCGGCCTCCTGCAGGCCAAAGGCGCTGCGAAAAATCAGTGCGAAAACACCGGGCACGCGGTCAAAGTTCACCACCAGGGCATACAGCGCCACCAGCAGGTAGCCCAGGGCCATGATGGGCACCAGCCATTGAGCGATGCGGCCGATGCGGCGAAGGCCGCCAAAGATGGACAAGGCACTGAGGGCCACCAGGGCAATCCCGATGCCGGCCTTGTCCCAGCCATAGGCGGTGTGCAGCACGTCGACGATCGAATTGGCCTGCACGGCGTTGAAGACCAGGCCGAAGGCCACAATCAGGGCCAGCGCGAAGGCCATGCCCCAGCGCCGTGAGCCCAGCCCGTGCTGAATGTAATAGGCTGGCCCGCCGCGGAAGCTGCCGTCCGGGTGACGCTGCTTGTAGATCTGAGCCAGCGTGGACTCTGTGAAGGCCGACGCCATGCCGAGCAGACAGGTCAGCCACATCCAGAAAATGGCCCCCGGCCCCCCCAGGGCGATGGCGGTGGCAACGCCGGCAATGTTGCCTGTGCCTACCCGGCTGGCCAGGCCGGTGGCGAACGCTTGCAATGGCGTGATGCCGCTGCTGCCACCATCCCGGCGCAAGGCGTCCAGACTGTGGCCCAGTCCGCGCAGTTGCACCGCGCCGGTGCCCAGGGTCAATACCAGGCCGACGCCGAGCAGGGCGTAAATCAGCACATGGCTCCACAGAAGGTGGTTGAGCGGGTCGATCACAAGGCGAAGGGCGGCTTCCACAAAGACTCCTTGACGGCGGGTGGGTGGGTTGGCGGTGGGCGATTTTGGGCAGTGGTAGGGGGGTGCACGGCTGTCCGGCCTGGTGGCTTGGTAAGCAAATGCGTTGGCGCCGTCACGGCTTCCCCAGTCGGGCGCGGCTGGCAGAATCGGTTGTTTCGTCCTGTAGCAACCGATGCCGTGAACAAATCCCCCTTGCAATCTGCCCCGTCGGCTCCGGCCGAACCGCCCAGAGGCCGCTGGCAGACCTGGAAAGCCTGGCAGGTGGCCGTGCGCCCACGCAGTCTGTGGGTCGCGCTGGCCCCGGTGCTGGTGGGGGCCGCGCTGGGGTGGCACCGTACCGGTGCGCTGGATGCCTGGGCCGCAGCGGCCGCAGTGGTGGCGGCCTTGTTGATGCAAATCATCACCAACCTGCAAAACGATGTCGGCTACACCCGGCGCGGTGCGCACCAGTCGCCCACCGCCACCGGCTTGCCGCGGGCCACGGCGCTGGGCTGGATCGCAGTGCGCCAAATGCAGTGGGTGGTGGCCGCTCTGGCCTTGCTGGCCACGGCATTCGGTTTGGGGCTGGTGCTGCTCAAAGGTTGGCCGGTGTTGGTGATCGGCAGTGCGTCGTTGCTGGCGGCGCTGGCCTACATGGGCGGGCCGCGGCCGATTGCCTACACGCCATTTGGCGAGCTGACCGTGCTGGTGTTTTTCGGGCTGGTGGCTGTGCTGGGCAGCGAATGGCTGTTGACGGGCGGATTCGACGCCCCCAGCGTGCTGGCCGCGCTCTGCATGGGGGGGCTGGCCGCATCGGCACTGGCCATCAACAATCTGCGCGATCTGGCCCACGATGAACGGGTGGGGCGCCGCACCCTGGCCGTGTGCCTGGGGGCTGCCCATGCACGGCGGGCCCATGCGCTGATGCTGACCGGCACATTCGCACTGTTGCTGCCCCTGGCTTGGCTGGCGGGGTCATCCTTGTGTCTGTTGCCCATCCTGCTCTGGCCCCGGGCACAGCGCCTTCTGCGGGCCTTGCGGCGTGCATCCCACGCCGACGACTACAGCGCGCTGCTGATCGAGACCTTCCGGTTCGAGATGCAGTTTGCCGTCTTGCTGGCGGCGGGGCTGGTGCTCAGCGGGCTGGTGCGGGGCTGGTTGCCGCAGGGCTAGGTTCAACCGCGCCAGGCCTGCCACCAGGCGCGCACCTGGCCCACCACCCGGGTCTTGAGGGCGCGGGCCGCCTGCCAGGGCGCGCTGTTGCGCACATAAGCCAGCAGCCGGTCTTTCCAGGCTTTCCAGCGAGGGTACCAGCGGGCAAACCAGGCCAGTTGCATCAGGGCCGGCTGGGTCAGGTGGAACAGGCGTGCCAACACCGCGGTGCCCAGCAGCTTGGCGCCCAGCAGCAGCACCAGGCCCAGCGCCGCGTGGCCCTGGCTGAATAGCCACAGGGCGCCCAGCTTCACGGGCAGCAGGGCCAGGGCCGGGACCGCGAACATCAACAGGGCGGCCCAAGGGGGCAGTGCGCGGATGCGGCGCTCCAGCCAGGCCAGCACCGGCAGCCGGGCGATCCATCCGACCAGGGCTGACAGGGTGTCCCAACCCCATTCTTCGAACACCAGCAGCAAAGCCAGCGTGCCCAGCAGCAGGGTCTTGATGAAGCGCAGCAGCGCCTTGAACAGGTCCATGGTTCAGCTCCGGCCTGGGGTCGGTGCCGGTTCCGCCACCGCGTCGCCATGGATCACCGCTTCGGCCGCCGTGTTCAGGGCCTGGCCTTCGCGCTGCGGCGTGGTCAGCGGGGTGGGGGCCCAGCGGTTGCCATGCAGCAGCGCCAGGGCCGCCTTGGCTTCGCCATTGAGTTGCATTTGCAGGCGTTCCGAGTCGCGCCGGCGGATGTCCTCGCCCACGGCGGCGGCGTCCGACGCTTCAACCCCCAGTTGGCGCAAGGCCTCCAGGCTGAAGGCCATGGCACTTTCAAAGGTTTCGCGCATCTGGAAATCCACGCCATGGTGCATCAGTTCGATGGCGTGCTGGCGATCAAAGGCCCGGGCCAGCACCGGGGTCAGGGGGAAGCTCTGTTTGATCAATTCGACAATGCGCGTGGTGGCGGCCTTGTCGTCCACGCACACCAGGACTGCGCGCGCAGTGCCGGCGCCACTGGCTTGCAAGACGTCCAGCCGGGTGCCGTCACCGTAATACACATTGAAGCCGAACTGGGCCGCGGCCCGGATCATGTCGGTGTCGCGGTCGATGATGGCGATCTCGATGCCGCGGGCGAGCAGGTTCTGGCAGGCAATCTGGCCAAAACGACCGAAGCCGATCACCAGCACGCTGGGGGCCAGTTCGGCTGCGGCGTCCACGGACTGGATGCCGCGCAGGTCGGGCGGGGCAGGGCGGGCCGCCAGGGTTCGGCGCACGGCGGCCAACAACAGAGGACTCAGGGCCATGGACAAGATCACTGCCGCATTCAGCACGGCATTCATCTCGGCCTCGATCAGGCCCGCATGGGCGGCCGTGGCGTACAGCACAAAGGCGAACTCGCCACCTTCGGCCATCATGGCCGCGCGCAGCACAGAGTCACGCCGGTTGCAACGGGTCAGGCGGGCCACGGTGTACACCCCCAGGCCCTTGAGCAGCATGTAGCCCACCACGCCCGCCAGCAGCTTGGGCCAGCCCTGCAAGACCAGCGGCAGGTCGAGCGACATGCCCACGCCCATGAAAAACAGGCCCAGCAGCAAGCCCCGGAAGGGTTCGATGTCGGCCTCCAACTGATGCCGAAAAGTCGATTCGGACAGCATCACACCGGCGGCGAAGGCGCCCAAGGCCATCGACAGCCCGCCCCACTGCATGGCCAGGGCAGCGCCCAAGACCACCAGGAGAGCGGCCGCGGTCATCACTTCGCGGGCGCGCACCTTGCTCAACAGGCTGAACAAGGGGTTGAGCAACCAGCGGCTGACCGTCACCAGGCCCAGGATGGCGCTGAGCGCCACGCCCATGGTGACCCAGCGCGACACGGGCTCCTGGTCGGCCGGTGCAGGGGCCAGAAAGGCCACGATGGCCAACAGTGGCACGATGGAAAGGTCTTCCATCAGCAAAATCGACACGATGCGCTGCCCGGGCGGGCTGGAAGATTCACCGCGCTCGTCCAGCACCTGCATCACGATGGCCGTGCTGGACAGCACAAACCCCATGGCGGCGACAAAGGCCACTGGCCAGGCCAGCCCCAGCAGGTGGCCCAGGGTGGTGAGCAACGTGGCGCAGGTCAGCACCTGCATCAAGCCCAGACCGAAAATCTGGCGGCGCAGCTTCCACAGCCGGCTCGGCTGGGTGTCCAGGCCGATCACGAACAGGAACATCACCACCCCCAGCTCGGCCACATGAAGAATGGTCTGGGACTCACTGAAAACGGCCATGCCGAAGGGCCCCACGGCCAGGCCCGCGGCCAGGTAGCCCAGCACCGAGCCCAGCCCCAGTCGCTTGAAAAGCGGCACGGCCAGCACCCCGGCGCCCAGCAGCACCACGGTTTTCAAAAGATCACTGCCTTGCTCGATGGCCATCGCTTCACTCCATGTTGCCGGGCAGTTTAGCGGCTGCCGTCTGTCGGCTGCGATGCGGCAAAGTTTCACACCCGAGCCAGCTCATTTGGACGCCAGGGGCAGGGCGCTGTGGCACACTCGCCGGCTTCGGATTCGACCGTGACGCTGCGAGAGACATGCAAAAGATCATTCGGCAATTGGCCGCTGAAATCAGGGTGAACGAGGCGCAGGTGCGCGCTGCTGTAGACCTGCTGGATGGGGGCGCGACCGTGCCCTTCATTGCCCGCTACCGCAAGGAAGTGACCCAGGGCCTGGACGACATCCAACTGCGTGAGCTGGAAGCCCGCCTGGCCTACCTGCGCGAGTTGGAAGACCGCCGCGAGGCCATCCTGAAGAGCATTGCCGAGCAAGGCAAGCTGACCGATGCCCTGCGCGCGGCCATCGATGCGGCCCCCACCAAGCAGGAACTCGAAGACCTGTACTTGCCCTACAAGCAAAAACGCCGCACCAAGGGCCAGATTGCCCGCGAAGCCGGCATTGAACCCCTGGCCGATCTCCTGTTTGCCGAGCCGACCCGTGTGCCGGCGGACGAGGCCCAGGCCTATGTCAAAACCGCCAAGGGCGAAGACGGCAGTGATTTCACCACCACCGGGGCCGTGCTGGACGGCGTGCGCGACATTTTGTCCGAGCGGTGGGCCGAGGACGCCGCCCTGGTGCAAAACCTGCGCGAGTGGCTTTGGAATGAAGGTCTGCTGAAAAGCAGCAAGATCGAGGGCAAGGACGAAAACCACCCCGATGTGGCCAAGTTCCGCGACTATTTCGACTACGACGAACCCATTGGCCGGGTGCCATCGCACCGCGCCCTGGCGGTGTTTCGCGGCCGAACACTCGAGATTCTGGAGGCCAAACTGGTGTTGCCGGTGCCCCCGGAACCGGGACAGCCCTCAGTGGCAGAAGGGCGCATTGCCCTGCACCTGGGCTGGAGCCATGCAGGCCGACCGGCCGACGACCTGCTTCGAAAGTGCGTGGCCTGGACCTGGCGCGTCAAGCTGAGCCTGTCCACCGAGCGGGATCTGTTCTCGCGCCTGCGTGAAGAGGCCGAAAAGGTGGCGATCAAGGTGTTTGCCGACAACCTGCGCGACCTGTTGCTGGCGGCGCCCGCCGGTCCGCGTGTGGTGATGGGCCTGGACCCAGGCATCCGTACCGGTGTCAAGGTGGCCGTGGTCGATGCCACCGGCAAGCTGGTGGACACCAGCACCGTGTTCCCGCATGAGCCACGCCGCGACTGGGACGGTTCGCTGCACACCTTGGGCCGCCTGTGTGAAAAGCACGGCGTGAACCTGATTGCCATCGGCAATGGCACGGCCAGCCGCGAAACCGACAAGTTGGCCGCCGACCTGATCAAGCTGCTGGCCAAGATCGACCGTCACGTGGAGAAGGTGGTGGTCAGCGAGGCGGGTGCCTCGGTGTACTCGGCCAGCGAATTCGCCTCGCAAGAGATGCCCGATGTGGACGTGAGCCTGCGTGGTGCTGCCAGCATCGCGCGCCGCTTGCAGGACCCGCTGGCCGAACTGGTCAAGATCGACCCCAAGAGCATTGGCGTGGGCCAGTACCAGCACGATGTGAACCAGAGTGAACTGGCTCGCACGCTCGAAGCGGTGGTGGAGGACTGCGTGAACTCGGTGGGGGTGGATCTGAACACCGCCAGCGTGCCCCTGCTGTCGCGGGTGTCGGGCCTGAGCGCCGCCGTGGCCAAGGCGGTGGTGCGTTGGCGCGAGGCCAATGGCGCCTTTGCCAGCCGCCAGCAGTTGCTCAGCGTGAGCGGCCTCGGGGCCAAGACCTTCGAGCTGAGCGCGGGTTTTCTGCGCATCCGCGGTGGCGAGAACCCCTTGGACATGACCGGTGTGCACCCCGAAACCTACCCTGTGGTGGAGCAGATCATGGCCAAGACCGGCAAGCCTGTGGCCGAACTGATGGGCCGTGCCGACATGCTCAAGACCCTGAAGCCAGAGCTGTTTGCCAACGAGAAGTTCGGCGTCATCACGGTCAAGGATATCCTGGGCGAACTGGAGAAGCCGGGGCGCGACCCGCGGCCCGATTTCAAGGTGGCCCGTTTCAACGAAGGGGTTGAAGACATCAAGGACCTGCGTGAAGGCATGGTTCTGGAAGGCACCGTCAGCAATGTGGCCCAGTTTGGCGCCTTCATTGACCTGGGGGTGCATCAGGACGGTCTGGTGCACGTGAGCCAACTCAGCCACAAGTTCGTCAACGATGCGCGCGAAGTCATCAAGACCGGTGACATCGTCAAGGTGAAGGTGATGGAGGTGGATGTGGAGCGCAAGCGCATCGGCCTGTCCATGAAGCTCGACGCCGCACCGGCGCGCCGCGACGGTCCGCGCGACAACCGCTTTGAAGGGGCTGGGCGCCAGCACCAGGGCGGCGGGCAGCGGCGCCAAAACGACGCGGCAACCCCATCTGCCATGGCTTCTGCATTTGCCAAGCTGCAAAACCGCTCGCGCTGACGATAATCGGAAACAATCAGTTTCAAAATCAATTTCCATGGAGCTTGACGCCCTTCTGGCCTCTGAAATCGCCCTGCCCAGCATTCCGCGGGTGGTGGCCTTGCTCATGCTGGAATTGGACAAGGACGAGTCGGACCTGCGTCGCATCACGCAACTGATCAGCACCGACCCGGCCTTGACAGCCCGCTTGCTGCAATTGGCCAACTCGGCCTTCTTTCATCTGGAGCGGCGAGTCAACGGCGTGGCCGAGGCCCTGGCCGTGCTGGGCCTGAACCATGTTCGGACCCTGGTGTCCGCGGCAGCGGTGGGCGGCGCCTTCCGCGGCGTGGCGGGCATCAACCTGCAGCAGTTCTGGCGCTACAGCCTGGACACGGCCAAGGTGTCCCGCATTCTGGCCGGCGTGGTGCGGCAGAACCCCAGCGCGGCCTTCACCTCGGGCTTGCTGCATGCGGTCGGCGAACTCGCCATGCACATGGGCATGCCGCGTGACATGGCGCTGCTCAACATGGAGCACGGGCCATTGGATCTCAAGCGGGCGCGCAGCGAGCGCAAGAAGCTGGGCTTCTGTTACGCCCAGGTGAGTGCCGGATTTGCCCGCAAATGGCAGTTTCCGGCGGCCATCGTCGATGCGCTCGAGTACCAGGTTGCCCCGTTCGAGAACGAGGTCTATGAGCCACTGGCGGGTGTGATCCACCTGGCTTCCTGGCGCACCCGCGCCAAGGAAGCGGGATTCACCGACCGCGAACTGGCGGTGAGCTTTCCGGACACCGTGGGCCTGGCGCTGGAGCTCGACATCGACATGGTGCTGCAGCAGGATCCGATCGACTGGACCACCCCCCAGGAAGTGGGCGCCTTTGTCTGAACCCGGACCCCACCAGCCGCGCATGCCCCGATGAGAGCGCTACGTCTTTATGCCGGGCCCCAGGCCCGCGCCCAATTGCAGGCCCACGGGCTGCAGCCTCAGCACATTCGCGTGGTGCCCGCGGCAGCCGGCGGCCCCAAGGGGTTGGTGCTGGGGCCGCTGGACCGTTTCCTGTTCGGCGAATGGCTGCCGCGCTCAAGCCAGCCCATCGATCTGGTGGGGGCCTCGATTGGGGCGTGGCGCATGGCCACGGCGTGCCTGGACGATCCCGTTCAGGCCTTTGCCCGGCTTGAACATGACTACATCGCCCAACGCTATGAACTGGCGCCAGGCCAGAAGCGCCCCAGCGCCGAGCATGTGAGCGAGCGATTTGCCGACAATTTGAAATTGTTTTTTGGCGGTCGCGAACATGAAGTGCTGGAACACCCACGCTACCGACTGCATGTGATTGCCTCGCGCGGCCGGCACGTGCTGGCCCAGGAGCATGGTCTGGCCACGCCCCTGGGGTATCTGGGCGCATTTCTGAGCAACACCGTGCAGCGCCGTGCCATGGGGGCCTGGCTGGAGCGGGTCGTGTTTTCGGCCCGGCATGCCGCCTTGCCCTTCAGCACCCGTGATTACCGCAGCCGCCAGGTGGCCCTCACACCGGCCAATTTCATGGACGCCGTGCAGGCCAGTTGTTCCATCCCCTTTGTGCTGCGCTCGGTCAGCGGTATCGCCGGCGCCCCACCAGGGGCCTACTGGGATGGCGGCATCACCGACTACCACATGCACCTGGATTACCGAAGCCCCGCCCCGGGCGTGGTGCTGTATCCGCATTTTCAGCAGGCCGTGGTGCCCGGCTGGCTCGACAAGGCCCTGAAGTGGCGCCACCGTGCCAGCGCCTTTCTGGACCCGATGCTGGTGCTGGCCCCCGACCCGGCCTGGGTGCAGACCCTGCCCAACGCCAAACTGCCCGACCGCAAGGACTTCACCCACTATGGCAATGACCATGCTGGCCGTGCAGTCGCCTGGACTCGGGCCGTGCAGGCCAGCCAGCAACTGGCCGACGAGTTCGCCGAGTGGCTGCATGCCCCGGACATGGGTCGGGTCGAGGCCCTCTGAACGGCTCCTCCGGACTGGGCTGCTACCCGCTGTCAGGCTGACAGCGCAGTCTGGCGGCCATGCAACTGGCCCTTGTGCGATCCGCGGCAGCATGGGCGATGCCCACGCACCACGACAACGACTACAAGCTGCTGTTCTCCCACCCCGAGATGGTGCGCGACCTGCTGCTCGGTTTCGTGCCCGGCGACTGGGTGCAGGCGGCCAGGTTCGAGACGCTGGAGCGGGTCAATGCCAGCTACGTGAGCGAATCGGACAAGCAGCGCCACGACGACATGGTCTGGCGGTTACTGGTGGGGCCGCGCTGGATCTGGGTTTATCTGCTGATGGAGTTTCAAAGCCAGCCCGACGAATGGATGGCGGTGCGCATGATGGTCTATGTGGGCCTGCTGGCCCAGCATCTGATCAAGGAAGGGCAGTTGGAGCAAGGCAGGCTGCCGCCCTTGCTGCCTTTGGTCCTTTACAAAGGACATCGCTCCTGGTCTGCGGCTCAGGATGTGGCTGACTGTTTCGCCCCTGGCATACCTGCGCTGGAACCCTACAGACCGCGCTTGCTGTATCACCTGATCGATGAAGCCAGATTGAAGCTATCCCAGTCTGACGAAGTTCGGAACGTGACCGAAGCCTTGTTCAAGTTGGAGCACAGCACCAATCGGTCCGACATCGCCAGGCTGGCGTACGCGATGGGTCAGGCGCTCCAGGCACCCGAGCATCAGAAATTGAGAAGAACCCTCAATGTCTGGCTCCGTCGCCTGATACGGCGCAAAATGCCGGACATCGTCGCCGACGAACTCGATCAAATCCACGACCTTCTGAAAGGCCCGACCATGCTCGAAGAAACCCTGGAACGCCTTTACAACGAAGCCATTGAAAAAGGACTGTCCAAAGGGCATTCACAAGGATTGTCTCAAGGACTGACACAGGGTCTCTCACAAGGACTTTCACAAGGGCTTTCACAAGGCATCGCCATGATGCTGACTCGAGTGATAGAGCAGCGCTTCACCCCCGTGCCCGCCTGGGTCTACCAGCGGCTTCAGAGTGCATCGGTGGAGCATTTGGAAGCGTGGTCCGAGCACATGTTCAGCGCACCCACCCTGGAGGCTTTGCTGAATGAACCCAGCACCAGGCTTTGACAGGGCTCACATTGAGGCTTCCAGCATCTCGCGGTATTCCTCGGGGCTGGCGATGCGCGGGTTGGTCTTGTGGCAATGGTCGGCCAAGGCACCCTTGATCACATCGTCGAACTGATCCCGCGTGACGCCCATGGCGGCCAGGCCGGTGGGCAGGCCCAAGCGGGCGTTCATGTCGCGGATGGCGTCCGGGATGTCTCCGCCCGAGCGCAGGCCCATCGCGTGGGCCATGCGGTCCAGCCGGCGCTCACGCTGCACCGATTCGGCGCTGGCGTTGAAGCGCACCACCGCGGGCAGGAACATGGCGTTCAGCGTGCCATGGTGCAGGCGGGGATTCACGCCCCCCAGGCTGTGACTCAGGCTGTGCACACAGCCCAGGCCTTTCTGGAAGGCCATCGCACCTTGCATCGAGGCGCTCATCAGTTGCAGGCGCGCCTCGCGATCCTGCCCATTGCGGGTGGCACGCTCAATGTGGGCCCAGCCACGCTCCAGGCCGTCCAGGCCGATGCCGTCAGCTGGCGGGTTGAAGGCCGCCGACATGAAGGTCTCCATGCAGTGCGCGATGGCATCCATGCCGGTGGCCGCCGTGAGGCCCGGGGGCAGGCCCAGGGTGAGTTCCGGGTCGCAGATGGCTGCCCGCGGCACCAGGTGCCAGGAATGGAAGCCCAACTTGCGGTGGTCATCCACGATGATGATGGCGCCACGCGCCACCTCGCTGCCGGTGCCGCTGGTGGTGGGCACTGCGATCAAGGGGGCGGTGCGCTCGGTGATGCGGGGTGAGCCCCCTTCGATGGTGGCGTAGGTGGTCAGCGGGCCTTCGTGCGTGGCCGCGATCGCGATGCCCTTGGCGCAGTCGATGGCCGAGCCACCGCCCACCGCAATCAGCCCATCGCAGCCCTGAGATTTGTACAGTTCGACGGCGGCCCGCACGGCGGCCTCGGTGGGGTTGGAGGGGGTCTGGTCAAACACGGTCAGGCTAAGGCCCGGCAGGGCATCCAGGGCCTTTTGCAGCACGCCCGCGGCGCGCACCCCGGCGTCGGTGACGATCAGGGGGCGCTGGATGCCTACGCGCTCGCATTCGGCCGCCAGCAGGCGCACGGCGCCAAACTCGAACTGGATCTGGGTGACGTAGTTGATGAAGGCCATGAAGCGAAAATAAAGTGTCAGACGGGTTGAGGGGACACCGGTCGCCGATCGGACCAAGCGCCACGTTGTACGATGCGCAACTGACTTTACCGGCTGAAGCCTGGCCTGACCAGACGTTCAAACCCCAGGCAGATCACCCCGGCGGTCACTCAGGTGACAAGGCCCGGTGCTGACAGCCGCAACGATCCGAGACCGATGTCTTCCAGCACTTTTTCCCAAGCCCACCGGCTGACCCCTGCGATGCAAGGCGTGATCGACCGCATGCTCAAGGCCAGGCGTCCACCCTTACACTCATTGTCCCCACGGCAGGCGCGCGCCGCCTATGCAGCCGGGGCCGATGTGCTTGAAATCAGCCGCCCTGAATTGGCCGAGGTGCGTGAGCTGACAATACCGGCCCGCGATGGGGTCGCCCTGCCAGCCCGCCTTTACCGGCCCACCCTGCACACAGGGCTGCCTGTGTTGCTGTACCTGCATGGCGGTGGTTTCATGATCGGCAGCATCGCCACCCATGACATCCTGTGCCGCAGCCTGGCCCTGCGATCGGGTTGTGCCGTGGTGTCGCTCGATTACCGGCTGGCCCCGGAGCACCGGTTTCCGACGGCCTTCAACGATGGCTGGGATGCCTTGCGCTGGCTGCATGGCCAAGGCCCCGGTCTGGGACTGGATTCATCAAGGCTGGCCGTGGGGGGCGACAGCGCTGGCGGCACCCTGGCTGCCGCCTTGGCGGTGCAGGCTGCGTTGGAAAGCCTGCCACTGGCCCTGCAACTGCTGTTCTACCCTGGCACCACGGCTTACCAGGACACCGTGTCGCACCAGCGCTTTGCCCATGGCCTGGTGCTGGAGGCGTCCCACATCCAGTGGTTTTTCGATCAGTATGTGCCCTCCCGTCAGGAGCGCGAGGATTGGCGCTTCGCCCCCTTGCTGGCCCCCGACACCGAGCAGCTTGCACCGGCGTGGTTGGGGCTGGCCGAGTTCGATCCACTGGTGGACGAGGGCATTGCCTATGCCGACAAGCTGCGTCTGGCCGGCCATGCGGTGGACCTGGAGATCTACCGCGGCGTGACCCACGAATTCATCAAGATGGGCCGCGCCATCCCTGAAGCCCTGCAAGCCCACCAACATGCGGCAGAGGCCATGCGCGCTGCCCTGAATCCCCCCACGGAGTCCCCATGAGCACCCCAGCGCCACAATGCAGCGATTTCCGATTCTTTCACCGCCTGCGCGTGCGCTGGGTGGAAGTGGACATGCAGAAAATCGTCTTCAATGGCCATTACGCGATGTACCTGGACACCGCCATGGGTGACTACTGGCGCGAGCTGGCCTTGCCTTACGAGGCCTCGATGCAGGCGCTGGGCGGTGAGCTTTACGTGAAGCGTCTGACGCTGGAGTACCACGCCTCGGCGCACTACGACGACGTGCTCGAGGTCGGCCTGAGCTGCCGACGCATTGGCAATTCGTCGATTGAACTGGTGGGCGCCATTTTCCGGGGCGATCAGTTGCTGGTGTCTGGCGAGCTGTTGTATGTGTTCGCTGATCCGGCCACCCAGACCTCGCGTCGCGTGCCGGATGCTTTGCGAAGCCTGCTGCTGGACCACGCCGCAGGCCAGCCGGTATTCGAGGTGCGCCGCGGTGACTGGACCACGCTGGGGGCCGATGCGGCCCGCGTGCGCACCGAGGTGTTTGTCCAGGAGCAAGCCATTCCCCTGGACGAGGAATGGGACGAGGCCGATGCCACCGCCCTGCACGCGGTGGTCTACAACCGCCTCGACCAGGCCCTGGCCACCGGCCGTTTGCTGGTGCATGCGCCCGGTGTGGCCCGCATTGGCCGCATGGCGGTTTTGCGGGCCATGCGGGGCTCGGGTTTGGGCGCAGACGTGTTGCGCACCCTGATGGAGGCCGCCCGTGAGCGGGGCGACCGCGAGGTGCTGCTGCACGCCCAGACCAGCGCCCGCGGGTTTTACGAAAAACTGGGCTTTGAGCCCCGTGGCGACGTGTTCTACGAAGTGGATATCCCGCACATTGAAATGGTGCGGGGCCTTTGATCCAAGACGCCGATCTGAAGACGCGAATCCGGTCCGTGGATCAGATGTCGGCCAGCAGCGGGTAGGGCAGGGGCTGCACCACCAGGGCGGGGCCATCCGGTGCGCCCAGGTGCAAGGTGGTACCGGCGGCACTGGCCGTCACCTGCACCACGGCCAGCAGATCGACCCCGCCGGTGGGGGACACGGCGGCCTGAACCACCACACCGCTGGGCTGATCGGCCGCATCATCTGGCAGAAACACCTCCTGGCCGGGGCTGGGGGCCTGCTCAAGACTGGCCAGACCTGCTCCGTGGGCCAGGCAGGTGCGGCGCTTCAGCGTGCCCCTGAACTGGCTGCGTGCCACCACCTCCTGCCCGGGGTAGCAGCCTTTCTTGAAGCTCACGCCGCCCACCGACTCGTGGTTCAGCATCTGGGGCACAAAGCTGTCGGTCTGCGAGGCACCGGGTGTCGGCACGGCGGCCAACACCTCCGACCAGGCCCAGAGCGACTCGGACAGGGCCGGCGCGGTGGACTCACTGCCGCTTGCCGGGCCCACCCACAGCGCGCGTGCCACACCGGCTGCCGGATACAGCGCAATGGCATGCCCCGCAGCGCAGGGGGAGGCCGTCCAGGGCGGGGTCCCTGCGGGCAGGGCGGCCAAGGCGGCTTCGCCGGCCAGGCCCCGCACGCTCAATTCGGCACTGGCATCGTCGAGCTTGACCTTGGCTCGCAGCACAAACATGGACAGGCGCTTCAGGCTGGATGCCAGCAAGGCCTGGGGGCATACCAGCCAAACTTCGGCGGCGCTCAGGCGCAGCAGCACAAAACTGGCCAGCAGGCGCCCCTTGGCCGAGCAATAGCCGGCCAGGCGGGCCTGCCCGTCTGGCAAAAGCAGCACATCCTGGGTCAGTTGACCGTGCAGGAACGAAGCAGCATCGTCGCCGCGGGCGCGAATCACGCCCAGCGTCGACAAGGGCGCCACACCGTGAAGCAGCGCCTGGGGAGAATTCATGGCTTGTGTCATGCGTGAATTATCATCCCCCGTCAAAAACTTGTTCGTGATGGGGCCTGGGCTGTGCGCGCTTTGCTGGTGATGTTGGTGTTGGTGGCAGCAGCCCTGGGCGGCGCCGTGTTCTGGTGGCTGGATGCGCCCTTGCGCCTGGCTGCGCCCACGATCGACCTCTCGATCGAACCTGGCACCTCGCCGCGTGCCCTGGCGCAGGACGTGCAGGATGCGGGTGTGGAGGTGAATCCCCTGTTCCTGTATGCGTGGTTCCGCTTTTCAGGCCAGGCCCGTGGCATCAAGGCCGGCAGCTATGAGCTTGACGCGACCATCACGCCCAGGCGCCTGCTGAGCAAGCTGGTGCGAGGTGAAGAGGCCCTGCGTGCCGTCACCCTGGTCGAGGGGTGGAACTGGCGCCAGGTACGCCAGGCCCTGGCACGGGCCGATCAACTCAAAGGCGACAGCACCGAGCTCGATGATGCCGCCATCATGGCGCGTCTGGGTCGCCCCGGGACGGTGCCCGAGGGCCGCTTCTACCCCGACACCTACACCTACTCCAAGGGCAGCAGCGATCTGGCTGTGTTGCAACGGGCGCTGCGGGCCATGGACAAGAAACTGGAGGCTGCCTGGCAGGCCCGTGACCCGAACCTGCCCCTGAAGTCGCCCGACGAGGCCCTGGTCCTGGCCAGCATCGTCGAAAAAGAAACCGGGCGCGGCAGCGACCGCCCGCTGATTGCCAGCGTGTTCGTCAATCGCCTTCGCACCGGCATGCTGCTGCAGACCGACCCCACGGTCATCTATGGGATGGGCGAACGTTTTGATGGCAACCTGCGCAAACGCGACCTGCTCACCGACACGCCCTGGAACACCTACACCCGCCCCGGCCTGCCGCCCACCCCGATCGCCATGCCCGGCCGGGGGGCCTTGCTGGCCGCCGTGCACCCCGCCGAGAGCCGTTCACTGTACTTTGTCGCACGTGGCGACGGCAGCAGCCACTTCAGTGCCACCCTTGACGAGCACAATCGGGCCGTCAACCAATTCCAGCGTCGACCATGACCCCACCCACTCCCGGCTTGTTCATCAGTTTCGAAGGCATCGACGGTGCCGGCAAGACCACCCACATCGAGGGGGTGGTGGCGGCCTTTCGTGCCCAGGGGCGGGTGGTGTGTCAGACCCGCGAGCCTGGCGGGACGCCCCTGGCCGAGAAACTGCGCGCCCTGGTGCTGAACGACGCCATGGACCCCCTGACCGAAGCCTTGCTGATTTTTGCCGCTCGACGTGACCACCTGCAACAGGTCATCGAACCCGCCCTGGCCCGCGGAGAGGTGGTGGTGTGTGACCGCTTCACCGACGCGACTTTTGCCTACCAGGGCGGTGGCAGGGGCTTCGATCTGGACACCCTGGCCCAGCTCGAGCGCATGGTGCAAGGCCGCTCTGGTGGCAGCCTGCGGCAGCCGGACCTCACGATCTGGTTTGATCTCGACCCCGAGGTGGCGGCCGCCCGACTGGCCGACGCCCGTGTGCCCGATCGTTTCGAGTCTCAACCCGTGGCCTTCTTCGGCCAGGTGGCAGCGGGCTACGCGGCACGCGCCGCCGCAGCGCCTGGCCGTTTTGAACGCATCGATGCGGCTCAGAGCCGACACCAGGTCTGGCAGCAGATCACCCGGGTGCTGGTGCGCAAGGGCTGGCTGGCCATCATGGTGGCCGCCCATGGAGGTCCGCAATGAGTGAAGAGCGCGAGGCCCGCCCGCCCCTGGCGCCCTGGTTGCAACGGCAGCTTGACAGCCTGTTGAGCCAGCGCGGTCACGCCTGGCTGCTGCAAGGCCCCTCGGGCCTGGGTCAGTACCCGCTGGGCCTCGCCCTGGTCGAGGCCTGGTTGTGTGATGCACCCACACCGCATGGCGCCTGCGGCCACTGTGCCAGTTGCCACGCCGTGCGCGTGCGCACCCACCCTGATTTGATGGTGCTGATGCCCGAAACAGCACTGCTGGCCTTGGGCTGGCCCTTGTCGGAGAAAGCGCAGTCTGAAATTGACGACAAGAAGCGCAAGGCCAGCCGCGAGATCCGTGTCGAGGCGATGCGCGAGGCGGTGCAGTTTGCCCAGCGCACCTCATCGCGGGGGCGTGGCAAGGCCGTGCTGGTGTACCCGGCCGAGGACATGAACCACATCACGGCCAATGCGCTGCTCAAAACCCTGGAAGAACCCCCGGGCGATGTGCGCTTTGTGCTGGCCAGTGAAGCGGCCCACCAGTTGCTGCCCACCATCCGCAGCCGTTGCCTGACCCACTCACTGGTCTGGCCAGGTGCTGACGAGGCCGGCCATTGGCTGGCGGGGCAGGGCTTGCCGGCTGCCGCCGCCGCGGCGTTGCTGCGCGCGGCCGGCGGACGCCCCGAAGACGCGCTGATGCTGGCCGCTGAGGGGCTGACCCCCGAGTCCTGGGCGCAATTGCCCCGTGCGTTGCTGCGGGGTGACCCCGGCGTGTTGGCCCACTGGCCCGCCGCACGCAACATCCAGAGCCTGCAGAAGGTCTGCCATGACCTGCTGGCCATGGCCTCCGGCGCGGCACCGCGTTACTTCATGGCCAGCGAACTGCCGCGTCCACCGGCCCACAAGGTGCTGCTGCGCTGGTCGCGCAACCTCAGCGAGGCGGCTCGAACGGCAGATCACCCGTATAACCCAGGTTTGATGTTGGAAGCGCTTGTGAGCGAGGCGCAAATCGCCCTAAACTCGGCCACAGAGTCCACGCCATGAACAGTCCCAGTACCCCGCGCCCCAGTGTTGTGCAGCTCGCCATCAAGGAGAAGGGGGCCTTGTATGCCGCCTACATTCCCTTGTTTGCCGAAGGGGGCATGTTCATTCCGACCGCGCGCGACTACCGCCTGGGCGACGATGTCTACGTGCTCTTGTCCCTGCCGGACGACCCGCAGCGTTACCCGATTGCCGGTCGTGTGGCCTGGGTCACGCCACCGCGCGCAGCTGGCAACCGCACCCAGGGGGTGGGTATCCAGTTTCCGCGTGATGAGAAATCCCGCTTGCTCAAGATCAAGATCGAGGAGATGCTGGGCAGCCACCTGGCCTCCGAGCGGCCCACCCAGACCATCTGAAATCTGCCGGCCGCCGTACCTGAAGGGCCGGATCTCCCCCTGTTTGAATGACGCCCGCCCTGTCGCGGGCCTTTCCGTTGAGTTTTTCATGTTTGTCGACTCCCACTGCCACCTGACTTTTCCTGAGCTGACCGCCGATTTGCCCGCCATCCGGCGTGCCATGGCCGATGCCCAGGTTGACCGAGCCCTTTGCATCTGCACCACGCTGGAGGAGTTTGAATCCGTCCATGCGCTGGCTCAGCAGCACGATAATTTCTGGTGCACGGTGGGCGTTCACCCCGACAACGAAGGGGTGCTGGAGCCCAGTCTGGATGACTTGCTGCAGCGTGCGGCATTGCCGCGGGTGGTGGGCATCGGTGAGACCGGCCTCGACTACTACCGGCTTGGCGAGCGAAGCGTGGCCGATATGGAGTGGCAGCGCGAGCGCTTTCGAACCCACATCCGCGCAGCGCAGGCCTGCGCCAAGCCGCTGGTGATCCACACCCGCAGCGCCTCCGACGACACCCTGGCCCTGTTGCGCGAGTTGGGTGAAGACGGGCGCGAAGGCGCCGCCGGCGGTGTATTCCACTGCTTCACCGAAAGCCTGCAGGTGGCCCGAGCCGCGCTGGACCTGGGCTTTTACATCTCGTTTTCCGGCATCCTGACCTTCAAGAGTGCCAGCGATCTGCGGGAAGTGGCCGGTTTTGTGCCGCTCGACCGCATGCTGATCGAAACCGACAGCCCCTATCTGGCCCCGGTACCCTACCGTGGCAAGACCAACAACCCCTCGTACGTGCCCCTTGTGGCGGCCCAGATCGCGCAACTGCGTGGCCTGAGCGCAGAGGCGGTGGGCGCACTGACCAGTGCGAACTTCGAGCGTCTGTTCCGTGGAGTGGTGAGCCAAGTCGCCGGGAGTGCCGCATGAAAACAAGCCGCCGCCAATGTCTGATTGCCCTGGGGACCAGCGCAGGCCTGGCTCTCATGAGCCTGCCGGCGCGTGCCGGGTCTTTTGAAGACTTCTTCACCGCCATCCGCCGCAACGATGCGAGCACCATCCAGGCCTTGATCCGGCGTGGTTTTGATCCCAACACGGTGGATGAAGCCGGCCAGCCCGGCCTGATGATGGCGGTGGACCTGCAGTCGATGCGTGCCGTCGAGGCCTTGTTGAGCGCGCCCAACATCGAGGCCGAAGTGCGCAACAAGAAGGGTGAAAGCGCGCTGATGCTGTGCGCCATCCGGGGTGATCTGCCCCTGGCCAAGCTGCTGATCGAGCACGACGCCGATGTCAACAAGACCGGCTGGACGCCTTTGCACTACGCGGCCTCCGGCACCTCTCAGAACCAGGTGGAGATGGTGCGCCTGCTGCTGGACAACGCTGCTTACATCGATGCCGCCTCGCCCAATGGCAGCACGCCGCTGATGATGGCGGCCATGTATGGGCGCAGCGATGTGCTCAAGGTGCTGATCGAGGAGGGGGCTGATGCCTCGCTGCGCAACGAGAAAGGCCTGACCGCCATCGACTTTGCGCAGCAAGTAGGCCGAAGTGCCAACGTGGAGGCCATTGCCGCGGCCTTGCGCGCCCGCCAGCCGCGGGGCACCTGGTGAGCGCAGAGACAACCCAGGCCACCGCTCTGGCCGCGTTTGACCATGTGGTGGCCGCTTCAACCGGTTTCAGAGCCCGCGCGGGCCAACGCGACATGGCCGAACTGGTGGCACAGACCTTCAGCACGCCCACCCTGGGCAAGTGTGAGGAAGAGCCCGAGCGCGCCTTTGCCGTGATCGAGGCAGGTACCGGCGTGGGCAAATCGATTGCCTATGCCGCCCCCGCCATTGCCGCCGCCCTGGCGCGCAAGACCCGCGTCATCATCTCGACCGCCACCGTGGCCTTGCAAGAGCAATTGGTGCACAAGGATCTGCCTTTGCTCAGCCAGTTGATGCCCGAGCCTTTCACCCACGCCCTGGCCAAGGGGCGCGGGCGCTACGTCTGCAAGTACAAGCTGATGCGTTGGGTCAACGGCGAAGGCGAGCCCGACCTGTTTGCCGACGAGTTGCCGGCCGGAAACGCCCCCAGTGCGTCCAGCAACGGGCGTGCACCCACCGAATACCAGCTTCACTTCTACCGCCAGATGGCCGCCGAATTGAAGGAGCGCCGTTGGGATGGCGATCGGGACACCCTGGCCGTTCCGCCCAGTCCAGAGATGTGGAGCCCGGTGGCGGCCGAGGCCAGCAGTTGCACGGCCAAGCATTGCCCCGACTATCAGGACTGCGTCTACTTTGACCAGCGCAAGGCCCTGGCGGCCTCGCAGGTGATTGTGGCCAACCACGACCTGTTGCTGGCCACACTGAACGGCAATACGCTGCCCGATCTGTCGGACTGTCTGCTGGTGCTGGACGAGGGCCACCACCTGCCCGCCGTGGCATTGAACCATTTTCAGGAAAGCACCGACCTGACCCGGCTGCGCTGGGTGGAGCAACTGGCCTTGCGCGCCCGCAAGACGGCTGAAATGCTGGACCTGGATGCGGCCGCCGAACTGACAGGGCAGGGCAGTGCGCTCAAGGTCCACCTCAACGAGGTGGCGCAGCAGGCGCTGGCCCTGTACCGGCCGCGGGGCTTGAGCGATGAACCCGTGGAGTTGCTGCCCATCGGGCCGCTGCCTGCGGTGCTGAGCAATCCGGTCAGCGAGGTGCTGACCCTTTCAGGTGCCATGCTCAAGCACCTGCAGGCCATCTCGGCGGCTTTGCGCACCCAGATGAAGGAACGCCCGGAAGATTCGCGAGAACTGGCCACCCACTACGTTCAGCTGGGGGTGTTGGCACCACGCCTGGAAGCCGTGCAGGCCTGGGCAGCACTGATGCTGCTGGAGACCGAAGTGCCCGCGGCGCGCTGGTTCACCTTTGGTCTGTATGGCGAGTTTCTGTCGATCACGGGCTCGGCCAGTCCCATCCTGCCCGCCAGTGCCCTGCGCCACAAGCTGTGGGCTAAGGCCCGTGGCGTGGTGATCACTTCGGCCACCTTGACCAGTTGCGGCAGCTTTGATTTCTTCCTCAACGAAACCGGCTTGCGCGGGCTGGACAACGTGAGTACCCGGGTGGTCAGCAGCCCCTTTGACTTCGCCAGGCAAGGGCATTTTGTGGCAGTCGATACGCCGGCCGACCCCAAACGTGCCGCCGAGTACAACCAGGCCATGTGCAAAGAGTTGATGGCGGACCTGGCCCAGGTGCAGGCTGGTGCGCTGGTGCTCTTCACCTCGCGCGACCAGATGCGCACCGCGGTCGACAGCCTCAGCGGCAGCCTGCGCAGCCGGGTGCTGGTGCAAAACGATCTGCCGCGGCAGACCCTGCTGCAGCGCCACCGCGAAAAGGTGGAGCGGGGCGACGCCTCCATCATCTTCGGCATGCAGTCTTTCGGTGAGGGCCTGGATCTGCCTGGGCCGCTGTGTGAAAGCGTCTTCATCTGCAAGCTGCCCTTTGCGCCGCCCTCCGATCCGGTCAGTTCGGCTCGATCCCAGTGGCTGCGTTCCAAGGGGCGTGATCCGTTCATGGAGCTGGTGGTGCCGGCGGTGAGCATCCGCCTGGCTCAGTGGGTGGGGCGTGCCATTCGCAGTGAAACCGATGAGGCCCATGTCTACTGCTACGACCGGCGCCTGATCAGCACCAGCTTTGGCCAGCGTCTGCTGGCCGGCCTGCCTCCGTTCAAGCGCCAAAAGCGCAACAACCAGGGGCAGGTGTTCGACCTTTGAGCCGGTCCTGCCCGGGGCAGGGCAGGGGTCAGGCCTGCAAGGCGGTGGCGCGGGCCTTCAACTGTTGCTCGAAATCTTCGATGGCTGAGGGGCGGCCAAACAAATAGCCCTGGTAGGCCATGCAACCCGATTGGCGCAAAAATTCAAACTGGGCCGCCGTTTCGACGCCCTCGGCGATCACCTCCAGGCCGAGGTTGCGGCCCATGGCAATGATGGTCTTGATCAGGGTGGCATCGTCGGTGTTGCCTGGCAGATCGGAGACGAAGCTGCGGTCGATCTTGAGCTCATCCAGCGGGAAATGCTTGAGCATCGACAGGGACGAGTAGCCGGTTCCGAAATCGTCGATGGACAGCGACAGCCCCAGGGCGTGCAAGGCCTGAAGCTTGGCAATCAGCTCCTGGCTTCGTCGCAGCATCAGACCTTCGGTCAGTTCCAGGCGCAACAACCCGGCCGGGCAGCCCGTTTCGTCCAGGCATCGGGCCACCGATTCGACGAAGTCGCTTCTCTCCACCTGGCGCGCGCTGACGTTGATCGACAGGCGCAGGTCCTGCATCCCGGCCTGCCCCTGCCAGGCATGCAGCTGCCGGCAGGCGGTCAGCAGAACCCATTCCCCGATCTCGCAGATCAGGTTGGACTCCTCGGCAATCGGCACAAAGTCGGCCGGCGACACCCAGCCCCGGTGCGGATGACGCCAGCGCAGCAACAACTCGGCCCCCAGCACTTCGGCTTGTCCATCCACTTGCACCTGGTAGTAGGGCACCAGCTCCGATTGGGCGATGGCATGGCGCAAGTCAGCCTCCAGATTCGCCCGCGCCTCCAGTTGCGGCTGCAGCGTCTGGTCGTAAAAGCAGACGGTGTTGCGTCCGGCCTGCTTGGCCTGGTACATGGCCATGTCTGCCCGCTTCAAGACTTCATTGACACTCAGTTCATGCGCCAGGAACAGACAGATGCCGAGGCTGGGCGAGGTCTGGTACTCGAAGCCCGAGATGTCGAAGGGCTTGTTCAGTTCGGTGATGATCTTTTGCGCCACCTGTCGGCAGCCCATCAAGGCCGTCTCCTGCTGCTCGCCAAGGCCCTCCAGCACCACCACAAACTCGTCACCCCCAAAGCGCGACACCGTGTCATGGCTGCGCATCATCTCTCGCAAGCGGGTGCCGACCTGTTTGAGCAGCAGGTCACCCGCAGAATGGCCCTTCATGTCATTGAGCGTTTTGAAGCGATCCAGGTCGAGAAACACCACGGCGCCATGGTCCTGCTGCCGTGCACTCAGGGCAAAGGCCTGTTCGATGCGGTCGAGTAGCAGGCGACGGTTGGGCAAACCGGTCAGCATGTCGTAATAGGCCAGTTGGTGCACTGCCTCGAGGTTTTTCTGGGCCTCGCTCTTGTCCACCACCAGCGCGGCCGCTGCAATGATTCGGCCGTCGATGTCTTTCAGCGGCGTGGCAAACCAATCGCAGATGATGATCTGGCCATCCTTGCGCAGGTTCTCACTCTGGTTGTTCTGGGCCAGGCCATTCGCAAACAGATGGCGCATGACATGCCTCACCCGCTCACGCTCCCAGGGGGGCATCAAAACGGTCAGGGGCTGGCCCAGCATCTCTTGGGCGGTGTAGCCAAACATCGATTCAGCGGCGGCATTCCAGACCGTCACTTTGAATTGGGTGTCGCATTCGATCACGCCCATTGGCGTTTGCTGGATGTGCAGCGCTTGGCGTTCGGCCATCTCATGGACCGCCTGTGAACGCTGATTGGCCACGATGCGCAGGCTGATGTTTTCACGCAAGTGGTGGGACATCGATGCACTGGACAAGCTGATGTAGACCATGAACAAGGCCAGCATCAGGGCCAGCGACACCGAAAAGGAACTGCCGTGGGTCAAAAAGCCAGGCAATGCCAGGAAATAGATGCCTGCACAGAACAGGCGACCACACGGGGGATCGATGAGGTAGGCCATGATGCCGCCGCTGGACACCCCGACCAAGATCACCACCAGAAAAGCCTGGCCCACCGTGTCGCCACCCGGGTAGAAGAACCATCCGGCCAGGCCCCACACCGAGCTACAGGCGGCCGTGGCCACCCGGTACGCCAGCAGCCAGCGTGCCATCGGTGTGTTTGAACTGGAACGGGTACGAAACTGCCAGGCCAGCATTTCACGGGCGCCGTAACTCAGCATCGTCACGCCTGCCCAGACCCACCACGGCACCCGTGCGGCGGCTCCGTGCTGCAGGGCCAGAACCGTGGCTGCCACCAAAAGAGCCACCAATGTGCTTCGCCGGGTCGACCCATACACCAGGGTCAAGACCTCAGCACTCAGCAAGTGCTTTTCCTGCGAGTTCAGGGGGGATGCGCTCTGGGCGTGAGGGAGATCTGAGGTCACAGTTCCTGCATTCCTTTGGTGCAGCATCCTTTGCCGTGGGTCACCCGATGCGCTTCAACGAAGCAGGCTGGCATGAAGTCCCCCTTATTTGTATCAATGGGCAATTGATCATAAGTGACCCATTGAAAAACCACCACGGCATTCTCCAGCGCCACAGCGAAGGCGTGTTGACTGGCGCATGCCTCAACTTTGGCACTCGTCACACCCTCGAACGCTGAGGGGCTTCGCGCACCGCGGCTTTGGCCCTGCCGGCGCCTCAATCAAGGTCGTAAGCGATAAGAGTATTTAATCATACATAGCATGTGTGATTACTCATCTTAAATTAAATAAAACACGATAAGCATCACTTATCGATGTCAATTTCCAGCGCACAGGAGATCCATTCGTTTCGAGAGCTTGCAGGGCGCCGGTGGTACCGCGTGTGGGCAGTGAGGGCGATCCTCTCTGCCGACGCCAATGGCTGCCCAGCTTGAGGATCAGTGCAATACCTGTGTTTTCGATGGAAAACTGGACGTGCTCGTGGGCACGCATGATCGCAAGCGTCCGCTGTGGTTGGACCGCTTGAACAAGGCACGCGGCAGGGTGTCTCTGCAGCGGATTCAGCGAGTCGATGGCCTACCTGGATGCCATATGAGCCCCCACATGAACGCCTGGGCGGAGGGCCGGTGAGGGGAGTGACGTCAAAGGCTTGTTTTGGGCTGGTTGGAACCTTTGTATGAGCCGGCCATTTCGGCACACCCCGCCACATGCCCGTCGGTTTCGCCCCGCCCACGAGCACGGCCAGTGGCAGGGCACACTGAACCCGGTGGCCGTCTGCGCCGAGATCGGCTATTGGCGACCTCTAGTACGAATCAGCGCGCACGGCCGGCGAGGCCAGTGCGGCGGCTTTCGCTCAAGATGCCTTGTTCGATCCCCCACAGGGGCTGGATGCCATGCGCCAGAGATGGCGTTGCACAGCCATACGGCACCAGGTGATGCTGGTCAGTGATGGTGTGGCCCGCTTCGAGTGCGAGTTCGTGTTTTGATCCTGCTGATGTCAGGGGGCATGGGAGATGCGCAACCCTTGGAGCAGTCCCGATGGGGTGTGGAATTCAATGCGGCAATCGAGGGCTCATTCTGCGTATTCGTTCTACACCTGATATTTGACATAATATACATTGTATAAAGTAGACGTAGCACGGCGCTGGGCCGTTCGGGCAACTCATTCAGCAGGTCTTTCAACGGACGGCTCCGCAGCCAGGCGCAGATGCAGACGGCTTGGCAACACCTGGCAGGCCTTGGCCTTTGGGCCAAAGCCGGGCCACCAGAAGCCCTGACTCCGATTCGGATCTAGGGTTAACCCTAAAATGGAGGCTTGGGCGGTGCAACGCAGCCCAATCTGTTCCAAGCGCAGGTCGCCATCGTGGTCTGCGTGCGTGTGGCCGTCCACCCCCAGGCCCCTGAACAGCTGAAATCCTGCCACACGACCTGCGGCCTTCGTCACGCATTGTCGCCACACCGGCGACCCATCCAGGCTTTTAATGACTTCCACTTCCGAGCGTGTGGCGCCACAGGCACCACACCGTCCCCTCAATCGCCATGACTACCAGACCCTCGCGCTGTCCGCGCTCGGGGGCACACTGGAGTTTTACGACTTTGTGATCTACGTCTTTTTTGCCACGGTGTTGGGTGGTCTGTTCTTTCCCGCCGACATGCCGGACTGGCTCCGCCAGTTGCAGACGTTTGGCATCTTTGCGGCGGGCTACCTGGCGCGACCGGTGGGCGGCATCGTGATTGCGCATTTTGGCGACAAGCTGGGCCGCAAACGCATGTTCACGCTGAGCATCTTCATGATGGCACTGCCCACGCTGGTGATCGGCCTGTTGCCCACCTATGCCTCGATTGGCGTCGCAGCGCCCTTGCTGCTGCTGGCCATGCGGGTTTTGCAGGGGGCTGCCATTGGCGGCGAAATGCCCGGCGCCTGGGTGTTTGTGGCCGAACACGTGCCGCGGCGCCATTACGGCCTGGGCATTGGTACGCTGACCTCGGGCATCACCGGCGGCATCTTGCTGGGTTCTCTGGTGGCCATCGGCATCAACAGCCATTACGAAGCCGCCGAGGTGCAGGGGTTTGCCTGGCGCATTCCGTTCATCCTGGGGGGCGTCTTCGGCATGGTGTCGGTGTACCTGCGACGCTTTCTCCAAGAGACCCCGATCTTCAAAGAACTGGCGCAACTGCGCCACATTGCCGAAGAACTGCCTGTGAAGACCGTGCTGCGTGAGCATCGTTGGGCCTGCGTGGTGGTGGCCTTGTTGACCTGGGTGCTCTCGGCCGCCATCGTGGTGGTGGTGCTGTTCACCCCAACCTACCTGCAAAAGACCCACCACATTCCGGTGACCCTGGCACTGCAGGCCAATGCCCTCGCTACCTTGATGCTGAGCGTGGGATGCATTCTGGTGGGCTGGGCCAGCGACCGCCTGGGCACGCGGGCTGTGATGCTGACAGGATTTGCTGGCTTGCTGATCAGCAGCTACCTGTTCTACACCGACCTGCCCGGAACGCCGGCTTCATTGCTGTGGCACTACGCCATCACCGGCCTGTTTGTGGGCACCATCGCCATCGTGCCCATCGTGGGGGTGCGGGCCTTTCCACCCCGGGTGCGATTCAGCGGCCTGTCATTTGCTTACAACATGGCCTATGCCGTGTTTGGTGGGCTGACGCCGATCATCATGACCACCTGGTTGCAAAAAGACGTGCTGGCACCGGCGCACTACGTGGGCGCCCTGTCGGTGCTTGGCTTCGTGCTGGGCCTGGTGCCGTTCGTGGCCCGGGGCCATGTCAGCCCTGCCCCGACGGCGGGCGCTCGCAAACCACGCTGAAATACCCCGCCCTGCCCCAGCTTCATGCAGGCGGCAGCGGCGGGTGCTTCTGGGCATTTTTGATCAATTTATCGGCCACCGCCTGTTCCAGGTCGACCCCGGTGTGGTCGGCCAGCTGCAGCAGGTACAACAGCACATCGGCCATTTCTTCGCCCAGATGCTGCTGTACATCGGGTGTTTCTCGGGTGCGCGCTGCTTCGTCGGGCGTCATCCACTGAAAGATCTCGGTCAGCTCGGCGGCCTCGACCATCAAGGCCATGGCCAGGTTTTTAGGGTTGTGAAAAGCCTGCCAGTGGCGATCGGCGGCAAACTGGCGCAACGTGGCCTGCAGGGCAGACAGATCCATCTTGAAGTCCTTGAGTGGTTTGGGCGCAGCAGCGGCCCGCCTCCGGATTTTCAGCGATGCGGGCGGGCATCCAGCAGGCTGGCCGGACTGGCACGTGCACGGTGTGGCGAACATGCCCCTGCCATGAACCGTGGCACCAACGTCGCCGCTTGCAGGCCCTGCGCGCACTGGTTCCAATGGCGGTTTATCCAACCAATGGCCGGCCCTGACCCGGGTCGCGCCCCAGCACCGGCAACGTCATGAGCACCCCCTCCTCCACCCTCTCCTCTTTTTCCATCACCCACAAATGGCCCGCACAACATCCCGATCGGCTTCAGCTGTATTCGCTGCCCACGCCCAACGGGGTCAAGGTGTCGATCATGCTGGAGGAGATCGGCCTGCCCTACGAAGCCCATCTGGTGAGCTTTCAGACCCAGGATCAGCTGTCGCCCGAATTTCTCTCGCTCAACCCCAACAACAAGATCCCGGCCATCCTGGACCCCCAAGGGCCGGGTGGCCAGCCCCTGGCCTTGTTCGAGTCGGGCGCCATCCTGGTCTACCTGGCCGAAAAGACAGGGCAGTTGCTGCCGGCCGACCCGGCGCGTCGATACCAGGTGCTGCAATGGCTGATGTTCCAGATGGGCGGCATCGGGCCCATGTTCGGCCAGTTGGGCTTCTTCCACAAGTTTGCGGGCAAGGACTATGAGGACAAGCGCCCGCGCGATCGCTATGTCGCCGAATCCCGGCGCCTGCTGGGGGTGCTGGAGCAGCAACTGCAAGGGCGCACCTGGATCATGGGCGAGGACTACAGCATTGCCGACATCGCCATCTGGCCATGGGTGCGCAATCTGTTCGGTTTCTACGAAGCGGGTGACCTGGTCGGTCAGGCTGATTTTGTGCAGGTGCAGCGGGTGTTGTCGTCCTTTGTGGCACGCCCGGCCGTGCAGCGGGGGCTGAACATTCCCGCGCGAGACTGAGGCAGCTGTGCTGCGGCCTTGATCTGATGAAAAGTCTTCTGGCTGTTGATTCAAGCCCTCACAAGTGACAGATTCGATCAGGCTTGACCGGGGTTTCTTGTTGAATATGCCGATTTTGCGGGAGCGATCTGTTTGCGAGCGGCCTGGGCGGTTTACATTTCAAGGCTGTCAGTGTCAAAGCGTCACCGTTGCGTTGTCGTGAACCACCCAGCCGCCGCCCCTGTGGTGAGTGGCCCCCATCGAGACTTTCATGCGAATCAATGAACCCGTCACACAGCGCGAGCATCTCTACCCACCCCGCATGACCCCGGTGTCGGTGACAGACACCAAGGGGCGCATCACCTATTGCAACCAGGACTTCATCGAACTGAGCGGCTACCCCAAAGAGGAATTGCTGGGCCAGCCCCACAATCTGGTGCGCCACCCTGACATGCCTGCCGAGGCGTTCCGCGACATGTGGGACACCGTGCAAGAAGGGCAACCCTGGACCGGTCTGGTCAAGAACCGGCGCAAGGACGGCGATCACTACTGGGTTCGCGCCAATGCCACTCCCATGCGCGATGGCCAACGCATCACAGGCTATCTTTCGGTTCGCACCGCCCCACGCCGCGAAGAGATTGAAGCTGCCGAAGCGCTGTACGCCGTGATGCGAGAAGAAGCCCGACAAGGCCACCTGCGGCATGTGCTGCGCCAAGGCGCTGTGCTGCGCACCGGTCTGGCAGGCCGTTGGCAACAGGTCATGCAAGGGCTCAGGCCCCTGCGCATGAGCGTGCTGTATGCCGCCGTGGCGGGTGTCACCTGGGCCAGCATCGCACTCGGTGCCCCTTCCGGCCTCACCGCAACGGCCGCTTTGGTGGCGGCATTGGTCGCGGGTTACCTCACCCATGCGTGGGCCGTGGCGCCCTTGCGCCAGATCATGAACGATGCCAACCGCCTGGCCTCCGGCGACCTGTCCGAAGAAATCAAGACCGGCGACTCCGGTCTGCTGGGGCAGTTGCAGCAAAGCCTGCATCAGTTGTCGGTCAATCTGCGCACGGTGGTGCGCGACGTGCGCCAACAGGTCGATTACCTGGGCGATGCCGTGCGTGAGGTGGCCGCGGGCAACCATGACCTGTCGACCCGCACGGAATCCCAGGCCGCCAGCCTGGAGAAGACCGCGGCCGCCATGGAGGAAATCAACAGCATGGTCAGCCAGAGTGCCGCTGCTGCGGCCCAGGGGGCGCACCTGGCCACCGAGACGTCCAATGTGACCGGACGCAGCAACGAGGCGGTTCAATCGGTGGCTCAGACGATGACGGGCATCACCGAGTCGTCGCACAAGATCGGTGAAATCATCCACTTGATCGAAGGGGTGGCATTTCAGACCAACATCCTGGCCCTGAACGCTGCCGTCGAGGCGGCCCGGGCTGGCGAGAGCGGGCGTGGTTTCGCCGTGGTGGCGTCCGAGGTACGGGCCCTGGCGCAACGCACGGCGGGTGCAGCCAAGGAGATTCGCCAACTGATCGTGGAGTCCTCCGAGCGCATCGACAGTGGCAGCCAGCAGACCCAGGCCGCCCGCGGGCGCATGGACGAGGCACTGGCCGCGGTGGGCAAGGTCAGCATGGTGTTGCACGAAATCAGTCACTCAGCCGCCGAGCAGCAGGGGGGCATCTCTCAGATCAACTCGGCGGTGGCCGACATGGACTCGATCACCCAGCAGAATGCGGCCCTGGTCGAGCAACTGGCGGCGGCAGCCAAGGCATTGCACCTTGAGGTCGATGAGGTCAGCCACTCGATGCGCCTGTTCCGCCTCGCTCACGGTGAAGCCTCGATCGCCGATCTGGATGCTGTGGCCTTGCGCCGAGAGATGAAACAGTTGCCGGCCGCCTGAGCCGGTACCTCGGCGCCCACGTCAGCGGGCTCGCCGGGCAGGCGCGGTCAATCGCCCCTGCCCTGCCCGGTTCAGAAGCTTTCCCAATCGCTCTCGGTAGCGCCGCCACTGCCGCCGCTGCCGGTGGTGCCGGTCCCGCGGCGCACCTCTGAGCCCGAGCCGATCGCGGCCTGTGCGGCTCTGCGCTCAGCCCCACCCGCCGCCAGTTTCAGCGCTGGCCGGGCAGCGTACGGAGTCTGCCTGGGCTGCACAGACGCAGCAGGTTCGGCACGAGCCACTGTGCGCCATGATGGCGCGCCCTCATCCACCTTGAACAGCGACACCGAGCGCACCAGTTCATCGGCCTGATGGCGCAGGCTGCTGGCGGCAGCGGCCATCTCCTCGACGAGGGCTGCGTTCTGCTGGGTGGCGTGGTCCATCTGCGTCACGGCCTCGCCCACCTGGGCTACGCCAGCGCTTTGCTCGCCGCTGGCAGTGCTGATTTCGCTCACCACGTCGCTGACGCGCTGGATCGCCTCCACCACCTCCTGCATGGTGTGGCCGGCCTGATCGACCAGGTCGCTGCCCATTTCAACCCGCTCGACGCTGTCGCTGATCAGCGACTTGATCTCCTTGGCGGCCTCGGCGCTGCGCTGGGCCAGGCTGCGCACCTCGCTGGCCACCACGGCAAAGCCGCGCCCTTGTTCACCCGCGCGGGCCGCTTCGACGGCGGCATTCAGGGCCAGGATGTTGGTTTGAAAGGCGATCCCGTCGATCACGCCGATGATGTCGGCGATGCGGCGCGAGCTGTCGTTGATGCCACGCATGGTGTTCACGACCTCCCCCACCACCTCGCCACCGCGGGTTGCCACCGTGCTGGCCGTCACCGCCAACTGACTGGCCGTGCGGGCATGTTCGGCGTTCTGGCGTACCGTCGAGCCCAGCTCCTCCATCGAGGCCGCGGTCTGCTCCAGGGCGCTGGCCTGGCTTTCGGTGCGCCCGCTCAGGTCCTGGTTGCCCTGGGCGATTTCGGCGCTGGCCGTGGCCACGCTTTGCGAGTTCTCGCGCACCGAGCGAACCACGCCAGCCAAGCCCTGGCTGATGCGGTTGATGGACTCCTGCAGACGCCCGACTTCGTCGTGCCGATTCACCTGCAGGGCCACCGTCAGATCGCCCTGGGCAATCTGGTCGGCCGCATGGCCTACTGCGACCAGGGGCTGGACGACCAGCTTGCGGAACAGCAGCCACCAGGCCACCGAGATCAGCAGCACGATCACCGCCCCCAGCAGGGCGTACAGATTGCGCAGGTGCACCACGCCGGCTGAGTATTCCTCGGCATAGGTGCCGCCGGCAATCACCCAGTCCCACTCCTTGAAGTAGGTGAAGGAGATGACTTTTTCTCGGCCCCTGGTTTCGCCCAGCTCCGCATTGATCCAGGGGTAGCGCAGCACACCCGTCTTGCGCTCCAGCATCTCGCGCACGAAGTTGTGGCCGTCGGCATCCTTGGAGTCGAGCATGTTCTTGCCTTCTTTGGCCGGATGGATCACCAGGTTGCCGTAGTTCGGCCCCTGGCGGGCATCCAGCACATAGAAATAGCCGGTCTCGCCAATCTTCAGCTCGCGGACGGTCTTCTTGAGGATGGCCAGGTACTCGGTGAACTCCTGGGCCACCAGGCTCAGGCCCACCACCTTGCCAGCGGTGTCTTTGAGGGGGTCGTAGCGCGTCATGTACTGACGCCCGAACAGTGACACCAGGCCCACGAAAGGCTGGCCTTGCAAGGCCAGGGCATAGGCCGGGTGCTGGCGGTCCAGTGCGGTGCCGTTGGCGCGCTGGCCCTGTTCGGTCTTGAGAGAGGTGGTGATGCGCACAAAATCGTCGCCGGTGCGCACAAACACCGTGGTCGAACTCTTGGTGAGTTGAGAAAACTCGTCCACCACACTGTTGTCCAGATTGACCTGCCGCCCATGCAGCAGCATCACAGGCACCTGCTTGCCGCCCATGTCGACCGTTTCGCCACTCAGGCTCACCTGTCCATTCAGGCGGGCATTGAAGGCCAAAGCCAGGGCCGAGGTCCGCAGCCGCAAATCGTCGTCGGTGGCCTTGATCAGGTGCACCAGCAACTGGGTCTTGTCGCTCACCTCCTGGGTGGCCTGCTCTTCGGTGGCCCGAGAGACGGACCACGTGATGGCCGCAATCAAGGCCGTCAGAACCACCAGTACCAGCAGGAAATTGCTCAGGGACAATTGGGTTCCCAGGCTCAGATCACGCCACCGGGCTCGGCTTCCATTCATCACGACACTCCATCTTGCGGGCCGGGCGCTCAGTTTGAAGACCCCAGATGGGCTGACCTCCGGCAAAAAGTTACAAAAAGAAACTTCAATTCGGCGAGAGTGTGTCTCATTTCTGATGCCGCAGGCTTGATGCGCATCAAGTCTGATGACGCCCGGCCAACGAAAAGGCCCGGCAGCGCAACGCGGCCAGGCCTTTTCGAACAGCGGCGAGCCCTGTGCAGCTCAGCCGGTGGGCATCAACCCACCCACTTGCGGGCGTTGCGCCAAATGCGCATCCAGGGGCTGAACTCGGATTTGTCGCCCGAAGTCCAGCTCATCTGCACATTGCGGAACACGCGCTCGGGGTGCGGCATCATGGCCGTGAAGCGGCCGTCGGCCGTGGTCACGGCGGTCAGGCCTTGCGGGCTGCCATTGGGGTTGAAGGGATAGGCCTCGGTGGCCGCACCAAAGTGGTCCACAAAGCGCATGGCCGCGATCGCCTCGGCCGGCTTGCCCCGGTACTTGAAGTTGGCATAGCCCTCGCCGTGCGCCACCGCGATCGGCAGGCGGCTGCCGGCCATGCCTTGCAGGAACAGGCTGGGCGATTCCAGCACCTCCACCATGGACAGGCGGGCCTCAAAGCGCTCGCTCTGGTTGGTGGTGAAGCGCGGCCAGGCCTCGGCGCCCGGGATGATGTCGGCCAGTTCGGCAAACATCTGGCAGCCGTTGCACACGCCCAGGCCGAAGGTGTCGCTGCGGCCGAAGAAACCCTTGAACTGCTCGGCCAGCACCGGGTTGAAGGTGATCGAGCGGGCCCAGCCGATGCCGGCCCCCAGGGTGTCGCCGTAGCTGAAGCCGCCGCAGGCCACCACGCCCTTGAAGTCGCTCAACTGGGCTCGGCCACTTTGCAGGTCGGTCATGTGCACGTCGTAAGCCTCGAAGCCGGCCTCGGTGAAGGCATAGGCCATTTCGACGTGCGAGTTCACGCCCTGCTCGCGCAGGATGGCCACCTTGGGCCGGCTCAGGTTCAGGAACGGGGCCGCCACGTTGTCGGCCGGGTCAAAGCTCAGGCTGACGTGGGCGCCCGGGTCGCTGGGCGCGCCGGCGGCGGCATGTTCTGCGTCGGCACAGGCCGGGTTGTCACGGCGCTGGCAGATCTTCCAGCTCACCGCATCCCAGACCTGGTGCAGGTCCGACAGGCTGGCACTGAACACGTTCTTGGTGTCGCGCCAGACCTGGATCTCGCCCTTGCCCACGTCCAGTGCGGCACCGGCGGGGCGGGTCTTGCCGATGAAGTGGCTGTGCTTGCTCAAACCATGCTCGCGCAGGGTCTGCATGACCTCGTTGCGCTCGGTGGTGCGCACCTGCAGCACCACGCCCAGTTCCTCACTGAACAAGGCCTTCAGGGTGAGCTCTTCACGGCGGGCACTGACTTGCTGCGCCCAGTTCTTGCTGTCGCCGTACTCGGCACGGCTGTCACTGATGCCGTCGCCTTCGGTGACCAGCATGTCCACGTTCAGGGCCACGCCCACATGGCCGGCAAAGGCCATTTCGCAGACGCTGGCGAACAGGCCGCCATCGCTGCGATCGTGGTAGGCCAGGATCTTGCCCTGGGCACGCAAGGCGTTGACCGCATTGACCAGGTTCTTCAGGTCTTGCGCATCGTCCACATCGGGCACCGAATCACCCACCTGGTTCAGCACCTGGGCCAGAATCGAGCCGCCCATGCGGTTTTGGCCTTTGCCCAGATCGATCAGCACCAGGGTGCTGTCGTCCACGCTGGCATCGAGCTGCGGCGTCAGCGTGCCACGCACGTCAGCCAGGCTGGCGAAGGCGCTCACGATCAGGCTGACCGGCGAGGTCACCTTTTTGGCTTGGCCCGATTCGTCCTTCCACTGCGTGCGCATGGACAGGCTGTCCTTGCCCACCGGGATCGAAATGCCCAGGGCCGGGCACAGATCCATGCCCACGGCCTTCACGGTTTCGTACAGGGCGGCATCTTCACCGGTCTCGCCACACGCGGCCATCCAGTTGGCCGACAGTTTCACGCGGGGCAGCTCGATGGGCGCGGCCAGCAGGTTGGTGATGGCCTCGGCCACCGCCATGCGGCCCGAGGCTGGGGCATCGAGCGCGGCCAGCGGGGTGCGCTCGCCCATGCTCATGGCCTCGCCGGCAAAGCCCTTGTAATCAGCCAGGGTGACCGCGCAGTCGGCCACCGGCACCTGCCAGGGCCCCACCATCTGGTCGCGGTGGCTCATGCCCCCCACGGTGCGGTCGCCAATGGTGATCAAAAAGCGCTTGCTGGCCACGGTCGGGTGGGCCAACACTTCGATGGCGGCCTGCTGCAGACTCACGCCGGTCAGGTCCACCGGCTTGAACTGGCGCGCCACGGTCTTCACGTCGCGGTGCATCTTGGGCGGCTTGCCCAGCAGCACATTCATCGGCATATCGACCGGGGTCGCTTGGCCCTCGTCCGCCAAAACCAGCTGGCGTTCCTCGGTGGCGACACCCACCACCGCAAACGGGCAACGCTCGCGCTCGCAGAAGGCCTTGAACTGGCCCAGCGACTCGGGGGCGATGGCCAGCACGTAACGCTCCTGGCTTTCGTTGCTCCAGATCTCCTTGGGGGCCAGGCCCGACTCCTCGAGCGGCACCTTGCGCAGGTCGAAGCGCGCACCGCGGCCGGCGTCGTTGGTCAATTCGGGGAAGGCATTCGACAGGCCGCCAGCGCCCACATCGTGGATGGCCAGGATCGGGTTGCCCGCGCCCTGAGCCCAGCAATGGTTGATCACCTCTTGCGCCCGGCGTTCAATCTCGGGGTTGCCGCGCTGCACCGAGTCAAAGTCGAGCTCGGCCGCGTTGGCGCCGGTGGCCATCGAGCTGGCGGCACCACCGCCCATGCCGATGCGCATGCCCGGGCCGCCCAACTGGATCAACAGCGTGCCGGCCGGGAACTCGATCTTCTTCGTCAGGTCGGCGTCGATCACGCCCAGACCGCCCGCAATCATGATGGGCTTGTGGTAGCCGCGGCGGATGCTGTCCACGTCCGACTCAATGGTCTGCTCGTATTCGCGGAAGTAGCCCACCAGGTTCGGGCGGCCGAACTCGTTGTTGAAGGCGGCGCCCCCCAGGGGGCCTTCCACCATGATCTGCAGCGGGCTGGCGATGTGCTCGGGCTTGCCGAACTCGGTGCTCTGCGTCTCGTCGAACACCAGGCGCGACACGGTGAAGCCGGTCATGCCGGCCTTGGGCTTGGAGCCCCGGCCGGTGGCACCTTCGTCGCGGATCTCGCCGCCCGCGCCGGTCGAGGCGCCCGGGAAAGGCGAAATTGCAGTTGGGTGGTTGTGGGTTTCCACCTTCATCAGCACGTGGTGGGTGGCTTCGCTCTTGGCATAGGCCACCGACTGGCCCTGGGCCGAGGCGGCATTGAAACGCTCCACCGCATGGCCCTCCATCACCGAGGCGTTGTCCGAATAGGCAATCACGGTGTGCTGCGGGGCCAACTGGTGCGTGTTGCGGATCATGCCGAACATGCTTTTGTCTTGCGCCACGCCGTCAATGGTGAACTGGGCGTTGAAGATCTTGTGCCGGCAGTGCTCGCTGTTCGCCTGGGCGAACATCATCAACTCCACATCGGTGGGGTTGCGTTGCAAGCCGGTGAAGGCGGCCACCAGGTAGTCGATCTCGTCGTCGGCCAGGGCCAGACCGAACTGGGTGTTGGCCGTTTCCAGCGCGGCACGGCCGCCGCCCAGCACATCCACGTACGCCATGGCCTGGGCCTGCAGCTCGGTGAACAGGCCGGCGGCCTGGGCCCGCTCGAACATCACCGATTCGGTCATGCGGTCGTGCAGCAGCGCCGCCACGGCCCCGCGCTGCTCATCGCTCAGCGTGGCCTTGCCCAGCAAGGGCTGCTTCAGGGTGATCACGTACTCGGTCACGCGCTCGACGCGTTTCAAGGCCAGGCCGCAGTTGTGGGCGATGTCGGTGGCCTTGGAGGCCCAGGGCGACACAGTGCCGAAACGCGGGCTGACCAGCAGCAGTTCGCCCTCGGTGGGGCCGGCGTAGGGGTCGCCGTAGGTCAGCAGGGCCGCCAGGCGCTCGCGGGTGGCCGCGTCGGGCTGCTGTTCGGAGGCCACCAGGTGCACAAAACGCGCAGCGATGCCGGAGATGCGGTCGTGGATGACTTGCAGCCGGGGCAGCAGTTGCTGAACCCGGAAAGCGCTCAAGGCGTTGCCGCCTTCAAAGGTGCTGATGTGCAGGTGGTGCATCGTGGGCGAGGGGTGCGAGGTCACTTGGGCGGCCTGTTTGGGTGGAGCTGCAGGGGCTGGGGGCAGAACGGCCGGTCGCTGAATGGGACCGGCCCGCCCTGACCCGAGCGGTGCGTGGAAAACCCGGCATTTTAGCGTGTGGGCGGCCAACCCACCCGATCAGGCGGTCGCTGCGCCCTCTTCCCCTCCCCGGCCTGCACGCCAGCCCCTTCAGCGGCGCACAGCACGCTTCACCTCCTGGCTCAGGAAGCGGTACAGCCTGGGGTCGTGGGCATAGGCCACATTGAAGCGCAGCCACGGCGTGGGTTTGAGATCGGGCCGGAACAGGTTGCCGGGGGCCAGCATCAGCCCTTCGGCCACGGCGCGCTGTGCCACGGCCTGCACATCCACCCCATCGTGTCCCAGGCCGGCCCACACAAACGGCCCGCCCTGGGGGCGGGTGAACAGCACCATGCCAGCCGCCTCAAGGCCGTCACACACCTGCCGCTGGGCCTGCGCGAGGCGCTCGCCCAGGCGCGCCAGATGGCTGCGGTAATGCCCGTCCACCAGCACGGTGTGCACCAGCTTCTCGGTCAGTTCAGAGCTCGTCAGACTGCCCAGCATCTTCTGGTAGACTAGTTTTTCGGCCAGGTCTTCACTCACCGCCGCAAAGCCCACCCGCAGGCTGGGGGTGATGGTCTTGGAGAAGCTGCCCACATAAGACACCCGGCCCAGCGGCGCCAGGGCGGCCAGATTGACCGAACCGGGGGGTTCCAGGCCGGCCATCACCTCGTTTTCCACCACATGAAAATCGTGCTGCTCGGCCAACTTCAGCACCTGAGCCGCCACGGTGGGCGAGCATTGGCTCCCGGTGGGGTTGTGCAACGTGGTCGTGGTGAAAAAGGCTTTGGGCCGGTGCCGCTGGGCCAGGGTGGCCAGCGCCTGCACGTCGGGACCGTCCAGCCGGCGCTCCACCCCGATCAGCCTCAGGTCCATGGCCCGCAGCGCGGCAAAGAAGTTGGTGGCCCCCGGCGAATCGACCAACACCGTGTCGCGCGGCCGCAGCAGGCAGCGCCCCAGCAGCGCCAGGGCCTGGGTGGCGCCATGGGTCAGCACCAGTTGATGCGGGTTGGCCTGCACCCCCCGGGCCGCCAACTGGGTCTGGATCTGTTGCCGCAGCGGCAGGTAGCCATGTGCCGTGCCGTAATGGGCCAGCCCGGCGGGGCTCTTGCGCGCCAGGCTGGCCAGCGCCTGGCGCACGCCCTCCAGGTGCAGCCAATCCGGGGGCAACCATCCGCATCCGGCGTTGAGCAAGGCGCTGTCGTCTTCGAACACGCGCTGGATCAGCCACAGCGAATCCACCTGGGTACGGCCCACAAAGGGGCGATGGCGGGGCTGCGCCTTGGCCGGCGCCGCCACGTAGTAGCCGCTGCCGCGACGGGCCTCCACATAGGCTTCGGCCACCAGGCGCTGGTAGGCATGGGTGACGGTCATGGTGCTGATGCCCTGCTCGCGCGCCAGGCCTCGCACCGAGGGCAGGCGCGTGCCCGGGCGCAGGCTGCCCTTGTCGATGAGGGCGGCCATCGCCTCGAACACCTGGCGCACCAGCGGCGTGGCGCTGTCGGACTGCAAGGTGATCATCGTGGTGCACCCTGGTACAGCCCAGCCGCGCGTGCCTGAAAACGGTGCGCCAAAGGTCTGCTGCTGGGGCGTGCGGGCGCGCTTCGTGTGCGTACTGTGCTGATCTTCATGGCCCCAACTGTACATAGTCAATTGGTATCGGACGTGACTAAATACCCCCATCGCTGATGACGACCCTGCGCAGAGTGCCCAGGCCCCAGCGCCGCCCGTCCCCCTTGCCACCGAACAGGAACCTGTCCATGCCCCTGCCACTGCACAAAGCCTTGTCCGAACGTTCCTTCAACAGCGCCCGTCGCCGCCAATGGGCCGCCGGCCTGCTGCTGGGCCTGGCCGCCGCCGGCACCCACCTGGGTGCCCTGGCCGACACCAAGACGCTGCGCATCATTCCGCACTCGAACGTCACGGTGCTCGACCCGATCTGGACCACCGCCTACATCTCGCGCAACTTCGGCTACATGATCTATGACACCCTGTTCGGCACCGACCTGGATGGGCGCATCAAGCCGCAGATGGTCGAGAAATGGAGCGTGTCCAAGGACAACAAGACCTGGACTTTCAAGCTGCGCGACGGCCTGGAGTTCCACGACGGCAAGACCGTCACCAGCGAAGACGTGGTGGCCTCGCTGACCCGCTGGGCCAGCCGCGACACGATGGGCGGCCAGTTGGCCAAGGCCCTGGACCACTACGAGACCCCCGACGCCAAGACCTTTGTGCTGGTGCTCAAGGAGCCCTTCGGCCTGGTGCTCGAAGCCCTGGGCAAGCCCTCAGCCAACGTGCCGTTCATCATGCCCAAGCGTGTGGCCGACACCCCGGGCGACACCCAGATCAAGGAGACCATCGGCTCTGGCCCCTACACTTTCAAGGCCGACGAGTACCGCCCTGGCGAAAAAGTCGTGTTTCTGAAGAACGCCCGTTACAAGCCCCGCGCCGAAGCCCCTTCGGGCACCACCGGCGGCAAGAACGTGTATGTCGACCGGGTCGAGTGGGTGATCGTGCGCGATGCCCAGACCCAGATGAACGCCCTGATCAACGGCGAGGTCGACATCCTGGAGCAACCGGCTTTCGAACAATACGCCACCTTGCGCAGCAACCCTGACCTGACCCTGGTCGATGCGCAACCTGCAGGCAACCAGTTCATCTTCCGCTTCAACTTTCTGCACGCGCCCTTCAACAACGAGAAGATCCGCCGCGCCGCCATGCTGGCCATGGGGCAAGAAGCCTTCCTCAAGACCCAGGTGGGCGCCCCCGGCATGTCACGCTATTGCAAGAGCATGTTCCCCTGCGGCACGCCGTTTGAATCCGATGCCACCGGTGAGTACACCGGCATCGCCAACCCGGCCAAGGCCAAGGCCTTGCTGGCCGAGGCCGGTTACAAGGGTGAGCCGGTGGTGCTGATGCGCCCCACCGACCTGGGTGCCATTGCCAAGCTGCCCCTGGTGGCCAAGCAGCAGCTCGAGCAGGCCGGCTTCAAGGTCGACCTGCAGACCATGGACTGGCAGACCCTGGTCGCCCGTCGCGCCAAGAAAGACCTGCCCAGCGCGGGCGGCTGGAACGCCTTCATGACCTCCTGGACCGCCTCCGACATCCTCAACCCGCTGACCATGGCCATGATGAATGCCGCTGGCGACAAGGGCTGGTTCGGCTGGCAGGACGACCCCGAGCTGCAGAAGATCAAGCTGCAGTTCTCGCAGGCCAGCACCGACGCCGACAAAAAGAAGCTGGCCCAGGCCGCCCAGTTGCGCGCCTTCGAGACCGTGACCCACGTGCCCGTGGGCCAGTACAGCCAACCTGCCGCCGTGCGCAAGGGCATCACCGGCCTGGTGCCGGCCGGCGCCCAGGTGTACTGGAACATCAAGAAGCCCTGAGCCGGGCCCCGCTCGCCCGCCAGCTTGCCTGCCCGACAGGCCCGGCCTGCGCCTTGCCTGCAAGGGGCGCGGCCGGCGCCGGGGCGACTGTTTTCCGGAGATTTCCTGATGCTTTCATTTTTGGCCAAACGACTGCTGGCCACCCTGCCGGTGTTGCTGGTGGTGGCCGTGGCGGTCTTCATGATCGTGCGCCTCACGCCGGGCGACCCGGCCGCCGTGATCGGAGGCAACAGCGCCACCAGCGAAGACCTGGACCGCATCCGCACCCAACTCGGCCTGACCCAGCCGCTGTGGCAGCAGTTCCGCCTGTGGGGCGGAGCCGTGCTGCAAGGCGACCTGGGCCACTCTTTCTTCATGAACAAGCCCGTGGTCGAGCTGATTGCCCAGCGCATGGAGCCCACCCTGTCGTTGGCCGCCGGCACCTTGCTGCTGGCCATCGTGCTGGCCCTGCCCCTGGGCACCCTGGCGGCCTGGCGCATGGGCAGTTGGCTGGACAAGGCCGTCATGGCGTTCTCGGTGGCCGGCTTCTCGGTGCCGGTGTTCGTGGTGGGCTATGTGCTGATCTATGTGATGGCGCTGCAACTGCACTGGTTTCCGGTGCAGGGCTACCGGCGGCTGGAGTCCGGCCTCTGGCCCTGGCTGCACCAGCTGATCCTGCCTTGCCTGACCCTGTCGGTCACCTATGTGGCCCTGCTGGCCCGGGTGACCCGGGCCGCGGTCAGCGAGGCCCTCACCGAGGACTACATCCGCACCGCCCGGGCCAAGGGCATCACCGAGTTGGCCGTGTTGACCCACCACGCGCTGCGCAACGCCGCCGTGCCGGTGGTCACCGTGATCGGCGTCAGTGCCGCCCTGCTGCTGGGCGGCGTGGTGGTGACCGAGACGGTGTACGCCATCCCCGGCCTGGGTCAGCTCACGGTGGACGCCGTGCTGAACCGCGACTTTCCGGTGCTGCAGGGGGTGGTGCTGTTCTTTGCCCTGGCCTATGTGCTGATCAACCTCCTGGTCGACCTGAGCTACCTGTTCCTCGACCCGCGCATCCGTTACTGACCCTCCTTCCCCGGATCTCCCATGAGCAACTGGAAAAAACTCTGGCGCAACAGCGCCGTGCGCCTGGGCTGCGCGGTGTTGGCCGCCTTGCTGCTGCTGGCTGTGCTGGCCCCGTGGCTGGGCACTTTCGACCCCTCGGCCATGGACCCCAGCTTCATCTCGGTGCCTGCCGGCACCCATGGCGAAGTCACCCTGCCCGACGGCCAGACCCTGCAGCATGTGTTCTGGATGGGCAGCGACAACTTTGGCCGCGACATCTGGAGCCGCGTGCTCTTCGGCACCCGCGTTTCGCTGGGTGTGGGGCTGTGCACCGCTGTGCTCGCCATCACCGGTGGCTGCCTGCTGGGCATGCTGGCGGGCTACTTCCGGCCCGTGGATGCGGTGGTGATGCGCCTGGTGGACGGCATGATGGCCATCCCCGCCGTGCTGGTCGCGATCACCCTGGTGGCCATGCTCGGGGCCAGCCTGCCCACCGTGATCCTGGCCATTGCCGTGCCCGAAATCCCACGGGTGACCCGGTTGGTGCGCGCCCTGGTGATGGGCCTGCGTGACGAGCCCTTTGTCGAGGCGGCGCGGGCCCTGGCCTCGTCCAACCTCACCATCCTGTGGCGCGACATCCTGCCCAATGCGCTGGCCCCGCTGATCGTGCAGGGCACCTTCATTGCGGCTTCCGCGGTGCTGACCGAGGCCATCCTGAGCTTTCTGGGCCTGGGGCTGCCGGCCGACGTGCCCACCTGGGGCAACATCATGGCCGAAGGGCGGGTGCAGTTTGCCCAGAGCCCGGGCAATGTGATGTTTCCGGCGCTGTTCCTGGTGCCCACCGTGCTGGCCATCAACCTGCTGGGCGACGGCCTGCGCGACGTGCTGGACCCCAAGTTCTCCAAGCGAGCCTGAGCGAGCCCCCTGCCATGAACACCTTGACCTCCCCCACCCCCGTCTTCCTGGATTCGGCACCGCCCCCGGTGCCCCGGCCCGCCGAAGTGATCCTCGATGTGCAGGGCCTGCAGGTGGCCCTGCCGGCCGACGCCGACCGCCCTTTTGCGATTGAGCACCTGGACGTGCGCATCGAAGCCGGCCAGACCCTGTGCATCGTCGGCGAGTCGGGCTCGGGCAAATCCGTGCTGGCCACCACGGTGATGGGCCTGCTGGCCAAAGGCCTGTGCGCCACCCAGGGCCAGATCCGCCTGGCCGGCGAAACCCTGATGGACCAGGCCCGACTGGCCCCCGAATCACGCCTGCGCGCCTGGCGCGGCACCCGCATGGGCATGGTGTTCCAGGAGCCCATGACCGCGCTCAACCCCGTGCACAGCTGCGGCGAGCAGGTGGATGAGCTGCTGCGCACCCACACCCAGTGGCCCGCGCACGAGCGCAAGGCCCACATCCTGGCCATCTTTGACCGGGTGCGCCTGCCCGACCCCAAGCGCATCTACGACAGCTACCCGCACCAGCTCTCGGGCGGCCAACGCCAGCGCATCGTGATCGCCATGGCCATCATCCTGAAGCCCCGGCTGTTGATCTGCGACGAGCCCACCACGGCCCTGGACGTGACCACCCAGGCCGAGATCCTGCGCCTGATCGCCGAGCTGCAAGTGGAACAACGCTCGGCCGTGCTCTTCATCACCCACGACATGGGCGTGGTGGCCGAGATCGCCGACCAGGTGATGGTGATGCACCGCGGCCGCGTGGTCGAGCAAGGCCCGGCCGAGCAGGTGCTGCAGGCACCGCGCGAAGCCTACACCCGCATGCTGCTGGACGCCGTGCCCGGCATGACCCCGCCCCCCCCGCGCGAACTGCCCGGTGGGCGTGCCCTGCTCAGCGCCACCGGCGTGGGCAAGACCTATGTGCGCCGTGACTGGCTGGGCCGGGCCAAGCCCAACACCGCGCTGCGCGATGCCAGCGTGGCCGTGCATCGGGGCGAGACCGTGGGCGTGGTGGGCGAGTCGGGTTCGGGCAAATCCACCTTTGCCCGCTGCATGATCCGCCTGATCGACCCCAGCGAAGGCAGCATTCTGTGGGGCGAGACCCCGGTGCAGGGCCTGCCCGAGGGGCGGCTGCGCCCCCTGCGATCGCGGGTGCAGGTGGTGTTTCAAGACCCCAACCGCTCGCTGAACCCGCGCCGCACCGTGGGCTCGTCGCTGATGGAGGGGGCGATGAATTTCGGCATGGGCGAGCGCCAGGCCCGCCAGACCGCCGAAGAGCTGATGGACCGCATCCAGTTGCCCCGCACCGCGCTTGACCGCTACCCACACCAGTTCTCGGGCGGACAGCGGCAGCGCCTGGCCATTGCCCGCGCCGTGGCCTGCCAGCCCCAGGTGCTGGTGGCCGACGAGGCCGTGTCGGCCCTGGACGTGTCGGTGCAGGCCCAGATCCTGTCCCTGCTGCGTGAAATCCAGGCCGACCTGGGCCTGGGCATCCTGTTCATCACCCACGACCTGCGGGTGGCGGCCCAACTGTGCGACCGCGTGATCGTGATGAGCCAGGGCGAGATCGTCGAGCAAGGCCCCACAGCCCAGGTGTTCCAGCAGCCCGCCCACGACTACACCCGCCGCCTGCTGGCCGCCGCCCCCCGGGCCGAGCTGGCCCGCCGGGGCTGAATCCCTCCGCCCGACAGGACCCTCACCATGCGACTTCTGCTGGCCCAGTTCAAGCACGAGACCAACACCTTTTCACCTGTGCCCACCCCGTTCGAGCGCTTCTACCGTGCTCTGCCGGCCGATGCTGACCAGGCCAGCCTGCTGGCAGCCTACCGAGGCACGGGACTGGCCCTGGGCGGCTTCATTGACGTGGCCGAGCGCGTGGGCGCCGAGGTGGTGATTGCCACGGCGGCCGAGGCCCAACCCAGCCGACCCACCGACGATGCCACCTACGAGCGCATCAGCCAGGCCATCCTGTCGCGCGTGGCGCGGGGCGGCTTCGATGCCGTGCTGCTCGACCTGCACGGTGCCATGGTCACCGAATCGCTGGAAGACGCCGAAGGCACGCTGCTGCGCCGCCTGCGCGAGATCGACCCCGACATCCCCGTGGGCGTCACCCTGGACATGCACGCCAATGTGTACGACGACATGGTGCGTCACGCCACCGTGATCACCGGCTACCACACCTACCCCCATGTGGACATCCATGCCGCCGGTGTGCGGGCCGCCGAACTGATCCTGCGCACTTTGAGTGGCGAGATCCGCCCCGTGATGCAGTGGGGCCAGGCCCCCATGCTGCCGCACGTGATGCGCCAGGGCACACACGCCGAGCCCAATCGCTCGCTACAGGCGCGCTGCCAGGCCCTGGAGGCCGGCGGCGAGGTGCTGGCCGCCTCGGTGTTTGTGGGCTTTCCGCACGCCGACATCAGCCAGGCCGGCCTGAGCGCCGTGGTCTGCACCGACGCACGGCCTGAGACAGCCCGCGGGCATTGCGACGCCCTGCTGACCCAGGCCTGGGAGGCCCGCGAGGGCTTCGTGTTCCACCCCACCCCGTTGGCCGAAGCCGTGGCACGGGCCCAGGCCTGCGCCATCGGCCTCGGCGGCCCGGTCGTGCTGCTGGACCATTGCGACAACTCGGCCTCGGGCGGCTCGATGGACACCACCGAGGTGCTGGCCGAGGTGCTGCGCCAGGGCCTGGACGAGGCCGTCTTCTATGCCATCTGGGACCCCCAGGCCGTGCAACAGGCGCTGGCCGCCGGCATCGGCAGCGAGATCACACTGAGCCTGGGCGGCAAGACCGCCATGCCGGCGCTGCGCCGTGACAGCCCGCCCTTGAGCGTCACCGGTCGGGTCAAGCTGGCCTTTGACGGGCGCTTTCGCAACCGCGGGCCCATGTACCAGGGCGTGCAGACCCGGCTGGGCCCCACCGTGGTGCTGGCCGTGGGCGGCCTGGAGATCGTGCTGATCTCCGAGCACCAGGAGCCGTTTGACCTGAACTGCCTGTCCAGCGTCGGCGTCGATCCGCTGCAAAAGCGCTTTGTCATCCTCAAGAGCCGGGTGCACTGGCGCGCCGGCTTTGGCGACCTGGCCCGTGAGGTGATCGAGTGCGACGGGCTGGGCGTGACCACGTCCGACTACGGCGCACTGCAATTCAAACGGGTGCGCCGCCCGATCTACCCGCTGGACCCGATGTAAGTACCCCGTCCTTTCCCGATTTTCTCCACCTCAGGACCCCTGACCCATGAGTGAACTCCACGCCCTTTCCGCCTCCGCCATGGTGGCGGCCTACCGTGACGGCAGCCTGTCGCCGGTCGAAGTGACCCAGGCCGTGCTGCAGCGCATCGAGCGTTGCGAGCCCGTGCTGTGCGCCACCTATGCGCTTGATGCCGATGCCGCACTGAGCATGGCGCGCGCTGCCGAAGCCCGTTGGCGTGCCGGTACCCCCATCAGCGTGGGCGGTGTTTGCATCGACGGCGTGCCAGCCACCATCAAGGAAAACATCGCCACCCGCGGCGTGCCCGTGCCGGTGGGCACCGCCGCCAGCCTGCCGGTGCCCGCTGCGGCCGATGCGCCGCCCGCGGCTCGCCTGCGCGAGGCCGGTGCCGTCTTCGTGGCCAAGACCACCATGCCCGAGTACGGCATGCTCTCGTCAGGCCTGTCGAGCTTCCATGCCCTGGCCCGCAACCCCTGGAACACCGCGATGAACCCCGGCGGCAGCAGTGCCGGCGCGGGCGCGGCGGGTGCCGCAGGCTACGGCCCGCTGCACATCGGCACCGACATCGGCGGCTCGGTGCGCCTGCCGGCCGCCTGGTGCGGGCTGGCCGGCCTCAAGCCCAGCCTGGGCCGGGTGCCGATCGACCCGCCGTACATGGGCCGCTGCGCCGGCCCCATGACCCGCACCGTCACCGATGCGGCCCTGATGATGGCCGTGCTGTCGCGCCCCGACCCACGCGACCCCATGAGCCTGCCGCCGTCCGACATCCCGTGGCTGTCGCTGCAGCGCGAACTCAAGGGGCTGCGCATCGGCCTGTTGCTGGAGGCCGGCTGCGGCATGCCGGTGTCGCCCCAGGTGCAGCAGGCCGTGGTGGCGGCGGCCCGCCTGTTCGAGCAGGCCGGGGCGGTGATCGAAACCCTGCAGCCCTGGATGAGCAACGAGCTGCTGCACGGGGTGGACCGCTTCTGGCGCATCCGCTCGGGCGTCGATGTGCAGGCCCTGCCGCCCGAGCGCCGCGCCAAGGTGCTGCCCATCGTGCGTCAGTGGGCCGAAGGCGGCCTGGGCTTCAGCGGCGAGCAGGCTTTCGAGGCCTACAGCATGACCTTCAAGACCCGCGCCACCACCGTGGCCGCCACCCAGCCCTACGACTACGTGCTGTCGCCGGTGTCGCCCAACACCAGCTTTCCGGCCGAATGGGCGTACCCGACCAACAACGTCAATGAGGCCATGGATCACATCGGCTTCACCCTGCCTTTCAGCATGAGCGAGCAGCCCGCTGCTTCGGTGAACTGCGGCTACGACAGCCATGGCGTGCCCATCGGCCTGCAGATCGCCGGGCGCCGCTTTGACGACCTGGGCGTGCTGCAGATGGCCCGCGCCTTCGAACAGATGCGCCCGGCCCAACGGCCCTGGCCGCACATCGCGGAGGCCTGATGCGCCGCTGGCGGCCTGCCTTGACCCTTTGGCCCGCCTGGCTCGGCCCACGCACCGTGAGGCACGCGCTGGCGGGGGTGCGGGCCGTCACCGGGCCGGCCACCGGCACGGCCGCCATGGGCCTGGTGGCGGGCGTGGCCATGGCCCAAAGCGGCCTGCCCATGGCGGTGTTGTTGCCCATGTCGCTGCTGGTGTATGCCAGCTCGTCCCAACTGGCCTGCCTGCCGCTGATGGCCAGCCAAGCCCCGTTGTGGCTGGTGGGGGCCACCGCGGCCGTGCTGAACCTGCGCTTCGTGGTGTTCAGCGCCGAATGGAGCCGCTACTTCCACCACCTGAGCCGACCGCAGCGCGTGGCCTTGTCCTACTTTGCCGGTGACCCGATCTATGCGCTGTTCACCCAGCGCCACCCCCTGCCCGGCCACAACCGCCGGCAACGCCGCCGCGAGGTGGCCTTCTACCTCGGCCTGGCGCTGAGCAACTGGGCGGTGTGGCAGCTCTCATCCGGGGTGGGCCTGCTGCTGGCCGACCAATTGCCCGGCGCCAACAGCCTGCGCTTTGTGGCCATCCTGGCCTTGCTGACCCTGACCCTGCCCATGGTCAAAGACCGCCCCACCCGCGTGGCCGCTTTCGCGGCCTGTGCCGTGGCCCTGCCGGCCCAGGCGCTGCCACGCGGCCTGCCGGTGCTGGTCACCATGCTGGCCGCCATGGCCGCGGGTCTGCTGGCCGAACACCGCCGACCGAGGCCCCATGCTCGATGACCCCGAACACAGGGGCTGGCTGGCCGTGGCCCTGCTGGTGCTGATCACCGTGCTGACCCGGGCCTTTTTTCTGCTGCCCGGCCAGCAACCCCGCCTGCCGGGCTGGCTGCGCACCTGCCTGCGCTTTGCACCACTGGGCGCCTTGCTGGCCATGGTCGTCCCTGAGGTGGCGCTGAACCAGGGCCAGTGGGTGCCGCAATGGCAGGATGCCCGCTGGTGGGCCTGCGCCGCCGCCCTGCTCACCTACTTCGGGGGCCGGCGCAACATCAACCACGCCTTGTTTGCCGGCATGGGCGTGTTGCTCGGCCTGCACCTGGCCCTGGGCTGGTAGCCGCCTGCCCAAAGCCTCAACCCCTCCCTGCCCACTGCGAAACACCATGAACATCCTGATCGCCGGCTTTCAGCACGAGACCAACACCTTCGCCCCCAGCCCGGCCGACTGGGCCGCCTTTTTGCGCGGCGACGGCTTTCCGGCCTACAGCGAAGGGGCCGACATGCTTCGCCGCTTCACGGGCAGCAGCCTGCCCATGGGCGGCTTCATCAGCGAGGCCCAGGCGCGGGGCTGGGCCTTGCTGCCCGCCTGCTGGGCGGGGGCCACGCCTTCGGCCCAGGTCAGCGACGAGGCGTTCGAGCGCATTGCCGGCGCCATCGTCGAGGCGGCCCGCCAGGCCCTGGCCGGCCCGGGCCTGCAAGCCATCTACCTGGATCTGCACGGCGCCGCCGTCAGCGTTGCCTTCGAAGACGCCGAAGGTGAATTGCTCAGACGCCTGCGCTCGCTGGTGGGCGATCAGCTGCCCATCGTGGCCAGCCTTGATTTGCACGCCAACGTCAGCGCCGACATGTTGGCGCTGGCCGACGGCCTGGTGGCCTACCGCACCTACCCGCATGTGGATACCGAAGCCACCGGCCGCCTGGCCGCCCAACTGCTGGAGCGCCGCATGCAGGCCGGCCAACGCCTGCCGATGGCCTGGCGCCGCGTGCCCTTCCTGATCCCGATCAACGCCGGCTGCACCCTGATCGAGCCGGCCGCGTCCTTGTACGCGCAACTGCCCGAGGTGGATGCCCGTCAAGCCACCCTGAGCAGCATCGCCATGGGCTTCCCGGCCGCCGACATCGCCTGCTGCGGCCCCTGCGTGTGGGCCTATGGCGAGCACGCCGAGGCGGTGGTGCAAGAACTGTGGACCCAGCTTTGCCAGCCGCCCCAGCGTTGGCGCGTCAGCCTGCCCGAACCCCTGGCTGCGGTGCAGCAGGCCCTGGCGCTGGCCGAACACGCCAGCGCCCCGGTGGTGATCGCCGACACCCAGGACAACCCCGGCGCAGGGGGTGACAGCAACACCACCGGCATGCTGCATGCCCTGTTGCAGGCCGGCGCCGGGCACCGCTACCCCGGCCAGGTGGCGCTGGGCCTGCTGTACGACCCCGAAGCCGCCGCGGCCGCCCACCGGGCCGGCCTCGGCGCCCGTCTGTCCCTGAGCCTGGGCCGCCAGGTGAGCACCCTGCCCGGCCAGCTCAGCGACCCACCCGTGCAGGCCGTGGTCACCGTGCGCGCCCTGTTCGAGGGCAGCGTTCGCCTGCTGGGCCCCATGATGCACGGCGTGCTCACTCGCCTCGGTCAGGTCGCCTGTCTGGAGCTGGACGGTGTGCTGATCGTGGTCGCCAGCGGCAAATGCCAGATGCTGGACCGGGAGCTGTACCGTTGCGTGGGCATCCAGCCCGAGGCCATGAAGCTGCTGGTCAACAAAAGCTCGGTGCACTTCCGCGCCGACTTCACCCCCATCGCCTCCCACATCCTGGTCGCCCGCGCCCCAGGCCCCATGCCCGCCGACCCGGCCAGCCTGCCCTGGACGCGGCTGGGGGCGGGGGTTTCGGCGGTGATTGAGGGGGTGTGAAGCGCCATCTCAACAGGCAGAAAGTTCGAGTCCGACCGACATTCGCCAAGGTGCGCCATCACTCATAAGGCAGAAACTGGTTGCTGTCGCGACTGAGCAGTTGCATCAGCTTCGGATGGATGAAGAGCTTCTCCTTGCCCAAAGGCATTTCACGCAGCACACCCAGCTTGACCAGCTCTTGCAGATGGCGTGAAGCGGCCTGGCGTTGGCCAATGCCTTTGTCCACCAGATTGCCAATGCGGCAATAAGGCTGTTCGAAGATCACGTCCACCAGCTCCCGGGTGTAGATCTTGGGCAGCCGGGTGCGCACATGCTCGGTGGTGTGCTCGGCCAGCGCGCGGATGGCGGCGATCTTGCCGGTGGTCCACTTGGAGGTAACGGCGACCGCCTGCAGCATGAAGACCAGCCAGGGCTCCCAGGCCTCATCACGGGTGACGGAGAGCAGCAGGCGATAGTAGTCGGCCTTGTGCGCAATCACATGGCGGCTGAGGTACAAGATGGGCAGATTCAACAGGTCTTGTTGAATCAGGTACAGGATGTTGAGCACCCGCCCGGTGCGCCCGTTGCCGTCGATGAAAGGGTGAATGGCCTCAAACTGGTAATGTCCCACGGCCATGCGGATGAGGGGATCCAGATCGGTGGCCTCGTGCAAAAAACGCTCCCAATTGGCCAGCATGTCCCGCAAACGGGCTTCACCTTCAGGCGGGGTGTAGACCACCTCACCGGTGCGGTCGTTGGCCAACTGAGTGCCAGGCGTTCGACGAATGTCCATGTCCACGCCCTTGAGCGTGCGGCAGACCTCGACGGCGGTCGCCGTGCACAGGGGGCGCTGCTGGAGCGACCGAAAGCCTTGGTGCAGTGCGGTGCGGTAGCGCAATGCCTCTTTGGTCGCCGAGTCGGCCTGCTCATGGCCTTGGGCGTATTGAAAAAGCTGGTCGGTGGTGGTGACGATGTTCTCAATTTCCGAGCTGTCTTTGGCTTCCAGCAGCGGGATGGTGTTGATCAACATCGCCTGGTTGGGGATGAGTTCGGCCGCTTGCTTGAGTTCGGCCAGCGCGGCGCGGGCTTCGATGCATGCCTTGAGTACGGTGCGGCTTTCCAACTCGTGCGCCGGGGGCAGTGCGGGCAAGTGGTTGTGTGGCTGCTCGGGATTCCAAGCGAAGACGTTCTTGGTCATGATGCAAAAAGCCTGTTTCGACGACACGTTCTGAGTTCATGTCGCTGCCGGCGACATGTCCGTACAACATGTTCTTTTTTTGTCGAAGTTGGAACACGTCAAGAAATCATGTCGCTATTTTTGCATATTGGCGACATGAGCAGACCGGATGCCGCCCATTCACCGCCCGTTGACATACCCAACACATAATCCCAACTCCCGCTTCGCCGACCTCCTTCGCATGCCGCTTCGCCACCTTCCCCACACCCTGGCCTGCCTGGGCCTCATGGCCTTGCTGGCCGGCCCGCTGGGGCCGATGGCCCAGGCGGCAGAGCCAGACAGCCCTTTTCTGGAAGACCTGAGCAGCCCCGAGTTGCAGGCCCGCCTCGATGCGGGCACGCGCACGGTGCTGATCCCCATCGGCGGCACCGAGCAGAGCGGGCCGCAGATGGCGCTGGGCAAGCACAACGTGCGGGTGCATGTGCTGGCCGGTCAGATTGCCCGGCGCGTGGGGCACACGGTGGTCGCCCCGGTGTTGGCCTATGTGCCCGAGGGCAGCATCCACCCGCCGGCCGGGCACATGCGCTTTGCGGGCACGATCTCGATCCCCGAGCCGGCTTTTGAGGCCGTGCTGGAGGGCTCGGCGCGCAGCTTTCGGCAGCATGGTTTTCGCGATGTGTTCTTTCTGGGTGACCACGGGGGCTACCGCAAGAACCTGGAGCGGGTGGCCGAGCGCCTGAACCAGGCCTGGGCCCGTGACGGCGGCCCGCCGGCGCGGGTGCATGCCCTGAGCGAGTACTACCGCGTGACCCAGACCGCCTACGTGGCCGAGTTGAAGCAGCGCGGCTTCAGCCCGGCCGAGATCGGCGAGCACGCCGGCCTGGCCGACACCTCGCTGATGCTGGCCACCGACCCGGCCCTGGTGCGCACCGACACACTGGCCAGCCCAGGCGCCCGCGACCGAGCCCGGGGCGTGACCGGCGACCCGCGTCGCGCAAGCGTTGCGCTGGGTCAAGTCGGGGTGCAGCAAATCGTGGAGACTTCGGCCGCAGCGATCCAGGCGGCCATCAAGCCCTGAGCCGCCTCTTTTATCTGGAGTGTTCTTCTCATGTCCCTCGGGAAAGTCTTTGCCCGCAACGCCGTTGGTTTGGCCGTCAGTTCGGCTGTCATCGTGATGGGCCTGCTGGCCAGCGGGGTGCAGGGGGCCGACGCGGTCGGCAAGAATGGCGCGGCCAAGCCGGCGACGGTCAACACCGTGCCCGGCATGCCGCCGGTGCCCAACCCGGCCAATCTTTACAGCGAAACCGCTGCTGACCACATGGCCCCGGCCGTGCGCGACGACCTGGAGCGCATCTATGTGCCCAATCTGCGCTCCAACGATGTGTATGTGATCGACCCGGCCAAGATGAAGGTGGTCGACAAGTTCAAGGTGGGGCCAGCCCCACAGCACGTGGTGCCTTCGTGGGACCTGCGCACGCTGTGGGTGGCCAACAATGCCGAGCGCCGCACCGATGGCAGCCTGACCCCGATCGACCCGCGCACCGGCAAGCCGGGCAAGGAGATCCTGGTCGACGACCCCTACAACGTGTACGCCACGCCCGATGGCGCCTCGCTGATCGTGGTGGCCGAGGCCAAGCACCGGCTGGATTTTCGCGACCCCAAGACCCTGGCCCTGCAATACGCCATCGATGTGCCCAAGTGCGGCGGCATCAACCATGCCGACTTTTCGATCGACGGGCGCTACGCGATCTTCACCTGTGAGTTTCAGGGCAGCGTGGCCAAGATCGACCTGGGCAAGCGCGAGGTGCTGGGCTACCTGAAGTTGCAGATGCCCAAGACCCGCTTCAAGGACGGGCAAAAGCTCAGCGACCCCAATGTGTCGCCGATGGAGACCGAAGTCTGCTCGGCCACCAAGGGCATGCCGCAGGACATCCGCATCTCGCCCGACGGCAAGCATTTCTACGTGGCCGACATGGAGGCCGACGGCGTGCACGTGCTCGACGGTGATTCGCTCACCGAGGTGGGCTTCATTGCCACCGGGGTGGCCGCGCACGGGCTGTACCCGAGCCGCGACGGCAAGCAGTTGTATGTGGCCAACCGGGGCTCGCACCGCATCCACGGCCCGCGCAAAAGCCCGGGCAGCGTGACGGTGATCGACTTTGCCACCGAAAAGGTCACGGCGCAGTGGCCGATCCAGGGCGGCGGCAGCCCCGACATGGGCAATGTCAGCGCCGACGGCAAGTGGCTGTGGCTGTCGGGTCGTTTTGACGACGTGGTGTACCGCTTTGACACCCAAAGCGGCGCCGTGGCCCAGATCAAGGTGGGGCAGGAGCCCCATGGCCTGGCCGTGTGGCCGCAACCTGGCCGCTATTCGCTGGGCCACACCGGCAACCTGCGCTGATACCGGCAGCCTGGGGCCGGCCAAGGCCGTGCCCCGACGCGGCTATTCTCAGGTGGGATAATCCGCGTCATGAGCATCACCTACAAAAACGCGGAAGAGATCGAGGGCATGCGCGTGGCCTGCCGCCTCGCGTCCGAGGTTCTGGACTACCTGACCCCCTTCGTCAAACCCGGCGTCACCACGCTGGAGATCGATCGCCTGGCCCATGAGTACATGGTCAATGTGCAGGGCACCAAGTCGGCCACCGTCGGTTACCAGCCCCCCGGCTACCCGCCCTACCCGGCTTCGCTGTGCACCTCGCTGAACCATGTGGTGTGCCATGGCATCCCCAATGACAAGCCGCTCAAGAAGACCGACATCATGAACATCGATGTCACCGTGATCACCGACAAGGGCTGGTACGGGGACAACAGCCGCATGTACGTGATGCCCGACGCCTCGATCGCGGCCAAGCGCCTCAGCGCGCTGACCTTCGAGGCCATGTGGATCGGCATCCAGCAGGTCAAGCCCGGTGCCCGCCTGGGCGACATCGGTCACGCCATCCAGAAGTTTGCCGAAGGGCATGGCTTTTCGGTGGTGCGCGAGTTCTGCGGCCACGGCATCGGCCAGCGCTTTCACGAAGAGCCCCAGGTGCTGCATTACGGCAAGCCCGGCACGCTCGAAGAACTGAAGCCCGGCATGACCTTCACCATCGAGCCCATGATCAATGCCGGCAAGCGCGAAGTGAAGTCGCACGGCAACGACGGCTGGACCATCGTCACCAAAGACCACAGCCTGTCGGCCCAATGGGAGCACACCATCCTGGTCACCGAAACCGGCTATGAGGTGCTGACGCTGTCGGCCGGCAGCCCGCCGCTGCCGGGCTTCGTCACCACCACCAAGACCTGAGCCTCAGGCTCTCGTCCCGTTTTCGCCCCGTTCACCCCGCGCCGCCCGCCCCGCCATGACCGACCTCCAGGCCTTGCGCCAGTCCTACAAAGAGCAGAAAGCGGCTCTGTTGCAGCAACTCCAGACCGAGGGCGCCACCACCCGGGGCATCCACGGCTTGCTCACCCGGCTGGCCCGGCTGGTCGATGACCTGCTGGCCGAGCTGTGGCGGCGCGCTGGATTTCCGCCCGCTTTTGCGTTGGCGGCCGTGGGCGGCTACGGGCGCGGCGAGCTGTTTCCCTATTCGGATGTGGACGTGCTGGTGTTGCTGCCCGACAGCGTGGTGGCGGACAGCGAGCCGGAGCTCAAATCCCGGCTCGAGGCCTTCATCGGCTCTTGCTGGGACGTGGGCCTGGAGATCGGCTCCAGCGTGCGCACCCTGAGCGAGTGCGTGGCCGAAGCGGGCAAGGACGTCACGGTGCAGACCTCGCTGCTGGAGGCCCGCCTGCTGATCGGCCCGACCGATCTGTTCACGGCCTTCCAGCAGGCCTTCCGGGCCCATCTGGATGCCCAGGCCTTTTTTGTTGCCAAGAGCCTGGAACTGCGCCAACGCCACAACAAGTCGGAGAACACGCCCTACTCGCTGGAGCCCAACTGCAAAGAGTCGCCCGGTGGCCTGCGCGATCTGCAGACCATCCTGTGGGTGGCCAAGGCGGCCGGGTTTGGCGACACCTGGGACGACCTGGCCGCCAAGGGCCTGGCCACGCCGTTCGAGGTCCGTCAGATCAAGAGCAACGAGGCCTTGCTGAGCCTGATCAGGGCCCGCCTGCACGTGGTGGCCAAGCGCCGCGAAGACCGGCTGGTGTTCGACCTTCAGACAGCGGTCGCAGAGACCTTTGGTTACCAGTCGCATGCACCCGATGGCTCGCGCCTGGCCGTGCGGGCCAGCGAGGCCCTGATGCGCCGCTACTACTGGGCCGCCAAGGCGGTGTCGCAGTTGCACCAGATCCTGATGCTCAACATCGAAGAGCGGCTGCACCCCAACACCCATGAGCCGCGGCGCATCAACGAGCGCTTCTTCGAGAAGGCCGGCATGATCGAGGTGGCCAGCGACGACCTGTACCTGAACCAGCCGCACGCCATCCTCGAAACCTTTTTGCTGTACGAGACCACGGTGGGCCTCAAGGGCCTGTCGGCCCGCACGCTGCGCGCCCTGTACAACGCCCGCCATGTGATGGACGGGGCTTTCCGCCGCGATCCGGTGAACCGCCGCACCTTCCTGAGCATCCTGCAGCAATCCGAGGGCATCACCCACGCCATGCGCCTGATGAACCAGACCTCGGTGCTGGGGCGGTATCTCTGGGTCTTCCGCCGCATCGTGGGCCAGATGCAGCACGACCTGTTCCACGTCTACACCGTGGATCAGCACATCCTGATGGTGCTGCGCAACGTGCGCCGCTTCTTCATGGCCGAACACGCGCACGAATACCCTTTCTGCTCGCAACTGGCGGCCGGTTGGGACAAGCCCTGGATCCTTTACACGGCGGCGCTGTTCCATGACATCGCCAAGGGCCGAGGGGGCGACCACTCCGAGCTGGGGCGTGCCGAGGTACGCCGCTTCTGCCGCGACCATGACATTGCGAGTGATGACAGCGAGCTGATCGAGCTGCTGGTGGGTGAACACCTCACCATGAGCCGCATTGCCCAGAAAGAAGACCTCAGCGACCCCGAAGTGATCCAGGCCTTTGCCAAACGCGTGGGCAACGAACGCAACCTGACAGCGCTGTACCTGCTGACGGTGGCTGACATCCGCGGCACCAGCCCCAAGGTCTGGAACGCCTGGAAAGGCAAGCTGCTGGAAGACCTGTACCGCTACACGCTGCGCGTGCTGGGCGGCCGCGCCCCCGACGCCCGCGCCGAGATCGAGGCCCGCAAGCGTGAGGCGCTGGTGCAGCTGGCCCTGTACGCACTGCCCCACGAGGTGCAAAAGCCGCTGTGGGACACGCTGGACGTGAGCTATTTCATGCGCCACGACGCGGGCGACATCGCCTGGCACACCCGGCAGCTGTCGCGCCACGTGGCCTCGCTCGACCCCATTGTGCGGGCCCGCCAGTCGCCGGTGGGCGAAGGCATGCAGGTGCTGGTCTACACCGCCGACCAGCCCGACCTGTTCGCCCGCATCTGCGGCTACTTCGACCAGGCCGGCTTCAGCATCCTGGACGCCAAGATCCACACCACCTCGAATGGCTACGCCCTGGACACCTTCCAGGTCGTGACCCAGATGCTGCCCGAGCACTACCGCGAGCTGACCAGCATGGTGCAAAGTGAACTGGCCCGCACCCTGACCGAAGCGGGCCCCCTGCCCCCCCCCAGCCGGGGCCGGGTGTCGCGCCGCGTCAAGAGCTTTCCGATTGCCCCGCGCATCGACCTGCGCCCCGACGAAAAAGCCCAGCGCTGGTTGCTCAGCATTTCGGCCAGCGACCGCCTGGGCCTGCTGTACATGGTGGCCCGGGTGCTGGCCCAGCACCACATCAGCCTGCAGATGGCCAAGGTCAGCACCCTGGGCGAGCGGGTGGAGGACACCTTCCTGATCCAGGGCCCCGAACTGCAGCAGAACCGCAAGCAGATCGAGATCGAGACCGAGCTGTTGAAAGCCCTGGGCACGGTCTGAAACCAAGCCGTCAGCGGCCGGGCAGCCCCCTGCACGGCTGACGGGCGCCGCGGAGTGCCTTGGCCCTGTCCTGGCGCAATGGCGCGTCCGGACATCGATGCCCTCCTACAGGGCGTGCCGTCTGTGGCCTGCACAGCCCCTTCGGGGACTGCATCAAACTGCAACAAATCCTTCCGACAGCCCAGGTCCGTCCAGCCACGGCGCGGCACACGGTGGGATGGCCCATGCAGCAGCAGCCCCGAAAGATCGCCATGAACGCAGTCCTCCAGCCCCTCGAAACGCCAGGCCCCCCAGTACGGCCCCGACGGCGTGTGTTGCTGGTCGAGGACAACGCTTTCATCATCGAACTGCTGCGGCTGGTGCTGCACCAGCACAGCGAGGTGCTGCTGGCCGCCGACGCCGCCTCGGGCTGGGCCCTGGCTCAGCGCGAACAGCCCGACCTGGTGATCACCGACCTGTGCTTTGGTGCCGGCATGAGCGGCCACGACTTGCTGCAGGCGATGCGGGCCCACGCCCTGCTGGCCGACACACCGGTGCTGGTCATCTCGGCCCATGCCAGCCAGGCCGACATTGAGACCAGCCTGGCCTTGGGGGCCCAGGCCCACATGGGCAAGCCTTTCAGCCCTCTGCGCCTGCTGCGCTGGCTGGAGGCCTTGTAGGCCGCCACCCACACCAGCGGGACTGAACAGCGCGCTGAGCCAAAAACGCAAATAACACACGCTCACAAGCGACGCCCAGGCCGACGGCTTCCTGATCCCACAATCTGCCCCCCACCTTTGGACCGTCGCGCCCCACAGCCCGACGGTCTTCTCATATCGACTGGAGACAGACACCGTGACCCCCACCCCTTTCTGTGCCGCGCTGCAATCCGCGCAGGCTCACAAGCTCGCCCTGCGGAGGACCGCATGAGCTTTTTGATCATTTTGCTTTCGCTGGTTTTGCTGATGTTCGTGGCCTACCGCGGCCTCAGCGTGATCCTGTTTGCGCCGGTCTGCGCGCTGTTGGCGGTGCTGCTGACGGATCCCACCCTGGTGCCACCGCTGTTCAGCGGCATCTTCATGGACAAGCTCGTGGGCTTTGTGCAGCTGTACTTCCCGGTGTTCCTGCTGGGCGCCGTGTTTGGCAAGGTGATCGAGCTGTCGGGCTTTTCCAAGTCCATCGTGGCAGCCGTCATCGGGCTGCTGGGGCGCGAGCGTGCCACCCTGTCCATCGTGGTGGTGTGTGCGCTGCTCACCTACGGCGGCGTGTCGCTGTTCGTGGTGGTGTTCGCGGTCTACCCGTTCGCGGCCGAAATGTTCCGTCAAAGCGACATCCCCAAGCGCCTGATCCCGGGCACCATCGCGCTGGGCGCCTTCACCTTCACCATGGATGCGCTGCCGGGCAGCCCGCAGATCCAGAACATCATCCCCAGCACCTTCTTCAAGACCAATACCTGGGCCGCGCCCTGGTTGGGCGTGGTGGGCACGGTGTTCATCCTGGTGACCGGCCTGGCCTACCTCGCCTGGTGCCGTCGTCGTGCACGTGAGGCCGGCGAAGGCTATGGCAGCGGCCACAGCAACGAACCCGAACCCTATGCCGCCGAAAAGCTGCCCAACGCCTGGCTGGCCCTGGCGCCCTTGCTGGTGGTGGGGGTGATGAACAAGGTGTTCACGGTGCTGATCCCGCAGTTCTACGGCGCGGTGCACACCGCAGCCCTGCCCACCATGGCCAAGCCGGTGGTGACCGATGTGAGCAAAGTGGCGGCCATCTGGGCCGTCGAGGCGGCGCTGCTGATGGGCATCCTGACCGTGGTGGTGTTTGCCTGGGGCCCGGTGAAGAAGCGTTTCGCCGATGGCACCAAGGCCGCCGTCGGTGGGGCCCTGCTGGCCGCCATGAACACCGCATCCGAGTACGGCTTTGGCGGCATCATCGCCGCCCTGCCCGGCTTCACGGTGGTGGCCGATGCCCTGCGGGCCATCCCCAACCCGCTGCTCAATGAGGCCATCTCGATCTCGGCACTGGCCGGCATCACCGGTTCGGCCTCGGGGGGCATGAGCATTGCGCTGGCCGCGATGTCCGACACCTTCATCCAGGCCGCCAACGCAGCCCACATCCCGCTGGAAGTGTTCCACCGTGTGGCCGCCATGGCCAGCGGCGGCATGGACACCTTGCCGCACAACGGCGCCGTGATCACGCTGCTGGCCGTCACCGGCCTCACGCACAAGACCTCGTACAAGGACATCTTCGCGATCACCCTGATCAAGACGGCCGCCGTGGGCGTGATCATTGCCACCTACTACCTGACCGGCCTCTATTGAGACCTGAGATCTGAGATCTGCGACCCGAAAGCCGCAGCCCGGGGCCCACCCCGGGGCTGCGCCAACAAAACAAGACACCGGAGACAAGACATGCGCAACAAGATCGTTTCGGCCGCCGAGGCGGCCGCCCTGGTCCGCGACGGCGACGTGGTGGCCACCTCGGGCTTTGTCGGCATCGGCACCCCCGAGGAGTTGCTGCTGGCCCTGGAGCAACGCTTTACCGCCAGCCAGACCCCACGCGACCTGACGCTGGTGTTTGCCGCCGGTCAGGGCGACGGCGGTGAACGCGGGCTCAACCACCTGGGGCATCCGGGCCTGGTGCGGCGCGCCATCGGCGGGCACTGGGGCCTGATCCCCAAGGTGGGCCAAATGGCCCTGGCCGACCAGATTGAAGCCTACAACCTGCCTCAAGGCTGCATTTCGCAGCTCTACCGCGACATCGCGGCGGGCAAGCCCGGCACCCTGTCGAAGGTGGGGCTGGGCACTTTCGTCGACCCGCGCCTGGGGGGCGGCAAGATCAACCGGTGCACCCACGAAGACCTGGTGCGCCTGATGGACATCGATGGCGAGGAATGGCTTTTCTACAAGGCCTTCGGCATCGACGTGGCCCTGGTGCGCGGCACCACCGCCGACACCCACGGCAACATCACCATGGAGCGCGAGGCCCTGACCCTGGACAACCTGGCCATGGCCATGGCGGCCCGCAACTCAGGCGGCATCGTGATCGCCCAGGTTGAGCGCGTGGCCCAGGCCGGCTCGCTCAACCCGCGCCAGGTCTGCATCCCCGGCACCTTGGTCGACTGTGTGGTGGTGGCCCAAGCTGACAACCACATGCAGACCTACGGTACGCGCTACTCGGCCGCATTTTCGTCTGAACTGCAGGTGCCGCTCGACAGCCTGGCCCCGCTGCCCCTGGACGAGCGCAAGATCATCGCGCGCCGCTGCGCGCTGGAGCTGCCCCTGGACGGCGTGCTCAACCTGGGCATCGGCATGCCCGAAGGCGTGTCGGCCGTGGCCAATGAAGAGCGCGTGCTGGACCTGTTCACCCTCACCGCCGAGCCCGGCATCGTCGGGGGCATGCCCGCGGGCGGCATGGACTTTGGCGCCGGCTTCAACGTCGAGGCCGTGATCGACCAGAACCAGCAGTTCGACTTCTACGACGGCGGTGGCCTGGACCTGGCCTGCCTGGGCATGGCCGAATGCGACGCGGCCGGCAATGTCAACGTGAGCCGTTTCGGCCCCAAGCTGGCCGGTGCCGGCGGCTTCATCAACATCTCGCAAAACGCGCGCACCGTGCTGTTTGCCGGCACCTTCACCGCCGGCGGCCTGAAGGTGGCCGCAGCCGACGGTCAACTGCGCATCCTGCAGGAGGGCCGCTCGCGCAAGTTTCTGCCCCAGGTCGAGCAGATCACCTTTGCCGGTCGGCGCGCCGCCCTGCAGGGCCAACGCGTGCTGTACATCACCGAGCGCTGCGTGTTCGAACTGACCCCGCAGGGCCTGCGCCTCACGGAAGTGGCCCCGGGTGTGGACATCGAGCGCGACATCGTGGCCCACATGGGCTTTCGCCCCCTGATCGAGCAGCCCCGCCTCATGGACCCGGCCCTGTTCCGCCCCGAACCCATGGGCCTGCGTGAGCGCCTGTTGAACATGGCCTTTGAGGCCCGCTTCCGGTACGACGCCGCACAAGGCCTGCTGTTCCTGAACTTCCAGCACCTCAGCGTGCGCACCGAAGCCGATGTGGAGCGCATCCGCGCCGCCGTCACCGCACTGTGCGCCCCGCTGGGCCACAAGGTGGGTGCCGTGATCAATTACGACGGCTTCAAGCTCGACGAGCAGGCAGCCGAGGCCTATGCCCGGATGGGCCTGGCGCTGGAGCAGCGCTTCTACCGCAGCGCCTCCCGCTACGCCAGCAAGCCTTTCCAGCGCCTGACCCTGCCCGCCCTGCTGCACCGCGACGCCCAGTTGCCGGTGTATGACAGCCTGGCGCAGGCGACTTTGCAGGCCACTGGGCCTGCCGTAGGTGCAGTCCGCTAGATACAGCAGTCGACTATCAGGGGCAGATAGACGCAATCATCGCGCCTCCAGTTCGAATGCCTCTGGTCATGTTCATTTCGCAGCCTGACTCGCAACGTGTCCCGCTAGGCTAGCAACAAACGACTTGAGGCTTGTCAGGGTAGACATGTCAGAGAAGGATCCGTCTGAGCCCCCGGATCGAGGTGTCGCCATGAGCGAGGCCGACGAATACAACTGCTCTTGCATGAGCTTTTTGCAGAGTAGGTCGTAGCGTTGAAGGTAGCTTGCTCCAGCAAATTCCGCGAATACTGGAAAGTGGGGTGAGCTCTCTCGGACAGAGGCACGCGATTTGGGTGCATCCTCAACGACCATCAGCCAGCCCACAAACGGCCGGGGCTGCTCTCCAAACGCTCCCTCGCGAAACGCCACGTTCAAGTCGTGCGAAGTGCCAAGGGCTTCTTCGGTCCGATTGTTGAAGTTGTTGCCAAAAGAAGGCCCAACCTGGCTCTTGAATTCGAGGGCCGCGATAAGGCGACCACGATCCATCACCAATAGATCCCACAGCTTCGTCGGTCGAAAATAGCCTGGTAAGGTCAGGGCTTTTCTCTTTAGGTGAATGTCTGCATGAGGTAGGCCGTTTGCCCTCACGATATCAATGGTCAACTCAGCAAAGGCATCCATGTTTTTGCCTGCCGTGACACCTGCACGCTCGCCTTGATCGGCCTTGCCGGAGGCAGCCTGTTTGGCTTTTGCAGCCTCACGACTGCTCCAAAAATTCTTGATAGCCTGCTTGGCCTTGTTTTCGTAGTCGCAAAGATCGAGCGGCATGATTCTCCTTTGGTGTCAGCCTTTGAGCTCCCTCATTTCCTCGTCTGAGAGCTTATAAAGTTTAGCCGCCGCCGCATTGCACTCCGACAGATCCAACACTTCTGCAGCCTGGATCAAACTGGCCCGCAGTTCCTCGGAGACATCTACCCACCGAGGGATCCGAATCCGCCTCAAGTATTGAGCTTGGAAGCGGAGGAAACCACCACGCATGGCTGTCGAATAGGATCGAATGAACTCCGTGGTGACGCAGGAGAGTAGAACAGCCTGCAATGCATGCAGATTCCAATCTGTTGAGGTCACAAAATAGAGGTTGTGGTGGGGATAGAGGTGGCCGGCCTCGTAAGCAACCTGAGCCTCGCCCTTGATGTCAGGAATCAACAGTTTGGGCACAGCCGCAAGCGAAGGGGTGATTCGATCAATAGTGCGATACCAGCGATCTGGTGCTTTCTTCGCAACGTGGCGTTGCGAAATAGCTTCCCGATGTGTATCTAGGTGCTTGGCGAACTTGGGGTACTTCGCCAAATCAACCAGCGTCCCATCGTCTTCAAAAGGATTGATGACACCTAGTCCCTTCCACACAACGTGCCCACTGGCAAGATCCTTGGTGGTGACCAGTGGCAATTTTCGAGATGGCTCGACGTCGAGTTCGTCGAAGGGCGCAATAAACGCACGGTCAGCTCCAGTGGCAACTCCAATGCCCACCTTACACCCGACTTCTTCCAGCGTCGGCAGTTTCGCCTCAAGTCGTCGAATGATGTCGAGCTTGGTGCCCGAGGTCAGCAACCATGGAGAACTGCCTTGGACTGCGTTCGGAACGATTCGGACATACGGCACGTCAACCTGCCCTCTTAAAGCCCCAGCCAACTCTGCCAACATCGGCGGTGCGATGGCAGGGTTCTCCGCCACCATGGTCGGCTGTGTTGTCCTGCCACGTTCGATCAAAGTGATGGCCGGGTAGGCAACCACATCGGTGTCAAAAGCTTGGGTCTCAGTCATATTGACAAAGGCTCGCAATGAGAACCCGCTGGAGACCATGGCACGCAGCGGACCACCATACTTGTTCTTGGTCCAGCGATCGGCACAGATGAAGGTCATCTGTCCGCTCTCAGCCAGCAAGTTCAAAGATCGCTCAATGAAAGGCACATAGAGGTCGGCTCTGTCGTAGAGGGTAGAGAACCTGCGGCGATACTCCTCAAGCAAGGCCGCAGGGATCAGTTCTTGGCGAACGTAGGGTGGGTTACCGACCACAAAATCAAATCGACCTGGTATCGGTGCAAGCAAGAAGTCGCCAAAGTGCAGCCACGCCTGCGTCAGTCTCGCGGCCTCAGCCGCCTCAAAGCCAAGCTCTTTAAGCTTAGCCCTGACCGACTCCATGGTGGCCTCGAAGGTGCTTTGATGCAGCTCGACAGCATAGATGCACGCTGCCAGGTCTGCGACACATCCCCCCCTCTTCCAAGAATCCACAAGCCGAGCCACTGCTGCGACAACGAACTCGCCGCCACCGAATGAGGGTTCTAACAACCTGGCAGAGGTTAGATCTTCGTCTGCACTGTAGCCAACGAGATCCAGCATGAAGTCAACGACTTCTTTGCGTGTGAAGATCGCGCCTCGCTCATCACGCCCCGAATCAGTAGCGAGTTGCTGCACAGCCTCTGCGATAGGACAAAGACCCGGCAGCGAGGTTTGCCCTACAAGAGCGATGTCGAGATCATTCATAGGGTTGAATTATCCTTCCTCACTCTGCTTTCAATCTGGCCGCCTATGCATGCGAAGTTCGATGTAGCAATTGAACCCTGTGCATCTTCAGACGATGGCTTCGAGGAATGTGAGCGGGGTCTTTTCCTAACTTGTATCGCCAGGTACCAGCCACGGCACAGACTCGGCTGGCTGAAGGACTGTGCCCCTTAGCGAGGGCGGCCCTGGCCCAAAGTCTATAGGCCTGTGTACGCATCTCCCGTCCCGGCATTTCAGGGCGAGAAGTTCAGCTTGTCCTCGACTTGAGCCCAGCTTTTCACGCTCTCTCGCTCAATTCGGCACCTTCACTCGCATTTACCCCAAGGTGCGCACGCGTACCAGGTTGTAGATCGCTTCAACTGGCGTGTCAGACCCACCGTCTTAGCCCAACCAAAACCTTGTTCGATGAGCTTGTGCTTTTTCTGCGATTGAACTCAATCGTCCTGTTTCGGATCCAGCCCCGGAAACAACACCTCGGTGAAGCCAAAGCGCGAGAAATCGCGCACGCGCATGGGGTAGAGCTTGCCGATCAGGTGGTCACACTCGTGCTGCACCACCCGGGCGTGAAAGCCCTCCACGGTGCGCTCGATCGGGTCGCCATAGGGGTCGAGGCCGCGGTAGTGCAGGCGTTTGTAGCGGGGCACCACGCCGCGCAGGCCGGGCACCGACAGGCAGCCTTCCCAGTCGTCTTCTTCTTCGTCGCCCAGCGGGGTGAGCACCGGGTTGCACAGCACGGTGCGGGGGACAGGCGGCGCATCCGGGTAGCGCGGGTTGGGGGCGTCGGTGCCGAAGATCACCAGTTGCAGGTCCACCCCGATCTGCGGTGCGGCCAGGCCGGCGCCGTTGACGGCGGCCATGGTCTCGAACATGTCGCGCACCAGCAGGTGCAGGGCGTCGCTGTCGAAATCGGCATCGGCCAGGGGCTGGGCGATGCGCAGCAGGCGGGGGTCGCCCATTTTCAGGATCTCTCGGATCGCCATGTTCAGTCTCCGGTCAGGGTGAAGGGCAGTTGGCCCTGGGGGGGCTCGGCCACAGGGGGCGACGCAGCGTCCGCCACGGTGGGGGTCGCCGGTGTCACGGGCTCGGGCCCGCCGTCGGTCTGGGCCAGCAGGCTCAGCATGCCGGCCTCGTCGAGCACGGGCACGCCCAGGCTCAGCGCCTTGTCGAGTTTGCTGCCGGCCTCGGCACCGGCCACCAGGTAGTCGGTCTTCTTGCTCACCGAGCCGGTCACCTTGGCGCCGGCGGCTTCCAGCAAGTCTTTGGCCTGATCGCGGCCCAGGGTGGGCAAGGTGCCGGTCAGCACCACGGTCTTGCCCGCCAAGGACGATCGCGGCCCCGTGCTGGGGGCCGGCAAGGCGGCCAGCAGCTCGGTGCGGATCTGGTCCAGGTCCTTCAGCACCGCGGCCTGGCCGGGCTCGGCCACAAAGGCTTGCAGCGACTTGAGCACCTCGGCCGGCAGCTCGGCCGCGGCCTGCCAGGCGCCCTGGGCATCCAGCAGATCGCTCAGGGCCCGCAGGTGCGGGGCCAGTTGCTCGGCGCGCAGCGGGGTGAGCTTGGGCACCTTCAAGGCCCCCAGCAGGCTGGGCAGGCTCAGCTTGTCGGCCAGCGCCGGGTTGGGCAGGCCGGTGTCGGGCGGCACCACGCCTTGGGCGATCAGGGTGTCGATGACCTTGCGGTTGTGGTCTTCCTGCAAGAACTCGTAGATCGAGGTGGCCACCACGTCGCCCACGTCGGGCAGCACCCGCAGCAGGGGCAAGGGCGCGCGGCGCACCCAGGCCAGGCGCCCCAGCCAGTCGGCCAAGGTTTTGCCGGTGGATTCGCCCACGTGGCGGATGCCCAGGGCAAACAGGAATCGGCCCAGCGGGCGCTGCTTGCTGGCGGCAATGCCGTCGAGGATGTTCTGCGCCCACTTGGTGGGCACCTCGTCGCGGCCTTGCAGCTCGGCGGCCACGCCGTCGCGCTCGTCTACCCGCCGCTTCACATCGAGAAACTGCTGCAGCGTGAGGCTGTACAGATCGGCCACGCTGCCGATCTGGTCGTACTCGACCAGGTTGTCGATGTGACGCTCGCCCAGGCCCTCGATGTCCATGGCGCGGCGGCTGGCAAAGTGGCGGATCGACTCCTTGCGCTGCGCCTTGCAGAACAGGCCGCCGGTGCAGCGGGCCACCACCTCGCCCTCGTCGCGCATCACGTGCGAGCCGCAGACAGGGCACTGGGTAGGCATGACAAAGCGCTTGTAGGGCTCGGGCAGCGGCTCGGCGGCCAGATCGAGGTCGGCCGGGCGGCGCTCGGCCACCACCGCCACCACCTGTGGAATCACATCGCCGGCCCGGCGCACGATCACCGTGTCGCCCACCAGCAGGCCCAGGCGGGCGATCTCGTCCTGGTTGTGCAGGGTGACGTTGGACACCATTACGCCGCCCACAAACACCGGCTCCAGCCGGGCCACCGGGGTGATCGCACCGGTGCGGCCCACCTGCACATCCACGCCCAGCACGGTGGTCAGTTGCTCCTGCGCCGGGTACTTGTGGGCCACGGCCCAGCGGGGCTCGCGGGTGACGAAGCCCAGCCGGCGCTGCAGGGCCAGGCTGTTGACCTTGTAGACCACGCCGTCGATGTCGTAAGGCAACTGGTCGCGCAGGGCCCCGATCTTCTGGTGGTAGGCCACCAGTTCGGCGGCCCCCCGGGCGGTCTGGTCCAGCGCCTCGACCGGGAATCCCCAGGATTTCAGGGTTTGCAGAATCTCGAAATGGGTCAGCCAGGCCGGTCCGCCCTGCTCCGGGGGCGTGACCTCGCCCAGGCCATAGGCAAAAAAGCTCAGCGGCCGCTGGGCTGCGATGTTGGAGTCGAGTTGGCGCACGGCCCCGGCCGCGGCATTGCGCGGGTTGACGAACAACTTGTCGCCACGGGCCCGTTGGGCCTCGTTCAGGCGCTCAAAGTCGGCACGGCGCATGTAGACCTCGCCCCGCACCTCCAGCACGGGCGGGGCCCCCGCCGGCAAACGCAGCGGGATCTGGCCGATGGTGCGGATGTTGCTGGTCACGTCTTCACCCAGCTCGCCATCGCCCCGGGTGGCGGCCTGCACCAGCACGCCGGCCTCGTAACGCAGGTTCATGGCCAGGCCATCAAACTTGAGTTCGGCCACGTACTCGACCGGATCGCCCCCCTCCCCCAGGCCCAGTTCGCGCCGGATGCGGGCGTCAAAGGCTTCGGCGCCACTGGCTTCGGTGTCGGTCTCGGTGCGGATGCTGAGCATGGGCAGGGCATGGCGCACGCTGGCAAAGGCCTCCAAGACACGCCCGCCCACGCGCTGGGTGGGCGAGTCGGGCGTCAGCAGCTCGGGGTGGGCCGCCTCCAGGGCCTGCAGGGCTCGAAACAGGCGGTCGTACTCGGCATCCGGAATCTCGGGCGCATCGAGCACGTAATAGCGGTGGGCATGGTGGTGCAGTTGCTCGCGCAAGGCCTGGGCCTGCGCCACGGTAGCGGCATCCGCGGGCGGCGTGGCAGCCCCGTTCGGGTCAAGGGTGGTCATGAAAAACGTCCGGCGGCGGGCCCAGACGCTGGGCCGCATGCGGCAAAAATTTTATCCAAGATGGGGGTGGCTCGGGGCTGGGTGCCGGCTTGCCCGGCCATGGCTCAGGCCATCGCCCAAGCGGCCGCCCATCCTAACGCAGCGGCGGGGCTTGGGCGGCCAGACAGAGTTCAAAGCGACTGGTGCTGCGCAAGCTGCAAGCGCGCTTGCTGCGCCGCCTTTTGCAGCCGTTCAGTCAGCAGGGCACGGGGCGGCAGGCTGGTCAGGTACTCGGCCACATGGATGCCTGACTTGCCCAGCTCAAGCAGTTCGATCTGCTCAGCCTTTTTGCCGGTACACAACAAAATGCCCAAAGGTGCTCCCTCACCGGGCTCGCGCTCATGCCGGTCCAGCCAGCGAAGGTACAGCTCCATCTGGCCCTTGTCCGCCGCCTTGAAATCACCGACTTTCAGCTCGACGGCCACCAAGCGTCGCAAGCGGCGGTTGTAGAACAACAGGTCCAGGTAGAAATCGTCTCCATCGAGCTGAATTCGCTTTTGCCGAGCCACAAAGCTGAAGCCCGCCCCCAGCTCCAACAGAAAAGACTCCATCTCGCGCACGATGGCGGCCTCCAGGTCACGCTCCTGCCAGCTGTCTTTCACGCCCAGAAAATCAAGCACATAGGGTCGCGCATCAGCATCTCAGGCGACAAGGTCTGCTCCTGACGCAGGCTTGTCAGCTCCTGCTCGATCAAGTTGGCGGGCTGCTGCGACAAGGCGGTGCGCTCATACAGCATCGAATCGATGCGCCCTCTCAAGGTGCGCACGCTCCAGCGTTCGGTGCTGGCCATCTGGGCGTAGAACTCGCGTTGCAGCGGGTCTTTGAGGGGGAATAAGGCCAAAAAATGAGACCAGCTCAATTGTCGTGACAGTGTCGCGACAATTTCGGCAACGGGGAAGAGGCGGGCAAAAAGAACCATGCGCCGCAGGTTCTTCTCGGCAAAACCACGCCCGTACTCATGCTCAAGGTGATGGGACACAGTCAACAGCACCTCTTGCCCATAGTTCGCCCTGCGCTCTTACAAGATCTGATTGTGAATGCGTTGCCCTATTGACCAATACATCAAGGTCAACTCGCTGTTGACCGTGGCCGCAGCGCGTTGCCTGGTGCCCTCGATCAGGGTTCTCAGGTCGGTGAGCAGGGAACCAGGCAGATCAGCCGGTGGGGCTGAGGGGGTGGGCAACGACATGGTGCGCGTCCTCTGGCAGGCGCCGCAGGTGCGGCAAAGAGGACAGCATGCAAGCCATCAGGCCCGATGGTGAGCCGGCCTGGGCAGATGCTGCCTCAATGCAGCCCTGTGTCGGCCAGACGGTCCGGCTCGGCTCAGCTGAACAACCGCCGCGCCTGCGGCGAACCGGCGGCCAGGTCGCGGCTGTCGAGGGCGTCGTACAGCTGTTCCAGGTCGACGCCGATGGCGTCCATGGCCTGCTCGGGGATCAGGTTGCCGTTCTGGTCGGTGACCACGCCGTCCATGGCTTCGGCCAGGGCCTGGGCCACCTGGCGCAGTTGGCGGAAGGGTTGTTCGCTGCGCGGCACCTGGGGCACGTCCAGGTGCAGCGAGATGTCGCGCAGGGCCGATTGCTCGGGGTCGTCGGCCATGGCGGCCTGGGCATCGTAGGTCAGGCCCAGCATGGGCGGCAGGCCGGCCACGGTCGAGGGCAGCACCATGCGCCCCGGGATCACGCCGGGCACAAAGCCCAGCCGCGCAGCGTTCTGCTGCACATAGCCGGGGCTCCAGGCAGCCTGGCGGGCGCGCAGGCTGAAGGTCAGTTGGGCGTCGTGGTCGCTGGCGAACTGGTCCAGCTCGCGCCCGCGGGCCACCTCATGCAGCATGTCGGGGAACTCGGGCAAGGCGTTCACCGCATCGGCAAAGGCCTGGGCCTTCATCACAAACTCGGAAAACTCGATCTCGTTGAGCGCACCGGTGCGGTTGGCCAGCTGCACGCCAGCCTGGAAGGCCCCGTAGCGCTGGCCGGGCACGGGCGTTTCCCAGTGCTGGCTGGCTTCATTCAGCCCCTCGATGGCAAAGGGCTTGCTGCCGGCGCGTCGGGTGTGCGGCGACGCGGCCAGGGCGGCATCGCCCGACACCACCCCTTCAAGGGACATGGGGGCGATCACGTCGATCAGCGAGTCGAGACCCGGTTTGCGCTCCAGCACGGGCAGCGGCATGCCCAGACCAGGAGAGGCATCGCTGGCCTGGGCGGGCTCCAGCGGGTCGACCAGGGCCGCATCCAGGCCAGGCTCACGGCGCGCCAGGGGATCGGTCAGGTCGGTGCCGGCATGCTGGCTGTCGGGCTCTGGTTCGGGCTTGCGCGGTTCGTTCTTGCGCGAAGTCCAGGTGTTGTAGGCCACCACCGCCGCCAGGATGGCGCCGCCGGCAATGGCCAGGCTGATTTGCAAATTGCTCATGGTTGCTTGGGGTTCCTGGGTCTCTGGGCCGGATCAGGCGTGGTCGGCCATCGAAAGGGCCGACTCCATGTCGACCGCCACGATGCGCGAGACGCCCTGCTCCTGCATGGTCACGCCGATCAGTTGTTCGGCCATTTCCATCGCGATCTTGTTGTGGCTGATGAAGAGGAACTGGGTTTCCTTGCTCATGCTGGCCACCAGTTTGGCATAGCGCTCGGTGTTGGCGTCGTCCAGCGGGGCGTCCACCTCGTCGAGCAGGCAGAACGGCGCGGGGTTGAGCTGGAAGATGGCAAACACCAGGGCAATGGCGGTCAGGGCTTTCTCGCCGCCGGACAGCAGGTGGATGGTCTGGTTCTTCTTGCCCGGGGGCTGGGCCAGCACCTGCACGCCCGAATCAAGGATTTCCTCGCCGGTCATCATGAGCTTGGCATTGCCGCCGCCGAACAGCTCGGGGAACATGCGCCCAAAATGATGGTTGACCGTGTTGAAGGTGCCGGCCAGCAACTCGCGGGTTTCGCCGTCGATCTTGCGGATGGCGTCTTCCAGCGTGTTCATGGCCTCGGTCAGGTCGGCCGACTGGGCGTCGAGAAAGGTCTTGCGCTCGCGGGCCACGGTCAGTTCATCGAGCGCCGCCAGGTTGACAGCCCCCAGGGCGGCAATCTCGCGGTTCAGGCGGTCGATCTCTGACTGAAGGCCGGTCAGGCGCACGACACCCTGCTCGATCGAGGCGGCCACCGCGGCCAGGTCGGCGCCGGCATCGGCCAGCAGGCCTTCGTACTGCTCAAAACCCAGGCGGGCGGCCTGTTCCTTGAGCTGGAACTCGGTGATGCGCTGACGCAGCGGCTCCAACTCGCGCTCCAGCTTCTGGCGCATCTCGTCGCTGGCGCGCAGCTTGGTGGTGAGGTCGTCGTATTCGCTGCGTCGGGCGCCCAGGTTCTTCTCGCGCTCCAGCTTGAGGTGCAGGGCATCCTGCAGCCCGCCCTGGGCGGCGGCGTCGGACAGGCGGGCCAACTCGTCGTGGGCGCGCTGCTGCTCGGCCACCAGGCTTTCGGCCTGCTGGCGGGCGGTGTCGATGGTGCGGGACAGTTCGCCGCGCCGGGCTTCGAGCGAGCGCCGGGCAAAGGTGGCTTCCTGGGCCTGGTGCTCCAGGGTGCGCTGCTGCTCACGGCTCTCGGCCAGCTTGCGCTCGGCTTCGATCACACGTTCGTCCAGTTGGGCGTGCCGCTCCTGGGTGTCGGCCAGTTGCAGGTCCAGTTCTTCGAAACGGGCCTCGGCGGTGATGCGGCGCTCTTGCAGTTCCTCCAGGGCGGCATCGACTTCAGCCAGATCGGCCTGCAACTGCTCACTGCGTTGGCGGGCCTGCTCCGCCTGCTGGCTGAGCCTCAGGGTCTCCACGTCCAGCTCGTGGCGGCGGCCCTGGGCCTCGGCGGCCTCACGCCGCACGGCCACCAGGCGTTGCGAGGCATCGGCATAGGCGGCCTCGGCACGTACCAGGGCGCTGCGCGCTTCCTCACCGAGCAGCACCTGGGCCCGCAGTTGTTTGTCGAGGTTCTCGATCTCCTGGGCACGGGCCAGCAGGCCGGCCTGCTCGGAGTCGGGGGCGTAGAAGGTGACGCCATGCGCCGACACGGCATGGCCACCGGCCACATAGACCACCTCGCCCGGCTTCAGGCTGGCGCGCTGGGCCAGGGCTTCGTCCAGGCTGGGCGCGGTGTAACAGCCGTGCAGCCAATCGGCCAGCAAGGCACTCAGGCCGGCATCGTTGAGGCGCAACAGCTCCGACAGGCGAGGCCAGGCCCCGGCGGGCGCGGGTACGGCGGCTGCCGGCGGGCTGAAAAAGGCCAGTCGGGTGGGCGGCGCATCGGCTGGCGCCTGGCCCAGAAAGCCCCGCACCAGCTCCAGGCGCGACACTTCGAGGGCGCCCAGGCGTTCGCGCAGGGCGGCTTCCAGGGCGTTTTCCCAGCCCGCTTCGATGTGCAACCGGTTCCACAGGCCCTGCAGGTGGTCCAGGCCGTGCTTGGCCAGCCAGGGCTTGAGCTTGCCGTCGGTGCGCACCTTCTCCTGCAAGGCCTTGAGGGCCTCCAGGCGGGCCGACAGGTCGGCCTGGCGCGCACTCTCGCTGTTCACGGCCTGCTGGCGGCTGCGCCTGTCTTCGTCCAGGGCGGGCACGCTTTCCTGCAGTTCGTGCAGTCGGGCCTCGGCCTCTTCGGCCACGGCCTGGGCTTCTTCCAATTCGGCGCGGCGCGTGTTCAGCAAGGCCTCATCGGGTACTGCCAGCGCCTTGCGGTCGGTGCTGAGTTTGTCGTGGCGCTGGTTCAGGTTGCGGCTTTGCTCATCCAGGCTGCGCTGCTCGGCGGCCAGCACCTGGATCTGCTGCTGCACCTGGCTGACCAGCACGCGCTGTTCATTGGCGCGTTGCTGGCTCAGGCGCAGCGCGTCTTCCAGCTCGGGCAGACGCATGGCCTGCTCTTCGACCTGGGCGGCCAGCAGCTCGGCCTTTTCTTCGGCACTGATGTCGTCCTCGGCCAGGGTTTCCAGCTGGGCTTCGGCGTCTTCGCGGCGCAGCGACCATTGGCCGATCTGCTCGCGCAACGTGGCCAGGCGCTGCTCCACGCGTTGGCGGCCTTCCACCACAAAGCGGATCTCGGCCTCCAGGCGGCCGACTTCGGCGCTGGCTTCGTACAGGGCGCCCTGGGCCTGGTTGACCTGGTCACCGGCGGTGTAGTGGGCCTGGCGGATGGTTTCCAGGTCGGCTTCGATGTGGCGCAGGTCGGCGGTGCGCGACTCCAGGTCGTTCACGGCCTGGGCCGCGTCGGCCCGCACCTTGGCCTGGTCGCCTTCGCTTTCGCGCCGTTTCAGGAACCACAACTGGTGCTGCTTGAGCGTGACATCGCTTTGCAAGGCGTTGTATTTGCGGGCCACCTCGGCCTGCTTTTCGAGCTTGTCCAGGTTGGCATTGAGCTCACGCAGGATGTCTTCGACCCGGGTCAGGTTCTCACGCGTGTCCGACAGGCGGTTTTCGGTCTCGCGGCGGCGTTCCTTGTACTTGGACACCCCGGCCGCCTCTTCGAGGAACAGGCGCAGTTCCTCAGGCTTGGATTCGATGATGCGGCTGATCGTGCCTTGGCCAATGATGGCGTAGGCACGTGGCCCGAGGCCGGTGCCCAGGAACACGTCCTGCACGTCCTTGCGGCGCACCGGCTGGTTGTTGATGTAGTAGCTGCTGTTGCCGTCGCGGGTCAGCACGCGCTTGACGGCGATCTCTTCGTACTGGTTCCATTGCCCACCGGCGCGGTGGTCGATGTTGTCGAACACCAGTTCAACGCTGGATCGGCTGGCCGGCTTGCGCGTGGTCGTGCCGTTGAAGATCACGTCCTGCATCGATTCGCCGCGCAACTCGCTGGCCTTGCTTTCGCCCAGCACCCAGCGCACGGCATCCATGATGTTGGATTTGCCGCAGCCGTTCGGGCCCACCACCCCCACCAGCTGCCCGGGCAGCAGGAAGTTGGTCGGCTCGGCGAACGACTTGAACCCTGATAGCTTGATTGAATTGAGACGCACGAGAAACCCTGTTCGGCCTGTCGCCACGGGGGCGCCGCAGGCAGCTTGATGGCATGGGACCGACAGCACCCCGCAGGGCTTCGGTCCGGATGATCCGCGGGGCACGATGTTACCCGAGCGCACTCCGGTTCCGCGGTGCAGCGGGCCACAGCACCGCTTTTTGCGCCCTCGCCCGCGTGATTTGGGTCACGGGCAGGCAATTTCAGCGGTCGTCAGGCCTGATCACCGCGATCAAGGGTGCCTATCAGCAGTTGACCGGCATGCCTGGCACGCTGAACTCATAAGCATATAAATATTGAATGATTGACCTGCATTAATGCGCAATGTAGATTCTTGGCATGGAAACTCGCCACCTCGAAGCCTTTTCGGCCGTCATGTCCAGCGGCAGCATCACCGGTGCGGCTCGGCTGTTGGCGCGTTCGCAGCCGGCGGTCACACGGCTGATCCAGGAGCTGGAGGCCGAAATCGGCCACCCGCTGTTCCAGCGCCATGGCCCAAGGGTCACCCCCACCGAGCACGGCTTTGGCCTGCGCGGCGATGTGGAGCGTGCCCTCGCCGGCCTGCGCCAGGTCGGCGAGCGGGCCCGCCAGATTGCCAGCCGCGAGCTGCCGGCCCTGGAAGTGGCCGCCACCTCGGCCCTGGCCCTGGGCCTGTTGCCCCCGGCCCTGGCCCACCTGGAGCAAGGCCTGGGCCCCAGCCCGCTGCAACTGAACACCGGCGTGCCCGAGCAGGTCTTGCAGGCGGTGCTGCTGGGTGAGGTGGACCTGGGCCTGTGCAGCCTGCCGCTGGAGCACCGGGGCCTGCAGGTGCACTGGATTGGTCAATTGCCCTGCGTGGCGGTGTTGCCGGCCGACGATGAACTGGCGCGTCATGCGGTGGTGCCCCTGCAGGCACTGGGTCAGCGCCGCCTCATCACCATGGGCAACCCCTACCGGCTGCGGCATCGACTCGAACATGCGCTCGGGCCGACCCAACAGCCCGCGCTGATCGAAACCAATGCTTCGGCCAGCGCGATGGCCCTGGTGCGGGCCGGGCTTGGCGTGGCCGTGCTGGAGCCGCTGACCGCGCACGGCCTGCAGCCCAGCGGCGTGGCCGTGCGCCCCTTGGACACCGACGTGCCCTTTTTCTTTGGCGTGATCACCCTGCCGACCCGGCCCGTGGCGCCGGCCCAACAGCAGCGCACCGAGGCCCTGGTGCAGGCCTTGCTGGCGCAGGCCCGCCAGTTGCCCGGGTTCCAGGAACACCCGCCCTCGGCCCACGCCCACTTGCTCGATGCAGAGCATGGCCTGGCGCCCCAGTCCCCGACGAACAACCCGATTTCACTTTGACTAGAAAGGCTCGACCATGAGCGCTACCCCTGTGTCCTCCGCTGTTTCCCCCGCCGGCTTGGCCGCCCTGGAGGCCCGCCTGAAGCAGGACCTGCAATGGCTGTGCCTGCCCGCCAAGCCCTGGGTACCTCAACAGGCCGACCCCGAGGTGCTGGATGTCGCCATCATCGGCGGCGGCATGGCCGGCCTGGCCCTGTCGGCCTCGCTGCGCCACCTGGGCATCCGCAACCGCATCTATGACCAGGCGCCAGCCGGTTTTGAAGGCCCCTGGGCCACCACGGCGCGCATGGAGACCCTGCGCTCCCCCAAAGAGTTGACCGGCCCGGCGCTGGGCCTGCCCGCCCTGACCTTTCGCGCCTGGTTCGAGGCCCAATTCGGCCTGGACGCCTGGAACGAACTGGACAAGATCCCGCGCCTGCAATGGGCAGACTACCTGCGCTGGTACCGCCAGGTGCTGGATCTGGAGGTGCTCAACCAGCACCGGGTGACCGATGTACTGCCCCAGGCCGACGGCACGGTGCAGATCGAACTGCAGGACCAGCGGCAGACACCGGCCCGCACGCTGACCGTGCGGGCCCGCCACCTGGTGCTGGCCACCGGGCGGGATGGCCTGGGCGGGGCCTGGGTGCCGGCCTGGGCCCACCAGGTGCCGCGAGACCGCTGGGTGCATTCCTCCGACGTCTGGGACGGCGAGCGCATGCGCGGCCTGCGCGTGGCCGTGGTGGGGGGCGGCTCCTCGGCCATGGACGTGGCGGCCACGGCGCTGGAACACGGCGCGCAGCGGGTCGACCTGCTGATCCGCCGCCCCGACCTGCCCCGCGTCAACAAAGGCAAGGGCGCTGGCCACCCCGGCATGGTGCATGGCTACCCGACGCTGGCGGACGAATGGAAGTGGCGCTTGCGCCACTACATCAATGTGCAGCAGGTGCCGCCGCCACACGGCAGCACGCTGCGGGTGTCGCGTCACGCCAACGCCCACTTTCATCTGGGCACCCCCATCCTGGGTGTCAGCCTGCGCAGCGACGGCGTGCTGCGGGTGGACACCGCCAAGGGCCCGCTGGCCGCCGACGTGCTGATCTTCAGCACGGGCTTCCGCACCGACTGGAGCCAACGCCCCGAGTACGCCCGCCTGGCGCCCCATGTGCGCACCTGGCAGGACCGCTTCACCGCCCCGGCCGGGCAAGAAGACAGCGAGTTGGACCAGTCGCCTGATCTGGGTCCGCTGTTCGAATTTCAGCAACGCACGCCGGGCAGCCTGCCGGGCCTGGAACGGGTGCACTGCTTCTGTTATGCGGCCGCGCTGTCGCAGGGCGCCGGCGCCGGTGACATCCCGCAGATCAGCGAAGGCGCCCAGCGCCTGGCCCGCGGCCTGGCCGCCCAGTTGCTGAGCGAGGACGCCGCGCAGCACTTTGCCGCCATGGAAGCCTATGCCGACCCCGAACTGGACGGTCAGGAATGGACCCCGGCCCCGGCCCTGCCGCCTTACGACGACGTGGCAGCCGCTGCGACCGCGGCATGAGCGGCTGGCTGCTGCGCCGCATCGGTCAGGCGGCCCTGGTCGTACTGGCCATGACGGTGATCGTGTTCGTGGGCCTGCACGCGGTGGGCAACCCGGTCGACATCCTGATCGGCGACGACCTGAACCAGCAGGAGCGCCTGCAGGCCATTGCCCGCCTGGGCCTGGACCAGCCGCTGTGGCGGCAGTACCTGGCCTTTGTCGACGGCGCCCTGCATGGCAGCCTGGGGCGCAGCTTTGTGTACCAGGAAGACGCCTTCCACCTGATCCTGCAGCGCCTGCCCGCCACCCTGGAACTGGCGGTGTCGGCCCTGCTGCTGGCGGTGGTGATCGGCGTGCCCCTGGGCTTGGTGGCGGGCATGTGGCCCGAGCACCCGCTGTCCAAGGCCTTGATGGCGGGCTCGATCGTGGGCTTTTCGCTGCCCGCCTTCTGGGTGGCGCTGATGCTGATCATGGTGTTCAGCGTGCAACTGGGCTGGCTGCCGGCCAGCGGCCGTGGCGCCACCCGCGAGTGGCTGGGCGTGGCCTGGTCCTGGCTCACGCTGGACGGCTTGCATCACCTGGTGCTGCCAGCCATTAATCTGGCCCTGTTCAAGATCTCGCTGGTGCTGCGCCTGACCCGGGCCGGCGTGCGCGAGGTGCTGCCGCAGGATTTTGTGAAATTTGCCCGCGCCAAGGGCCTGTCGCCGGCCCGGGTGCTGCTGTGGCATGTGTTGCGCAACACCCTGATCCCGTTGGTGACGGTGCTGGGCCTGGAGTTGGGCTCGACCATCGCCTACGCGGTGGTCACCGAAAGCATTTTTGCCTGGCCCGGCGCCGGCAAGCTGATCCTGGACAGCATCAACTCGCTGGACCGCCCCGTGGTGGTGGCCTACCTGATGGTGGTGGTACTGATCTTCGTCACCCTGAACCTGCTGGTGGACGTGCTTTACAAGTTGCTGGACCCCAGGGTGCGGCTGGAGGGGGCGGCATGAGCGGCACCCGTCTGGTCAAACCCGCGCTGGCGGCCCGCGAACACTCGATCTGGTGGCGCATGGCGGCCGACTTTGCGCGCTCGCGCATCGCGTTGGCCGGCCTTTTGTTGCTGCTGGCGGTGCTGCTGGTGGCCCTGGTGGCCCCCTGGATCACGCCGCAGAACCCCTACGACCTGATGCAGCTCGACGTGCTGGACGCCCGCCTGCCGCCAGGCAGCCCGCAGGGCAGCGGCCAGTACACCTACTGGCTGGGCACCGACGGCCAGGGGCGCGACCTGTACTCGGCCATCGTCTACGGCCTGCGCATCAGCCTGCTGGTGGGCGTGGGTTCGGCCGCCGTGGCGGCTGTGGTGGGCACGCTGATGGGCCTGCTGGCCGCCTATGCGGGTGGGCGCATCGATGCGCTGATCATGCGCCTGGTCGATCTGCTGCTGTCGTTCCCCACCCTGCTGATGGCCTTGATGATCCTGGCCTGGACGGGCAAGGGCGTGGGCAATGTGGTGCTGACCCTGGTGCTGCTCGAATGGGCCTACTACGCCCGCACCGCCCGCGGCCAGGCCCTGGTGGAGGCGCGCCGTGACTACGTGGAGGCGGCTCGCGGCCTGGGCCTGCCCGACTGGCGCATTCTGCTGGGCCACATCCTGCCCAACTGCCTGCCCCCCTTGCTGGTGATCGGTGCCTTGCAGGTGGCCCGAGCCATCACGCTGGAGGCCACCCTGTCCTTTCTGGGCCTGGGGGTGCCGATCACCGAGCCCTCGCTGGGGCTGTTGATCTCCAATGGCTACCAGTACCTGCTGTCCAATGAATACTGGATCAGCGTCTTCCCGGGCCTGGCCCTGCTGGCCACCATCGTGGCCATCAACCTGGTGGGGGATCAGTTGCGCGATGTGCTCAACCCCCGCCTCATGAAGTGAACGCCATGGCATCTCCCATTTCGACAGACGCGGGCGACATCACGCTGGAGGTGCGCGACCTGCGCACCCGCTTCCACACCCGCGAGGGCGTGCTGCCCGTGGTGGACGGGGTCTCGTTCACCCTGCGGCGCGGCCAGGTGCTGGGGCTGGTGGGCGAATCCGGCTCGGGCAAGTCGGTGACCGGCTTTTCCATCATGGGCCTGATCGACCCACCGGGCCGGGTGGAAGGCGGGCAACTGCTGTTCCAGGGCCGCGAGCTGCGCGACCTGAGCCCGCGCGAGCGCCGCAGCCTGCAAGGCGACCGCATGGCCATGATCTTTCAAGACCCCATGGCCACGCTGAACCCGGTGCTGGACATCGCCACCCAGATGATCGAGGCGGTTCAGGCGCACCGCCGCGTGAGCCGGGCCCAGGCCCGGCAATTGGCCCGCGACACCCTGGCCAGCATGGGCATTCCCAGCCCCGACGAGCGCCTCGATGCCTACCCGCACCAGCTCTCAGGCGGCATGCGGCAGCGGGTGGCGATTGCCATTGCGCTGCTGCACGGGCCCGACCTGATCATTGCCGACGAACCCACCACCGCCCTGGACGTCACCTTGCAGGCCCAGATCCTGTCCGAGGTGCAGGCCCTGGTGCGCGAGCGCGGCACGGCGCTGATCTGGATCAGCCACGACCTGTCGGTGGTGGCCGGCCTGGCCGATCAGATCGCGGTGATGTATGCCGGGCGCATCGTGGAGCACGGCACGGTCGACCAGGTGCTGGACCACCCCCAGCACCCCTACACCCAGGGCCTGATCGGCAGCCTGCCCAGTGCCAACCAGCGCGGCACCCGCCTGCGCCAGATCAGCGGCATGGCCCCCAGCCTGCTGGACATGCCCGCGGGCTGTGCCTTTGCCCCGCGCTGCCCACGCGCCACCGCCACCTGCCAGCAGACCCGGCCCGAGATCAGCCCGGCGCGCCCGGAAGCCCCCGACCACACGGTGCGTTGCCATCACCCCGGCCCCGCCACCCTGGCCGCCCCCTCAGACAAGGCCGATGCATGAGCGCGCCACTTTCCAACATGACGCCCCAGACCTCGCCGCCCCTGGTCGCCCTGAGCGACATCCGTCAGCACTTTGGCCATCGCGCCCCCCGCGGCTGGCTGGGCCGTGGCCTGGACCGGCTGCTGCCCCCCGCACCACCCCGCATCACCCGTGCGGTGGATGGCGTGAGCCTGAGCGTGCAGCCCGGCGAAGTGGTGGGGGTGGTGGGTGAATCGGGTTGCGGCAAATCCACCCTCGGCCGCATCGCCGCCGGCCTGTTGCGCCCCACCTCGGGCGAGGTGCAGGTGCTCGGTCAGTCGCTGGAGGCCCTGAGCCCGGCCGAGCGCCTGGCCGCCCGGCTGCGGGTGCAGATGGTGTTCCAGGACCCCCATGCCAGCCTGAACCCGCGCCTGCGCGTGTCGCGCATCGTGGGCGAGGCACCGCGCCACCATGGCCTCACCGATGCCGCCGGGCTGGATGACTATGTGTGTGCCCAGTTGCAGCGCGCCGGGCTGGACCCCAGCCTGCGCCACCGCTACCCGCACCAGTTCAGCGGCGGGCAACGCCAGCGCATCGGCATCGCCCGCGCCCTGGCGGTGCAACCGGCCATGCTGGTGTGCGACGAGGCAGTGGCTGCGCTCGATGTGTCGATCCAGGCCCAGATCCTGAACCTGTTCATGGACCTGCGCGACCAGCTGGGCCTGGCCTACCTGTTCATCAGCCACGATCTGGGCGTGATCCACCACCTGTGTGACCGGGTGGTGGTGATGTACCTGGGCCGGGTGGTGGAAAGCGCCTCGGCCGAAGAGCTGTTTGCCCGGCCGGCCCACCCCTACACCCAGGCCTTGCTGGCCGAGATTCCCGACATCGCCCAGCGTCGCACCCGATTCACCGCCCTGGCCGGCGAAATCCCCAGCCCCTTGGCCCCGCCGCCGGGCTGCCATTTCCACCCGCGCTGCCCCCAAGCCACCGAGCGCTGCCGAACCGAGGCGCCCACGCTGCGAGGCATTGCCGTGCGGCATCAGGTGGCCTGCCATCTGCACGACACGGTCTGAACCCCACCCCCACCCGGAAAGACGCCCATGAAAACCACCCTCACCGCCCTGGCTCTGGCCGCCAGCCTGTCCAGCCCCCTGGCCGGCGCCCAGACCCTGTCGATCGGCTACGCCGACCCCCTGTCCTCGTTGGACCCCCAGCTCAACAACCATGCCGGCGACCGCTCGCTGGCCCTGCATTTCTGGGATTCGATCATCAACTCACGCGATGGCGGCAAGCTGGAGCCGGCCCTGGCCAGCAGTTGGAAGAGCCTGGACGAGCGCACCTGGGAGTTCAAGCTGCGCACCGACATCAAATGGCAGGACGGCACGCCCTTCACCGCCGACGACATCGTGTTTTCGTTCCAGCGCGCCCGCAACGTGCCGGGCAGCGTGGCCTCGTACACCGGGGCGCTGCGCTCGGTTGAATCGACCACGGCCCGCGATGCCCACACGGTGGTGATTAAGACCACCACCCCCAACCCCATGCTGCCGCTGGAGATCGCCTCGGTCTACATCGTGAGCAAGCACGTGGGCGAGAAATCCAAGACCGAGGACTACAACGCCGGCCGGGCCATGGTGGGCACCGGGCCGTACAAATGGGTGTCGTACGTGCCGGGCGACCGCACGGTGTTCGAGCGCAGCCCAAGCTACTGGGGCCCCAAGCCCGAGTGGGAGAAGGTGAACTACCGCTTCATCAACAATGGGGCGGCCCGCACGGCCGCCCTGCTGGCGGGCGACGTGGACGTGATCGACAAGGTGGCGGTCACCGATGTCGAGAAACTGCGCAAAAACCCGGCCTTCAGCGTCTTCACCTACCCTGGCCTGCGCGTGCTGCTGGTGCAGCCCAGCTTCCGCACGGGGCCCAATGAATTCATCACCGACAACGCCGGCAAGCCGCTGGCCCAGAACCCGCTGCTCGATGTGCGGGTGCGCCAGGCGCTGTCGCTGGCCATCAACCGCAAGGCGATCGCCGACCGCATCCTGCAAGGCACGGTCACCGTCGCCAACCAATGGATGCCCAAGGGCAGCTTTGGTTTCAACCCCGACATCCCCGAGATCGCCAACGACCCCGAGCAGGCCAAAAAGCTGCTGGCCGCGGCCGGCTTTCCGCAAGGCTTCCAGATCAGCATCCATGTGCCTGGCGACCGCTACCCGCAAGGCCCCGAGACCGCCCAGGCGGTGGCCCAGTTCTGGAGCCGCATCGGCGTGAAGACCAAGGTCGAGGTGGTGCCGTGGTCGGTGTATGCCGGCAAGGCCAACAAGAACGAGTACGCGGTGAGCGTGCTGGCCTGGGGCAATGGCACCGGCGAGGCCAGCTACGGCCTGCTGAATGCCTTTGCCAGCGTGGACGCCAAGCGCGGCCGCGGCGCCTCGAACTGGGGCCGCTACGGCAATGAATCGGTCGACAAGTCGCTGGACGCGGCCACGGTCGAGTTCGATGCCCGCCGCCGCGAGGCCATCCTGCGCCACTCGGCCAAGCTGGTGAGCGACGATGTGGGCGCCATCCCGCTGTTCCACTACCAGAACATCTGGGCCGCCAAGAAGGGCCTGAAGGTGGTGCCGCTGCTCAGCGACCGCACCACGGCCATGCAGGTCAGCCGCGTGGGCAAGTAAGCCATGAGCACCGCCGTCCACCTGAGCATCCTCCCAGCCGAGGCGCTGATCGATGTACCGCGCCAGATCCGGGTGCAGGGCCTGCAACCCGGCGAAACGATCACGCTGCAAAGCCGCACCGTGCGCGGGCCCGGTGTGGCCTGGGTGGCCACGGCCCGGTACCAGGCCGATGCCGCCGGTCAGGTCGACCTGGGCCGCGACGCCCCATTGCCTGGTTCGGCCTACGAGGGCGTGGACGCCATGGGCCTGATCTGGGCCCAGGCGCCCGAACAGCCCGGCGCCTCCCGCGAGGTGTTCGGCACCGAGCCCGGGGCCGCGCTGCGGACCCACATCACCCTGCTGCGCGACGATCAGGTCGTGGCGCAGGCCTGGCTGGTGCAGCAACTGGCGGCTCCCGGCGTGCAGCGCCGCGAAATCCGCGAGCAAGGCCTGGTGGGCAGCCTGTGGACGCCCGCTGGCCCGGGGCCGCACCCAGCGGTGCTGGTGCTCAATGGCTCGGGCGGCGGCATCAACGAAGCCCGGGGCGCGTTGTATGCCTCGCGCGGCTACACCGCTCTGGCGCTGGGTTATTTCAAGGCGCCCGGCTTGTCCGACTACATCTCGAACACCCCGCTGGAGTACTTCGAGACCGCCCTGCACTGGATGCACCGGCAGTTGCAACCCGCGCAGGGCTTTGTGGCGCTGAGCGGGCAGTCGCGCGGCGGTGAACTGGTGCTGCTGCTGGGGGCGATGTTCCCCGATCTGGTGTCGGCCGTGATCGGCTATGTGCCTTCGGCCGTGGTCAACTGCGCCCAGAACGCCTGCGACCCAGCCCTGGGGCGCGAGGGTTGGGCCTGGCTCTACCAGGGCCGCCCGATCCCGCATGTCTGGGAGCACAACCGCCACGCCAGCTGGGCCCCCTGGGATGAAGGCCCCGAACCCCGTCGGCACACCCATGCCCTGCTGACCTCCCTGCACGATGCCGAGGCCGTGGAGCGCGCGCGCATCCGGGTGGAGCGCATCCGCGGCCCGGTGCTGTTGCTGACCGCGGGGGATGATGGCTCGTGGCCTTCCAGCCTCTACGGGCGCATGGTGGTGGATCACCTGGCGCAGGCCGGGCATCCCTGGCCCGTGCGCCAGCTCGACTGGCCCGAGGCCGGCCACAGCGTTCTGTTTCCGACGGTGCCCACCACCCAGTTGGTCTATGCCCACCCGGTGTCGGGTCGCCTCAGCACCACCGGGGGCCACCCCGCCGCCAATGCACAAGCCGACCAGGCCTCCTGGGCTGGCGTGCTGGATTTTTTACAACAAGCCGTGGACGCCCATGCTGCGCAGGCCGCCCACGCCCACCCCTGAGAGAGCCCATCATGAGCACTGACCTGATCGACACCCTGGTGCCCCTGGCCCCCGCCGAGGCCCTGTACACCACCCGCCACCAGCGCGACAAGGTGGTGGCCGCCACCCAGGGCAGCCACGACGCCCTGTTCGACCCGGCCCTGCACGGCCTGAGCCTGGGCGAGCGCCTGCACGTGGCCTTGTCCATGGCGCAGACCGTCGGCCATGAAGGCCTGACGGCCCACTATGCCCAGGCCTTGCGCCAGCACGGACCGGTGCAGGACTCGGGCCGGCTGGCCGCGGCCCGGGCCTTTGCCCACACCCTGACCGTGAACCCGGTGGCCGGCGACCGCGAGGCCCTGCTGAGCCTCCCAGCCGCGGGTTTTTCGACCCCGGAAGCGATTGCACTGGCCCAGTTGATCGCCTATGTGAGCTACCAGGTGCGCGTGTTGGCCGGCCTGCAGGCCATGAAGGCCCTGGGCGCCACCACCGCCCAGCCCCCGGCGGCCGACGACGCCCCCTTCGTGCACCCGGCCAACCTGCCGCCCCCGGGCGAACCGCTCAACATCAAGGGTTTCACCAGCGCCACCCTGGGCTGGAAGGCCTGGCTGCCGGTGCTGGACCTGGCCCAGGCCACGCCCGAACAACTGGCCGTGCTCGACAGCAGCCACCCCAAGGCCCGCAGCTCCGACTACTACCTGCTGCTGAGCCAGCAGCCGCGCATCCTGCAAGAGCGCTCCACCGTGTTCAACGCCATCATGTACGCGCCGGGCGGCCTGTCGCGGGCCGAACGCGAGCTGGCCAGCGCGGTGGTGTCGCGGGTGAACGGCTGCGTGTACTGTGCTTCGGTGCATGCGCAGCGCTTCGAGCAACTGACCAAGCGCAACGACGTGATCGCCCAGGTGTTCGAAGACCCCGACACGGCCGGCACCACGCCGCGCGAACGCGCCATCGTGCGCGCCTCGATCGCCCTGACCCGAGCCCCCGCCGACTTCGGCCCCGCCGCCATCCAGTCGCTGCGCGACCAGGGCCTGAGCGACCTGGAGGTGCTGGACATGCTGCACGCCGTCGCCATCTTTGCCTGGGCCAACCGGCTGATGCTGAATCTGGGGGAGCCGGTTTGAGGGGTGGTTGAGGCTCGCAGTGGCGATCTCACGCAGAGTTCGCTTCCGCGACACCGGTATGCCTCTGGATGCTGGCCAACACATCGGCCATGTCTTCCCGTGCCCGCATCAGATCGTGGTCCGTCTGCAGATTGATCCAGCTTTGGGCATCGGTGCCAAAGAACACCGCCAACCTCAATGCCGTATCGACCGTGATGCCGCGCAAGCCCTTGACGATCTCGTTGATGCGCCGAGGGGGCACGCCAATCGCCTTGGCCAAGGCGTATTGGCTGATGCCCATGGGCTCCAGATAGCCATGCAAAAGAATCTCACCCGGATGGGGCCAGGGAATTTCACGGGCCATGGCTGGCATTCCTATCAGTCGGAGTCCAGGTTGATCATCCGAAATTAATAACGGCACCCGTTAATAACAAGTGTCGTCGGCGGGGTATCAAGCGCAGCAAAGTGTTGCATGCCTCGATCACCCCTGCGTTCCATTCAACCCGCCCGCCGCCCTTCCACAGCGGGCTCCAGCGGCACGCTGGGCGCCCGGCTGTACTCGTTGTTGCCGTCCACCAGCACCTTGAGCATCTGCATGAAGGTCTCTCGCTGCTCGGGGGGCAGCGGATCCAGCATGCGGGCCTGGGCGCGCAGCATGCCGGGCTGCACCTCGGCCAGCAAGGTGTCGCCGTCGGGGGTGAGGGTCAGCAGCCGCACGCGCCGGTCGGTGGGCGAGGCATTGCGCCGCATCAGGCCGCGGGCTTCCAGGCGGTCGATCACGCTGCCGATGGTGGAGGTGTCAAAGCCGATGGTGCGGGCCAGGGTGCGCTGGTCCAGCTCGGGTTGGCGCTGCACGGCGGCCATGGCCGCGTATTGCACCGGTGTCAGGCCGTGTTCCTGGGTTTCCTCCAGAAACACCGCCACGGCGATCTGCTGCAGTCGGCGAATGTGAAAACCGGGCAGGTCCTCGAGATCGGGGCTCAGGCTGGGCGGGAGGGCGGACATCGGACAGGGTTCAGGGTTTGCACGGGTGATGGGCGTCAAATTCTAAACCTACACTTTTCGTCAGCACACTTTCTATCAGTATGCATTTGAAACACCCGCCAGCCCCTGCAAGCCGGCCTGGAGCCCCTCATGAATGAACTTGGACGCCTGGAAGACCTGCCCCAGGACTACCGCGATGCGCTGAAGGCGCAGAACCTGGTGCCTTTGTGGCCCAGCCTGCGGGCGGTCTTGCCGCCGGGCAAGCCTCGGCCCCAGACCCGGGCGACAGCCTGGTCTTACCAGGCCTTGCGACCGCTGTTGCTGCAGGCGGGTGAACTGACCCCGATCGAAAAAGCCGAGCGCCGCGTGCTGGTGCTGGCCAACCCGGGCCATGGGCTGGACAAGATGCAAGCCAGCGCCGCCATGTACCTGGGCATGCAACTGCTGCTGCCCGGTGAGTGGGCCCCGTCGCACCGTCACACGCCCAACGCGGTGCGCATGATCGTTGAGGGGGAAGGGGCTTACACCACGGTGGACGGCGAAAAGTGCCCCATGAGCCGGGGCGACCTGATCCTGACCCCGACCGGGCTGTGGCATGAGCACGGCCACGACGGAGACCAGCCCGTGGTGTGGCTGGACGTGCTGGACCTGCCCCTGGTGCATTACATGGAGGCGTCCTACCACGTGGATGGCCCGCGCCAGGCCGTGAAACCCGGCCACGGTGAGCGCACCCACGCCCGCGGGGGCCTGCTGCCCACCCCGGTGTTCGAACGCAGCCCCCGGGCCTACCCCATGCTGCGCTACCCCTGGGCGGAGGCCCGCGCCGCGCTGCAGGCCCTGGCCGAGGACCAGCCGGGCCTCGACGCGGTGCAACTCACCTACACCAACCCGGCCACCGGCGGCCATGCCGAGAACATCCTGGGCTTTTACGCCTTGATGTTGCGTCCAGGCCAGACCCTGGCCTTGCCGGCACGCTCACCCGCCTGCGTGTTCCATGTGATCGAGGGGGCGCTGGAGATTCGGGTACAGGGGCAGGTCGACGATCAGTCCTTTCAGTTGGCCGAGGCCGACACCTGCTGCGCGCCGGGGTACACGCCCGTCACGCTGGTCAACCCACGCCCCGACGCCCCGGCCTTTGTCTTCATGGCGGATGAATCCCCCTTGCACCAGAAACTGGGCGTCTACGAGGTGCGCTGAACCGCGTCCTCTCCCGCCTCATCCACCTCACCTGCGGCCCCCAACCCGTCGATCTGCCATGAACCCGACCCCCAGTTACCTCTGGAACCCGCCCGCCGTCATGTCGCTGCCTGTGCAGGGCAGCACCCGGCGCCTGCCGATCAACCGCCTGTTCTTCGTCGGCCGCAACTACCACGCCCATGCGGTCGAGATGGGCAAGCCGGTGGACAAGCGCGTGGAACGCCCCTTCTACTTCACCAAGGCCCCGCAAACCCTGGTGCAAAGCGGGGCCACCGTGGCCTACCCCCCCGGCACGGCCAACTACCATTTCGAGATGGAGCTGGTGCTGGCCATCGGCCAGCCAGGCTTTCGGGTCAGGGCAGAAGACGCCCATGAGCTGATCTATGGCTACGCCCCGGGCCTGGACATGACACGTCGCGATCTGCAGTTGCTGGCCCGTGACAAGGGCCGCCCCTGGGACCTCGGCAAGGATGTCGAAGAATCTTCGGTGTGCGGTGAGATCGTGCCCCTGCCGGGCCAGGTGATTGAACACGGCGAGATCGCCCTCAGCGTGAACGGCGCCACCCGGCAGCAGTCCGACGTCGACAAACTGATCTGGAACCTGCGTGAAATCATCGCCGACCTGTCGCAGTTCTACCACCTGCAGCCGGGCGACCTGATCTACACCGGCACCCCCGAGGGCGTGGGGGCCGTGCTGCCCGGCGACCGCATCGAAGGCCATGTGGCCGGCGTGGGCCGCGTCACCCTGAAGGTCGGTCCGGCCGACTGAACCCACCGCCAGATCCCATCCCAACCTCAGAAAAGAGACAAGCATGAGCCAACACATCACACGCCGCTTCGCCCTGGTGGCTGCCCTGAGCCTGGGGGGGCTGGGCCTGAACGCACCGGTGGCGGCCCAAGGCAGCACCGACTACCCGACCAAGCCGGTCACGGTGTTCACCGCCTTCGCCGTGGGCAGCGGCCCCGACGCCGTGCTGCGTCTGGTGGCCAATCGCTTGTCGGCCCAATGGAAGCAAAGCGTGACCGTGGACAACCGGCCTGGCGGCGGCGGCTTCATTGCCATCGAGGCGGCGCGCCGGGCCGCCGCCGACGGCTACAGCCTGGTGCAACTCGACAGCGAGCACCTGGCCGCCCTGCCCTACCTGTACAAATCACGCAATTTCGACACCCTCAAGGCCTTCGACCCGGTAGCGCCCTTGTTCCGCACCCCTTTCATGGTGGCGGTGTCCTCCCAGTCGCCCTGGAAGACCATGGCAGACCTGCTGGCCGCTGCCAAGGCCCGGCCCGGTTCCATCAGCTATGGATCCTGGGGGGTGGGCAGCCCGGGGCACCTGGGGGCCGAATGGCTGGAGTCGCTGACCGAGGTGCAGATGGTCCACGCCCCCTACAAGGAGGTCAGCCAGCTCTACACCTCGGTGGCCAATGGCGATGTGGCCTGGAGCTTTGCCAGCATCCCGTCCAGCCAGGGGGTGTACAAGGCCGGCAAGCTGCGCTACCTCGCAGTGGCCGCCCCGAAGCGCATCCCCCAACTGCCTGAGGTGCCCACCGTGGCCGAAGCCGGTGGCCCGGCGGGTCTGGACGTGAACTCCTTTGTCAGCCTGCTCAGCCCCAAGGGAGTGCCGGCCGCGGTGCGAGCCAAGATCCACGCCGATGTGCTCAAGGTGCTGGCAGAGCCCGAGGTGCGCGAGCGCTTCAACACCTTTGCCTTCGAGCCGCTGAACTGGTCAGTCGAAGAGATCCTGAAGAACGCCGACACCAAGTCGCAGCAGTACCAGGCCCTGATCAAGAAGGCCAACATCAGCCTGGACTGAGGCGCCCATGCCCCATGCCCCATGCCCCATGCCCCTGCCACCAGGCACCTGGCACCTGGCACCTGGCCTGAGCGCGCCACCTGGCGCCGAGTGCCTACCTGCCAGAGCCGCAAGCCCGAATGCTCGAACTAATTCGATAAATACGATATCCGCCACCATTCAGACTCATAAATACAATTTTTATTGATAAATATGTGATCATCTGATAAATTCGCTCCGAGGTGTTGATTCAAAGTGCATGGCAAAGGCCCATGCACCACGATCGAAGGAGCTCCGGATGTTCAAGAATGCGTTCTACGACCTGCTGACCGAAAAACTGATGCGGGGCGAAAGCCTCACGCCGGGCGAAGCCCGCGAGTTGATCAGCCTGGGCAAGTCGATTGACCAGGCCCAGTCGCTGGCCGAATTTGACCGCGATGGCTTTCTGACCGAAGCCAATGACCATTTTCTGGCCCTGTACGGCTACCCACTGGAGCAACTGCAGGGCCAGCACCACCGCGTGATGTGCCCGGCAGAGCTCGTCGAAAGCCCGGCCTACGACCATTACTGGTCAGAGCTGCATGCCGGACGCTCGGTGTGTGGGGAGTTCGAGCGCATGGATGCCCAGGGTCGCCGCATCCACATCTACGGCATTGCTGCACCCGTGATCGGCCCCGATGGCAAGCCCGAGCGCTTCATCAAGTTTGCCCACGACATCACCAGCACCCGGCTCAAGGCCATCGAGGCCGAGGTCCGCATGCGGGCCATCGACCAGACCCAGGCCGTGATCGAATTCAATCTGGAGGGCGAGGTCCTGGAGGCCAACGACCTGTTCCTGCAGGCCATGCAGTGCAGCCGCCACGAGGTGATAGGCCAAAGCCACAGCCTTTTCTGTGACAAGGCGTATGTGGACAGCCCGGAGTACCCGGCATTCTGGACTGCCTTGCGCGCCGGCCAGCCCCAGACCGGCTCGTTCCGGCGACGCGACCTGAAGGGCCGCCCCGTCTGGTTGCAGGCCACTTACACCCCGATCGTGGGGCTGGACGGCAAGCCGGTGCGGGTGGTCAAGTTCGCCACCGACGTGACCCAGGCCATGCTCAAATCCCTGGAGGACGATGGCAAGGTCAGTGCCATCACACGCTCGCACGGCACCATCGAGTTCGACATGGCCGGCACCGTGCTGACCGCGAATGAGCAATTCCTGAACCTGATGGGCTACACCCTGGACGAGATTGCCGGCCAGCACCATCGGATGTTTGTCGACAACGACACCTTCAACCCGGCCGCCTACCGGGCCTTCTGGCAAAAGCTGGGACAAGGCCAGTTCGAGGGTGGCGAGTACCTGCGCATTGGCAAAAACCTCAAGCGGGTCTGGCTGCGCGCCACCTACAACCCCATCTTTGACCTGGACGGTCAGCCGATCAAGGTGATCAAGTTCTGCAGCGACGTGACGGCCGAGAAGCTGGCCAGCCTCGACATCCAGGCTCGCATGGACACCCTGCAGAAAACCACCTGTGTCATGGATTTCGACGCCCAGGGCCTCATCCTCAGTGCCAACCAGCCGATGCTGAATGCGCTGGAGCTCCAGCGCGAGGAGTTGCTCGGACGCCCGGAGAGCAGCCTGGTCTTTGATGAAGACAAGCCAAGCCCGGCCCGCCAGGCCCTCTGGCCCACGCTGCGGCGCGGTGAAAGCTGGTCTGGCGAGATGCGCCTGAAAGGCCATGCGGAAAAGGAAATCTGGCTGGCCGCCACCCTGACCCCGGTCCTGGGGCTGGACGGCCAATTGGCCAAGGTGATCGTGCAGGCCAACAACATCACCGACAGCAAGTCACGCCAACTCGAGGCGGATGCCAGGCTGGTGGCCATCGACCGGGCTCAGGCTGTGATCGAATTCGACCTGAGCGGCAAAATCCTGGCCGCGAACCGCAATTTTCTGGGCCTGATGGGCTATTCGCTGGAGGACATCCAGGGCCGCCCGCACCGCATGTTTGTCGAGCACGACATGGCCAACAGTACCGAATACCACCAGCTCTGGGAGCGCCTGGGGCGCGGCGAGTACATCACCGATGTGTTCAAACGCATCGGCAACGAGGGGCGCGAAGTCTGGATCCATGCCACCTACAACCCCGTGTTCGATGCCCTGGGGCGACCGGTGAAGGTGGTCAAGTTCGCCTCTGACATCACGGCATCCAAGGTGCGCACCTCCGAGTACGAAGCCAAGGTGGCAGCCATCGACAAGGGCCAGGCGGTGATTGAGTTTGATCTGGACGGCAATGTACTGACCGCCAATCGCAACTTCCTGGCCGCCATGGGCTACACGCTGCGCGAGATCCAGGGCCAGCACCACAGCCTGTTCTGCACACCCGAGTACACGCAAAGCCTGGAGTACCGCGATTTCTGGCTGCGCCTGGGCGAGGGTCAATTCCTCTCCGGGCGCTTCCACCGGGTGGGCAAATACCAGCGCAATGTCTGGCTGCAATCCACCTACAACCCCATCCTGGACCTGAATGGCAAGGTGGTGAAGATCGTCAAATACGCATTCGACGTCACCAAGGAGATCCAGCTGGAACAAAGCATTGCCAAGCGGGCCGACGAGATGAACCAGAGCATCGAAAGCCTGCTGACCAGCATCCACCAAGTCACCGACAACACCCGGGTGGCCGCCGAACGTGCCACCGAGACCGCTCGGGCCGCCGAACTGGGCCATGACTCGTTGCGCAAGTCCATCAGCGCGATCGACCGCATCGAGGCCAGCTCGGCCAAGGTGGGTGAGATCGTGCGCGTGATCAGTGACATTGCCAGCCAGACCAACCTGCTGGCCTTCAACGCGGCCATCGAGGCAGCCCGCGCCGGCGCCCACGGGGTGGGTTTCTCCGTGGTGGCGGCCGAGGTGCGCAAGCTTGCTGAGCGCAGCGCCGGGGCCGCCAAGGAGATCGCCAACCTGATCGAGCAATCCTCTCGCGAAGTCAATGAGGGGGCAGAAGTCAGCCGGGCCGCCTCCACCAGCTTCGAGGGCATCCTGGGCAATGTGACCCTCACCGTGAGCCGGGTGGAGAGCATCGCCCAGGCAGCGGAGGCCCAGGCCCGCCTGGCCGACGGTGTGGCCAACCTGATCCATGAGCTGACCGCAGCCGCCAGCGCATGAGCCCCGCCGCCGCCGACCCGCTCCACGTGGGGGTGTTCCACCTGGCGGGGATGTCACTGGCCTTGTACCAGCACCACCTCAAGGAGGTGGTGCAGACCGGGAACCTGAGCGCCTTGCCCACCGAGTGCCCCAGCATCATCGGCGCGCTCTCCTTGCGCGGCCTGATGGTGCCGGTGATGGACCTGCGCCACCTGCTGCAACCCGGCACGGCCCAGCCCAGACCGGCCCCCTATGTGGTGGTGGTTGAATGGGAGCAGCGCCTGCTCGGACTGGCGGCCGATGGGGTGGTGGGGGTGTACGCCTTGCCCCCGGCCCACATGCGCCGGCTCGGGCCAGCGCAGCAAAGCGATTCGGTTCTGATGGGCGGTTTTGAGCGCCCGGACGATGGCAGCCAGGTCAGCCTGCTGAATGTGCAACGCCTGATCAGCCAGCCCCATCTGCCCATGACCTGGCCAGCGACGCCCGAACCAGCCGCAGACGGCCAGACTGAGTCGCCCAGGGCACCCGTCGCAAGCCCGTCCGTGCCGGCAGGATCTGCCTTGCCGGTGGTGGACGCCCAGCCCCTGATGCTGTTCCGCTGCCAGGGCATTCCGATGGCGATCGGCACCGAGGCCGTTCACACCACCGTGGTCAATCCGGAGCTGCAGGACGTGCGCAATGCCTCGGGGGCCTTCCTGGGGATGATGCGATTCAATGGACACGACGTGCCGGCCGTCCACCTGGGCCAGCTTTGCGGGCTGAGCCCCCAGGCAGGCCATCAGGTCAGCGCCGATCAGCAGGCCTTTCTGGTTCCCACCGCGGGCGGGTTGGTGGCCTGCCTGGTCGACAGCATCACCGACGTGGTGGCGGCCGACTGCCGCCAGCGCGTTCCCCTGCCCGCTTACAGCCTCACGGGCTCGGCCCTGTTTGCCGGCACCCTGCCGGTGGAGGCCCTGGCGGCGACACCGGGCCGGCCCGAGCCGAGTTGCATCGGCTTTTTTCTGCTGCTCGACGCGCAGGCCTTGCAAACCGATGCGCGCCTGCTGGACCTGACCCGGCTGAGCCAGTCCGGTGGCCAGCAAGCGCGTGGGGGTGAACCCCAGGCCGCCCCGCCTCGTGACAGCGGCCCCTTGCTGATCTACCGCCTGGGGGGCGATGTGGCCAGCCCTTTGCCGCAGATCGCAGAAATTCTGCCCTGGGAGCCAGGCTCCGCAGTGCATGGTCTGGGACAGGGCAGCCTGCTGATGAACCGGGGCCGGGCCATTCCGGTGCTGGCCCTGGCGCCGCTGCTGGGTCTGGCGGCAGACCCGACCGACGCCGGGCAGGTGCTGGTGCTGGAAGACGACGGGCAGTGGCTGGGATTCAAGGTGCCGGCGCTGGTCAACATCGAACACGGGCGCCTGCCCGCTGGCCAGCGCGAGGACCGAGTGCTGGTCGGGACGGCGGCCGAAGAACGCGTGCTGCGCCTGATCGACCTGGTCAAGCTGGCCCGCGGTCTGCGTTCCCCCCAGGCCCCGTTGAGCGCCTGAGCCGCCCACCGCAGTTCCTCACAAGCCCTCGGGCAGGTGCTGCTGCAAGGCCTCCTGCATCGCCCGTGCCATCAGTTGCTGACGCGCCTTGGGCAGGCGCGCCAGGGTGGTGGCCACGCTGATGCCGGCCACCGGCTCGCCCAAGGCATTGCGCACGGCGCAGCCCACCGCCAGCACGCCGCGGGTGGCGTGGTTGCCCACCACCGACCAGCCCCGCTCACGGCTGGCCGCCACCAGCAGGCGCAGGCGCTCCGGGCTCATGCCCCCATACGCCGCCAACTGCCCGGCATTGGCCGCAATGCAGGCCTCGACTTCGGTCTCGGGCAGGGCCGACAGCAAAGCCAGGCCTGCCGCCCCCACCCCCAGGGGTTGGGCCGTGCCGACCTGGATCACCAGAATCTGCACCGGGTGCGTGCCCACATGCCGGGCAATGCAACGTGACAGCGCGCCCTCACGCACGATCGCAAAGGTGGCGTCGCCGCCACAGGCACTCACCTGGGCCAGCACCGGCGCCAGGCGCACCGCCCAGTTGGCGCTGCCAGGCTGCGGCTGCAAGGGGGCCAGGCGCAGCCCGGGCTGGTAGCGGTAGCGCCCTTGCCGCGCCACGTAGCCCGCCTCGATCAAAGGGGCCAACAGGCGGTACAGCGTGGCCCGCTCCAGGCCGGTGGCACGAGCCAGGTCGACCACCCGCACGCCTTCACGGCCGCCGGCCAGCACCTGGTCCAGCACCTGCAGGCCCCGGCGCAGGGTGCGGTTGCCGGCCTCGTCGTCCAGCCCCTTGCCCGGCGTTTGGAGGGAGGCCGGCGAGGGTTCTTCGTCCACCAGGTGAACGTTTTCATGCATGCGTTTCGTGGACATTCAGAACAATCCGGTGTTGAGCCCAGCCGCGCAGTGTGCCCCAGACACGCCAGCGGCTGATTTGAACCCTCGGAGACAAAACCATGAACCTCAAACCCTTGTGCACCCGCAGGTCTGGCCGCCGCCTGATCGTGGGCCTGCTCGCCCAGGCTGCCCTGAGCGGCCTGCCCGGCCTGGTGGCGGCCCAGCCGGGCACCGCGACACCAACCCTCAATTGGCCGGTCAAACCGATCCGCTTGGTGGTGGGTTATTCAGCCGGTGGCGCCACCGACCTGATCGCACGCCAGGTCGGCCAGCGCTTGAGCGAACAGCTGGGCCAGCCAGTGACCATCGACAACCGCACCGGCGCCAACAGCAATGTGGGGGCCGAGGCCGTCAGCCACGCGCCAGCCGATGGCTACACCCTTTACGTCTACACGATTGCCAACACCATCAACGCGTCGTTGTATCCGCGCCTGGGCTATGACCCGGTGAAGGATTTCGAGCCCATCGGGCTGATCGCCAGCATTCCCAACGTGCTGGTGGTCAACCCGACTCTGCCCATCCAATCGGTGGGCGACTACCAGCGCTTTGCCAAGGCGAACAAAGAGGGCATCACCTTTGCCTCATCGGGCAGCGGCTCGTCGATCCACCTGTCGGGGGAGATCTTCAAGATGCAGAGCCGCCTGAACCTGCTGCATGTGCCCTACCGAGGCAGCGCCCCCGCCATCAGCGACCTGATCGGTGGCCAGGTGCAGTCGATGTTCGACAACATGCCTTCGGCGCTTCCCCACATCAAGGCCGGGCGTCTGCGGGCCATTGCCGTCACCAGCGCCCAGCGCTCGCCGCTGCTGCCAGATGTGCCCACGCTGGCCGAATCGGGTTACCCGGGCTTGGAGGTGCAGTCATGGTTTGGCCTGGCCGCGCCCACCGGCACCCCGGCCGCCGTGCTGGAGCGCCTGAACCAGGCGCTGAACAAATCGCTGGCCCAGCCCGAGCTGCGCCAGCGTCTGCAAGAGATGGCGGCCACCCCCCTGCCCGGCACGCCCGAGCAGATGCGCCAGACCATCGCCAACGAGATCAAGCGTTGGCGTGAGGTGGTCAAGGCCTCCGGGGCCAAGGCCGACTGAGCCGCGCACCAACCTCCACTCTCTGACCCCACTCACTGATCACCGTTCACTGATCACCGTTCACGAGAACCCGATATGTACCCCATTGATTTCTTCTGGCGCGCCGCCCGGCGCTGGCCCGAGCGCATCGCCATCGATGCCCCGGATCAATGCATCCCCTATGCCGAGCTGGCCCGCCGCGTGCGCGCCGTCGCCGCCGCCCTGCTGGCGGCCGACCCGCACGAGCAAAGCCGGGTGGCCATCTGTGCCCACAACAGCGCCGACCACATCGTGGCCCTGCTGGCCGTGCTGGCCTGCGGCAAGACCTGGGTGCCGCTGAACCCCAAGAGCACTGCGCCCGAAATCCGCCGCATCGTCGACGCCACCGAGCCCAGCGTGCTGGTGCTCGACGAGGCCGGCACCGCCCTGTTGGGCGAGGCCCCGGGCCACCGCATCGCCCTGGGTGGGGCCGCACTGACCCGTCTGATCGAGCGCCATGCCCAAGCGCCCGAGCCTCACTTCCATCAACCTGATCAGGCCACCCAGGCCATCAAGTTCACGGGGGGCACCACCGGCCTGCCCAAGGGCGTGATGCAGCCCTACCGGGCCTGGATGGCCAACATCGTCAACCAGATCCAGGCCTGGGGCTTTGACGAGCACACGCGCTATGTGGTGGCCGCCCCGATCACGCACGGCACCTCGACCTACCTGCTGCCCGTGCTGGCCCAGGGCGGCTGCCATGTGCTGCTGGCCCAGGGCGGGGCCGAGGCGGTGCGCCAGGCCTTTCTCGAGCGTGGCGGCACGGTGTGCTTCATGCCCCCGACCCTGATCTACATGCTGATGGCCCTGCCCGGCAGCAGCCGGGCCGACTACCCGCAACTGCGCCAGTTGATCTATGGCGGGGCCCCCATGCCGCCCGAGAAGATCCGCGCCGTGCGCGAATTCTTCGGCCCGGTGTTGGGCACCACCTATGGCCAGACCGAGGCGCCGCAGATCCTGACCGTGATGCGCCCGGACGATTTCGAGGACGAGCGCCACTGGGCCGCGGTGGGGCGCACCGCCTGGTTCAGCGACGTGGCCATCATGTCGCCCAGCGGTGAGATCCTGCCGCCCGGCGAGATCGGCGAGGTGGTGGCGCGCGGCGACCTGCTCATGAGCGGCTATTGGCGCCTGCCCGAAAAGACCGCCGAAACTCTGGTGGAAGGCTGGCTGCACACCGGCGACCGGGGCCTGATCGACGAACAGGGCTACCTGTTCCTGAAGGACCGCCTGCGTGACGTGGTGATCACCGGTGGCTTCAACGTCTACCCGGTGGATGTGGAAAACGCCCTGGGTCAGCACCCGGCCGTGCACGAATGCGTGGTGTTCGGCGTGCCCGACGACAAGTGGGGCGAATCGGTGCAGGCCGCAGTGCAACTGCGCCCCGATGCCCTGCCCCTGCCCAGCGAGGCCGCGCTGATCGCCTATGTGCGTGAGCGCCTGGGCCCGGTGCAGACCCCCAAGCGCATCCACTTCCATGCCAGCCTGCCCCGCTCACCCGTGGGCAAGGTGCTCAAGACCGAGGTGCGCCAGCAAGCGCTGAGCCCCGCTGCCTGAAACTGTTCCAAAGGAATCCCCATGACGACCCCCCAAGCCCAGAACACCCCGACCACCGGCCTGTGCCGCCACACCCTGACCAGCCTGCATTACCGCGATGCGGATCTGGTCGAAGACCTGATGGGCCAAAAAGGCTTCACCGAGGTGATGCTGATGCAAATCCTGGGGCGACCGCTGCGACCGGTGGATGTGCGCATCACCGACGTGGTGCTGGTGGTGCTGATGGAGCACGGCCTGACCCCCAGCGCCATTGCCACCCGCCTGATCTACATGAGCGCCCCCGAGAACCTGCAGGGCGCGGTGGCGGCCGGTCTGCTGGCCGTGGGCAGCTCTTTTGTGGGCACCATGGAGAACGGCTCCCGCTTGCTGGACCGCATCCTGGCCGCCCCGGATGGGCCCGCCGAAGCGCTGGCCATCGCCCGTGAGCATCGCGCGCGCAAACAGGCCGTGCCCGGCTTCGGCCACCACCTGCACAAACCGGTGGACCCGCGCGCCTACAAGCTCATCGAGCTGGGCCGGGCCGAGCCCGAGTTGAAGGGGGCCCATCTGGATGCCTTGATGACCTTGTCCCAAGCGGTGGACGAGGTCTGGGGCCGCCCCGTCACGATCAACGCCACCGGCGCCGTGGCCGCCCTGCTGGGCGAACTGGGCGTGCCCACCGCCGTGATGCGCGGCTTTGCCGTGATCTCGCGTGCGGCCGGGCTGGTGGCCCACATCGTGGAAGAACAGAAATCGCCCTCAGGGCGCTTCATCTGGGACACGGTGGAGCACGCGATCCCCTTTGTTCACGGGGATGGCGGGCCTGCTGCCTGATCCGCTGCAGGGGAGCCCTCGCCGGCCTCAGGCTCGGGTTCATTCAGGATGGCCAGGGCGCGCTCTGAGAACTCGCACCACATGGACTCCACCATGATGCCGGCCTGCAGGACCAGGTGCTGCAGGCGCTGGGCTCGCTGGTCACCGCCCGCTGGAAAGTCGCGTTGTTCGATGGCCTGATAGACCGCCAGCTGGGCCTGGTGCAGGGCCAGCCGACGGGCAATTTCGGGCTCCAGGCCACAGGGGCCGACGGCGGCATCAGCCCGCAGGCGCACCATCAGTTCCTCGCGCAGGGGCCGCGGGTCGGCGGGCTCGGCCACCCAGCGGCGCAGTTCCTCACGCCCCGCGTCCAGCACTTCGTAGACCTTGCGCCCGCCCCGGGCGCTTTCGTCGGCACTGGAGCGCACCCAGCCCGCCTCTTCCAGCCGGCCCAGTTCACGGTAGATCTGCTGGTGTGAGGCCTGCCAGAAATAGGCCATCGATTTGTCAAAACGGGCCGCCAGGTCAAAACCTGAACTGGGTCGCTCGATCAGGGCCGTGAGCAAGGCATGGGGCAGGGACATGGGGAAGATTTTGCCTCAACACAGCTTTTGGGGCGCTTGGGCCACCGTTTATGCAACCGGTTGCACAAAGACCAATTTTGCCTCTAGAATTTTATGCAACCAGTTGCAATTAAAACGGAGACCGACGATGAGCCACCCCTACCCTCACCTGCTGCAGCCCTTGGACCTGGGCTTCACCACCCTCAAGAACCGCGTGTTGATGGGCTCCATGCATGTGGGCCTCGAAGAGGTGCCGAACGGCTTTGAGCGCATGGCCGCCTTTTACGCCGAGCGCGCCCGCGGCGGCGTGGCCTTGATGGTGACCGGCGGCATCGCCCCGAATGACGCGGGCCGCCCCATGAAGGGCGGCGCCAAGCTCAGCACCGAGGCCGAAGCCCTGCAGCACCGCACGGTGACCGAGGCCGTGCACGCGGCGGGGGGCAAGATTGCCATGCAGATCCTGCATTTCGGCCGCTATTCCTATCAAAAAGGCCTGGTGGCCCCCAGTGCACTTCAGGCGCCCATCAACCCCTTTGTGCCCCAGGCCCTGTCAGGTGAAGAGGTGGAGCAGACCATCGCCGATTTCGTGAATTGCGCCGCCCTGGCCCAGTGGGCGGGCTATGACGGCGTCGAGATCATGGGCTCGGAGGGCTACCTGATCAACGAGTTCATTGCGGCGCGCACCAACCACCGCAGCGACGAATGGGGGGGCCCCTACGAAAACCGCATCCGCTTTGCCGTCGAAATCGTGCGGCAGGTGCGTGAGCGGGTGGGCCCGAACTTCATCATCATCTACCGTCTGTCGGCTCTCGACCTGGTCGAGGGCGGCTCCACCCTGGCCGAGGTGATCACCCTGGCCCAGGCCATCGAAGCCGCCGGGGCCACAATCCTCAACACCGGCATTGGCTGGCACGAGGCCCGCATCCCCACCATCGCCACCAAGGTGCCGCGCGCGGCCTACGCCTGGGTGACCGGCAAGCTCAAGGGGCATGTCGGCATCCCGCTGGTGGCCACCAACCGCATCAACACGCCCGAAGTCGGCGAACAACTGCTGGCCGACGGCGTCTGCGACATGGTGTCGATGGCCCGCCCCCTGCTGGCCGACCCTTTCTTTGTGCAAAAGGCCGCCGACAACCGGGCCGACGAAATCAACACCTGCATCGGTTGCAACCAGGCCTGCCTGGACCACACCTTTGGCGGCAAGATCACCTCCTGCCTGGTCAACCCCCGGGCATGCCACGAGACCGAGCTGCTGATCGAGCCCACGGCCCAGCCGCAGAAGATCGCCGTGGTGGGCGCCGGCCCGGCCGGATTGAGCTTTGCGGTCACCGCCGCCGAGCGTGGCCACCAGGTCAGCCTGTTTGACGCCGCGGCCGAGATCGGCGGCCAGTTCAACATCGCCAAACAGGTGCCGGGCAAGGAGGAGTTCCATGAAACCCTGCGCTACTTCAAACGCCAGCTTGAGTTGACGAAGGTGGCTCTGCACCTGAACACCCGCGTCGATGTGGCCGGCCTGAAGGCTGGGGGCTTTGATCAGATCGTGCTGGCCACCGGCGTGGTGCCACGCACCCCGGCGATCGAGGGCATCGACCACCCCAAGGTGCTCGGTTACCTCGACGTGTTGCGCGATCACCAGCCCGTGGGCCGCTCGGTGGCCGTGATCGGGGCCGGGGGCATTGGCTTTGATGTGTCCGAGGTGCTCACCCATGCGGGCGACAGCGCCAGCCAGAACCCGACCAAGTTCTATGCCGAATGGGGCATCGACCCAAGCTATGCCCAGGCCGGCGGACTGGCCCGCCCGCAGGTGGAGGCCTCGCCACGCCAGGTGCACCTGCTGCAGCGCAAGGACAGCAAGGTGGGCGACCAACTCGGCAAGACCACGGGCTGGATCCACCGCAGCGCCCTGAAGGCCCGCCGCGTGGCCATGACGAATTCAGTGGCCTACCAGAAGATCGACGACGAAGGCCTGCACATCACCGTGGACGGCCAACCCCAGTTGCTGCCCGTGGACAACGTGGTGGTCTGCGCCGGCCAAGAACCCCAGCGCGAGTTGTACGAAGGGCTGCGGGCCGCCGGCTGCAGCGTGCACCTGATCGGCGGTGCCGATGTGGCCGCCGAACTGGATGCCAAGCGTGCCATCCACCAAGGCACCACCCTCGCCGCCCAAATCTGAACCCCCAAAGGAGACTGCGATGATCAACACCCTGACCCACCTGAACCCCGCCGTGCAGGCCTCCCTGGCCCGCTGGCACGCCATGGTGCAAACCAAAAACCTCAGCGGCCTGAGCACCTTGCTGCACCCCAACGCCGTGTTCCGCTCGCCGATGGCGCACACGCCGTATGGCCCGGCGGCCGCGCTGGAGATGATCCTGGGCACGGTGATGCAAGTGTTTGAAGACTTTGCCTACCACCGAGAACTGGCCAGCGACGATGGCCTGAGCGTGGTGCTGGAGTTCAGCGCCAACGTGAAGGGCAAGGCGCTCAAGGGCATCGACCTGATCCAGTTTGACGCCCAAGGGCTGATCACCGAGTTTGAGGTGATGGTGCGCCCGCTGAGCGGCCTGCAGGCACTGGGCGCGGAGATGGGCGAGCGGCTGGCGGCACGCTTGCCGGCGCACAAGCTGAAAGGCTGACGAACTGACGAACTGACCGGCGGACAGGGCACCGAAAGCACCTGCCCATGGCATGGCGATAAACTATGACCTGTCTGGTCAGAATTCACGGAGGCACCCATGTCCATCTGGCAAGTTCAAGAAGCCAAAGCCCGCTTCTCCGAAGTCGTCAAGAAGGCCGAAACCGAAGGCCCACAGGACATCACCCTGCACGGGCGCCCGGTGGCGGTTCTGCTATCCCAAAAGCAATATGAATCGCTCTCAGGTCGACATCAGTCTCTCGTGGAATTCATGCAGCAGGCGCCGTTTCCGGACCTGGAGTTGGACCTGACACGGCAACAGGACACCGTACCCGAGGTTCCCTGGTGAGCTATCTGCTGGACACCAACGTGCTGTCCGAGTTGCGGCGTAAGGCCCCCAACCCCGCCGTCGCCCACTGGATATCACAACGCCCGTCTCGCGCCTTGTTCCTCAGCGTCCTCACCCTCGGAGAAATCCGCAAAGGCATCGACAGCCTGCAGGACCTTCCGAAAAGGCAGATCTTGAACGACTGGCTGGAGACCGAGCTTCCGGCCTACTTCCAAGGGCGCATCCTGCCGGTGGATCAGCTTGTCGGCGATCGTTGGGGCCGCTTGTTGGCGAAGGCTGGCCGACCCCTGCCGACCATCGACTCGCTGCTGGCGGCCACCGCAGCCGCTCACGGCCTGTGCATGGTGACACGCCACACCCATGATTTCGAAGGCCTGGGCATCGATCTGTTCAACCCCTGGTCTGGGTCAGCCTGAGAGCCTGTTCTCGCGGTGGGCGCACACCCGGCCATCGGCGGGCCATCGACCTTAACAATGGAAATGTCCCACCGTCCCCGTCAGCCGCTGGGCCTGCTCCTGCAGGCTGGCGGCCGCAGCAGAGCTTTGCTCGACCAGGGCCGCGTTCTGCTGCGTCATCTGGTCGAGTTGCGACACCGCGCTGCCGATCTCGCCCAGGCTGCGGCTTTGTTGCGCGCCGGCCTCCGAGATGTCCTGGATCATGACGCTGACCTGGTCCACCGCTTTCACGATGTCGTCCATGGTGGAGCCCGCCTGCTGGACCAGGTGGCTGCCGTTCTCGACCCGGCTGCCCGAATCGGCGATCAGGGCCTTGATCTCGCGGGCGGCTTGGGCGCTGCGGCCTGCCAGGCTGCGCACCTCGCTGGCCACCACGGCAAAGCCGCGCCCCTGCTCACCGGCACGGGCCGCCTCGACAGCCGCGTTGAGCGCCAGGATGTTGGTCTGGAATGCAATGCCATCGATCACGCCGATGATGTCGCCGATGCGCCGCGATGAATCATTGATCTCGGCCATGGTGCTCACCACCTGAGCCATCACCGAGCCCCCTCGGCTGGCCACATCGCTGGCCTGCAAGGCCAGCTGACGGGCCTGTTGTGCCGCCTCGGCGTTGTGCTGAACGTTGTCGGTCAGTTGTTCCATCGACGAGGCGCTCTCCTCCAGGCTGGCCGCCGCCTGCTCGGTGCGGTTGGACAGGTCCTGGCTGCCCTGGGCCACCTCCTCGGCCGCCTGGCGGATGGTGGACGCCCCCTGCTGAACCTTTTGCACCACGTCGCGCAGCGAGCGCTGCATGGTTTGCATCTGACCCAACAGGCTTTCAGCGGGCCCTTCCAGCACGATGGACTGGTCCAACCGCCCTGCGGCGATGCCCCGGGCAATGGTGGCCGCGTAATCGGGCTCGCCCCCAAGCTGCCGCTGCAGCACGCGATGGGTGCGCCAGCCCAGACCCAGCAAAACGGCCAGCACCACGCCACCCAGACCCAGAAAGCGCAACAGGTAGCTGCGGTAGATCGCGTCAATGTCGTCGATGAACACCCCGTTGCCGATGACCCAGCCCCAGCGCTCGTCCAGGATGGCGCCCAGCAGCTTGGGCACTTCGCTCTTGTCGGTCGCGGATGGCCGGGCCACGTAGGCGGTCATGAACACCTGGCGGGCGCGGCTGAGGCCGTCGCGGTAGACCTCGGAGGTCAGGCGGCCATCATCGGTGCGAGAGCCCTTGTCCACCTTGCCCACGCGACGCGGGTCGGCGTGCACCAGCATCACGTTGTCGAGGGTGCGCACAAACAGGTAGTCGTCTTCAAAGCGCATGCCCGTCAGCGCCTCGCGGGCCTGGGTCTGAGCCTGTTCACGGCTCAGCTTGCCGGCGCTTTCCAGTTGCTGGTACTGCGCCACCACGCCCTGGGCCAATCGGGCCACTTTCAGGATCTGCTCCTGTTTGCCCTCCACCAGGGTCTGGCGCAGAGCTTGCAGGCCCGTGGCACTGATCAAGGCCATGCCCAGCAGCGAGGCCAGGCTCATCAGCAGGATTCTCTGGCGTGTCTTCATGGCCGAGGCTCCTATCTTCTTGGGAATGAACCGCGCTGCAACTGCGCGACGCGTTGTCACAAGATGTCACGAGCGTGCCCGCCTGTCCACCCGTGGCAAACCCTCACCAGACCCCGCTGTCAAGCGGACGGGTTGATCCAGTCCTGCAAGCCCTGCACCGTCTCGCGTACAAAGGCCCAGGTGGCCTGCATGCAGGCCTGGACATCCAGAAGGTGCGGGTGAAGCGGGCCTGCCCTGGTCAGATCGGCAGCGGACCTCTCGCTTTGGGCGCGGTGTTGTGCGCCAGCCCGTTCATTGGCTTTCAGCGCTGCTTGCGCCCTTGGGCCCACTCGTCAGCTCAAGCTAACAGTTCGACGGCCCGCGTTTGTGCGACAAAGCTGCCCACACCAGAATTTTTGTATTGGAAATTCATAAACAGCACCTCCAAGAATCATCGATATCGTGAGAGAAAATATGCTGACCTCAAATCTCCGCATAACAGCAGCATTCATCTCGATAATCTGCAGCACTATTGCGAGTGCACAAGAAATACCCAAAAAGAGGACGATCATCATCCACAAAGCCCAAGAAAAATTAAAAACAAGAGCGGAGAGGTAAGATGCAGAGTCGCACTTGACCCTTTCTTTGTTGCGAAGTTCGTAGAAGCCGAAAAAAATAAAGGCTACCGCCATCGCGACACCAAAAATGCAAAATTTGGCGGTCCCGACCTTGAAATACCCAGTATCCGCCATGTAGCAGACGCTATTTTGAAAAAAATCGGACACAAGCCGATTAAGGTACTTTCGTGGGTTGCCACAGAGTTTGAAATTGATGCATCGCCCGAGAAGATTAGACAGCTTCAGACGTCTGAAAGTGGAATCATAGAAATCTTCGAGGTCGAAAGAAAGCAAATTAAAAGATTGGTTGACTCACAAACTGCCCCGGGAGATGTGTATTCGGGGGCTGAGGTCATTCCGTGGTACAAAGGGTTTGCCAACACCAATGATGCTGCAAACTTCACAAGCGGCTTTAACAAGCCACCTGTCTATATTCTTGATGCACCATTGGTAGCGCCAATCTCAAGCGATCTCGTTATCGGTTCCAACCATCAGAATGAGTCAGCAAGCTATCCGACACTTTATAACGATCCAAATGCATGGGAGTTCTGGCATTCGGCGCATGTGGATGGTGTCTTCGGGGCAAAGAACAATAACAGCATCTCAAGAGGTATAAATCCTGGGTATCCGATCATTCATCTAGGAGGAATGGCTACCCTTGCATCAATAAGGGATCGCGTCAATTATGCATTTGCCCATGCAGAACTGTCCTACTACTGGTCT